>JBOGFX010000001.1:0-19894 GCA_050743805.1 Acidimicrobiales bacterium
GTCCGAGAGGAGGCGCAGGATCTTGCACTCCATGAAGACATCGATGTCCATGGCGACCGCGCGTTGCTGAAGGGTCCTTATCAGCTCAAGACCCGTCCGGTCCCCTACGTGGGCCAGCCGAGCAAAGCGATGACCGCCGAAGTCGCGCTGGAGGATACGCCCGTCGTTGGTCCGATCGAAGAGCGCTCCCCAGCTCTCCAGCTCCTCCACCCGCTCGGGAGCCTCCTGGGCGTGGAGCTGGGCCATGCGCCAGTTGTTGAGCATCTTGCCCCCGCGCATGGTGTCCCTGAAGTGCACCTGCCAGTTGTCCTCGGGGTAGACGTTGCCCATGGAGGCAGCAACGCCGCCCTCGGCCATGACCGTGTGGGCCTTGCCCAGGAGGGACTTGCAAACGAGCGCGGTGCGCATCGAGGCCGCCTTGGCTTCGATGGCCGCCCGCAACCCGGCGCCCCCGGCACCGATCACGATCACGTCGTAGTCATGGGACTCCCGGGTCATCGCACCCCTAGAAGAGCTTGGGATCGTTGAAGACACCCGCAGCGACCAGGCGCACGTAGAGGTCGCACAGAGCTACGAAGATTAGGCTCGCCCAGGCGAACTGCATGTGGCGGACGTTGAGAGGCGTCAGGATCTTCCAGAGGCGGTAGCGGACGGGGTGCTTGGAGAAGCTCGCCACCCCACCTCCACACAGGTGGCGTGCCGCGTGGCAGCCGCCCGTGTACGCCCAGAGCAGAAGGGCGTTGACGACAAGGACGATCGTTCCAACGCTCACGCCGATGCCGCCTTGGCCGGGCATCCGGAACGCCATGATCGCGTCGATGGTGAGTATCACGTTGAAGATGATGCCGATGCCCAGGAAGTAGCGGTGCGCGTTCTGGAGGACCAGCGGCAGGCGTGTCTCACCGCTGTAGCGGTTGTGGCTGTCTGCGACCGCGCATGCCGGCGGCGATTGCCAGAAGCCCCTGTAGTAGGCACGACGGTAGTAGTAGCAGGTGAGCCGGAAGGCGAGCGGGCCTCCCATGACGAGAAGGGCCGGCGTGACCATCCACCAGTGGATCACGAGGAAGGTTCCATGCGCCCCCGCGACACAGCTCCCGGTTATGCACGGGGAATAGAAGGGTGAGATCAGGTCGCGGTGAGCCTGCGCGCCCACGTAGTAGTCACTGTTCACGAACACCGCGTACAGGGAGTAGACGACGAACGCGGTCAGGATGGTGACGGTGATGGTCGGCTGGACCCACCAGCGGTCTCGTCTCAGGGTGCGCAGCCCGGGCCCCCCGCGGGCAGAGCCGATGGCGACGGGCGTCACCGTCGCCTGCTCGATGCTCACGCTTGCCTCCTTCTAGGTCTCCGGGTGGTCCGATGTGACCGGTTCATCTTCCCATCCTGGGGGTGAAGGAGCGCAAACCGGGCCCACACGCCTCTGTGGCGAGCCTGGCCACCATGGGAGGTTGACCTTGCGGGGAGACCTCGAAGTTCAACGCCCCGAGCTCGCTCTCGGACGGCGAGGTTGGAAGGGCAGACCCTGCCCGACGAGCTGTTCGTGTGGAGCCGATCGCGGAACCCAAGACACAAAGAGCGACACGGTGGAGCCGGCGTCATCGGCCGGCGGGGCGTGCGGCCGCTCACCCGCCATGGCGACGCTCGAGGCGCAGCACCGCGGCCGGCCAAGGCGCAGGCGGATGGAAGGCGTTCGCCGGGAGCCGCATCGCGACCTTCGCGTCGTAGAACCGCGACCGGCGCCTTGCGCGCCGAACCCGCCCTGAAGTCCAGCGGGTCGCTAAGTGAGCGGGCACCACGATGTGGCCACAGGTCATGAGGCTGCCCGGGCTCACCAGGCGTGCCAGCAGAGATGTCGTGATCGAGAACGGAGGGTTAGCGACCACCTTGAACCGACGGCGAGGCAGGCACAGCTCCGGGGCATCGGCCCGGACCACCACAGCCGAAGAGCCGAACCGCTCGCTCAGATGCAGCGCCCGGCGGGGATGCAACTCGATGGCACCACCCGGGCGCCCGAGGAGAGGAGATGCCCGGTGAGAGCGCCTGTACCCGCTCCAACGTCGAGCACGAGCTCGCCGGGTTGGATCGGGCGGCGGCGACCACTCGGGCCGCCCAATCGTCAGAAAGCCTGTGGAAGCCCCACCGCGGGCCACCGTCGGCGTCCATGGCGTAGCGTCACCAGGGTCATGGTCGAGAGCCTGTCGGAGCGCTCGGCCATCGACGAGGTGCGGACGTCACCCACGGGCGCAACCGGCGGATCGTGACAGCGGCTTGCCGTGAGCCATCTGGCGATCGCACAAGATCCGCCACGGGGGCTTTGATGGCCTCTCGGGCCCAATAGGCTCGCGTGCAATGCCCCCCCTCACCTCGCACCCGCCTGCAGTGCCCCACGAGCTTCCGAGGACGATCGGCGAGCTGCGCGAATCGGGTTGGGAGTCGGTGCCGGTGTCAGAGGAGCTACGGCGCAACGCGGCGCGTCGCATTGCGGCCGGCGAGCCTCTCATCGAAGGCGTCCTGGGCTTCGAAGAGACAGTCATTCCCCAACTGGAGAATGCGATCTTGGCCGGTCACGACATCATCCTTCTGGGAGAGCGCGGACAGGCCAAGACAAGGATCATCCGGTCGCTGGTCGACCTGCTGGACGAGTGGATGCCCGTGGTCGCCGGTTCGGAGATCAACGACGACCCCTACCACCCGACGTCGCGCTTCGCGCGCCTGAAGGTCGCCGACGAGGGCGACGAGACCCCCATCACATGGGCCCATCGTTCCGAGCGTTATGGAGAGAAGCTCGCCACCCCCGATACCTCGATAGCGGACCTCATAGGTGAGATCGATCCCATAAAGGTTGCCGAGGGTCGCTACCTGTCCGACGAGCTGACCCTTCACTACGGGCTCGTGCCGCGGGTTAACCGGGGTGTCTTCGCGATCAATGAGCTGCCCGACCTGGCCGAGCGGATCCAGGTGGGCCTGTTGAACGTCCTGGAGGAGCGCGACGTGCAGATCCGCGGACACCGGGTGCGGCTGCCCCTCGACGTCATGCTGGTGGCCACGGCCAACCCCGAGGACTACACCAACCGGGGACGGATCATCACCCCGCTCAAGGACCGTTTCGGCGCCCAGGTGCGGACCCACTACCCCGAAGAGACGCGAACCGAGGTGGCGATCATGTGCGCCGAGGCGGTCCTGCCGGAGGGAACCCAGGTCCTGGTTCCGGGCTACATGCAAGAGGTGCTGGCCGAGATCAGCCAGCTGGCGAGGCGCAGCCCCCATCTCAACCAGCGAAGCGGAGTCTCGGTTCGCCTGACGATCGCGAACTACGAGACCTTGGTGGCCAACGCGTTGCGGAGGTCGTTGCGTCTCGGAGAGCCCCTCGTGGTGCCCAGGGTGAGCGATCTGTGCGCCCTGGTGCCTTCCACTCAGGGAAAGATCGAGGTCGAGGCGCTCGAGGAGGGCCGAGAGGACGAGGTTGTGGCCCAGCTGGTCGCGGCCGCGATCCTGTCGGTGTTCAGGCGCCGGGTGACCTTGGAGGACTCGGGCGCCCTCGTGGGCTCCTTCTCCGACGGGCTCGTCGTTCACACCGGCGATGACCTGCCCTCGGCCGACTACCTCGCGGTCTTGGCCGAGATGCCCGCGTTGGAACCTCCGACCAGGGCCATCGCGGGGGGCGATGCCGCGGAGTCACCGCAGCTGATGGCTGCCGCCCTCGAGTTCTTGCTGGAGGGCCTGCATCTAACCAAGCGACTGAACAAGGACTCCTCGGGACCGCGCGCGCTGTACCGGCGGCGCAGGTAAGAGTGATCCGGTGACCGCGCGCTACAGCTACCGACCCTGGGACGGCAGCCAGCAATGGGGTGATCTCGACGTCGACGAGCTGCTCGGTTCGCTGACCGACGACCTGTTGGCCGGTGGTGACCTCGACGAAACGCTGCGTCGCCTGCTGCGCAATGGAATGCGCCCCAAGGGGGGGGAACGGGTCATGGGGACCCGGGAGCTCATCGAGAGGATGCGCAAGCGTCGCGAGGAGCTTCTGAAGCGGGGCAGCCCGAGCGCGGAGATGGAGCGGATCGCGGCACAGCTCGACGAGGTGGTGTCGATGGAGCGCAGGGGGATCGACGAGATGGCGGCCGAGGCCGCGGCGTCGGGTGACGACAGGCGCAAGGAGGTGACCCAAGAGGTCGTGAGCGAGCGCAGGATGTCTCTGGATCTTCTCCCCGAGGGGCCCTCGGGGAAGCTCGAGGGTCTCCGCCACCACGACTTCGTCTCGAGCGAGGCCCGCGAGCGCTTCGAACGCCTCCTGGAAGACCTGCGAGCGGAGATGGCCGAGAGCTATTTCAAGGGAATGTCGGAGGCTTTGCGCTCGCCCGACAAGGAGCTCTTGGAAAGGTGGCGCAACGCCATCGGGGCTCTAAACGACATGCTCGAGTGCCGCGCCCGTGGCGAGGAGCTGAACCCCAGCTTCGAGAGCTTTATGCAGAGCTATGGCGACCTGTTCGAGGGCGATCCCTCCTCCTTGGACGAGCTTTTGGAGCAGCTGGCGGCTCGAATGGCTGCGGCCGAGGCGATGTGGCGATCGCTCAGCGACGAGCAGCGTGCCGAGCTCCAAGCAATGGCTGCCTCGTTGCTTGACGACGTCGACCTGCGCTGGCAGATGGACCGGTTCGCGTCGAACCTGAGAGATGCGATGCCCGGCGCGGGGTGGGGGCGCTCCTATGGTTTCTCGGGCGGTGGGCCCCTCCCGTTCTCCCAGGCGACAGACGCGGCGAGCGAGCTGGCCGAGCTCTCCTCAATGGAAGAGCTCCTTGCACAGGCGTCGTCGCCCATGGCGCTCTCCGAGATCGATGTCGATGCCGTCCGACGCCAGCTCGGCCCCGACGCCGCACGCTCCCTGGAGCATCTCGCGGGCCTGACCAAGACGCTGCGCGAGGCGGGTCTCGTTGCCCAGCGGGGCGGTCGGTCGGAGCTGACCCCCAAGGGTGTTCGACGCCTGGGCCAACGGGCGTTGGCTGATGTGTTCTCCCAGCTGCGCAAGGAGCGCATCGGTGACCACCGCAGCGTTGTTTCGGGAACCGGTCACGACCGAGAGGAGACCACCAAGCCCTACGAGCACGGTGACCCGCTCAATATCCATCTGGGAGCGACCCTGCGCAACGCGCTTGCGAGAGGCGGCCCCGGCGTGCCCGTCGAGCTGAAGGCGGAAGACTTCGAGATCGTCGAGACCGAGGCTCTCAGCCGATCGGCCACCGTGCTGCTCGTGGACCTGTCCATGTCTATGCCGATGCGCGACAACTTCGTACCGGCGAAGAAGATGGCCATGGCCCTCCAGACCCTCATCTCGACGAGGTTCCCGCGGGATTTCTTGGGCATCGTCGGCTTCTCCGAGGTGGCGAGGGAGATAAAGCCCGAGGAGCTTCCCACGGCCATGTGGGACTACGTCTATGGCACCAACCTGCAACACGCGCTTGCCCTCGGACGGCGAATGCTCGCTCACGAGCACGGCACCAAGCAGATGATCGTGGTGACCGACGGCGAGCCCACGGCCCACATAGACGATGACGGGGAAGTCTGGTTCAACTACCCGCCGGTGCGAGAGACCCTGCAACGCACGATGGCAGAGGTGATTCGGACCACAAAGGCAGGCATCACCATCAACGTCTTTGCGCTCGATCTCGAACGGACCCATTACCCCTTTGTGGAGCAGATCGCGAGGGTCAACGGCGGGCGCACCTTCTACACCAACCCGGACGCGTTGGGGGGCTACGTGCTCGTCGATTTCCTCCGGCAGCGCCGTTACATGCGCCCCGCTGGGTGACGGAGAAGGCGGCAGCTTAGCCTCTGCCCACGTAGAGTGGTGATCCAAGGGTAGCTCTGGCATTTTCCACCGCGAAGTGTGACAATTCCCCCCTTGCTTATGTATGGTCGAATCGACCAAGATGACAAAGTTGTAGTTACATCGGTGCCACTTAGAGGGGAGGCCGACCGGTGGACCTTGCAGTTGTTCTCGACGGGCGTCTTGATCGCAGTTGGCAGGCTCAAGCCAACTGCATGGGCGTCGACCCTGACCTGTTCTTCCCCGAGCGCGGGGCTTCGACGAGGGAGGCCAAGGAGGTCTGCAGGGGCTGCGTCGTGCGGGAGGACTGCCTCGAGTACGCCTTGGCCAACGGAGAGAAGTTCGGCATCTGGGGCGGCATGAGCGAGCGGGAGCGGCGCAGGCTGCGGCGTGCCCGTGCCCTTCAGCGGCGCAGCGCTGCGGCTATGACCGACGCCTCCTGAGGGAGGGGTCGGTCAATCTCGCCGATATCGTGTCGGTTTCTGCGAGCCCGAGCTGTTCGAAGCGCCCTCTTTGGACGTGGGCCAGGACCTCGTCGGAGATGAGCCCCACGAGCTCGCCGCGCACGATGCTCGCTCCTCGTGGAAGTGCCGCCGCGACGAGATCGTAGGCGTCGTCCGGGCCGAGCGAGAGCGGGTCCACGAGGTTGCACGAGACCTGGCTCACGCCTGGTCCCGAGATGGCCAAGGTCCGCATCGCGGGCGACCTCAACGCTCGTGAGATCTCGTTGAGGTCCTGTCGGCCGGCCCCTCGCACCCACAGGTTGTATGCGACGAGCGGCCCGCGCGCGCCGACCGCCATCGCACCGTGGCGGGGGTCGGCAACATTTGGCCCCAGATCTGGGTCAAGGCCGCGCCGGGCGTTTCGGCGCACCTCGGGCAGCGACAGGATCTCGCCGCCCGCTGGCGCCCCAAAGAGAAAGCACGGTACCCCGAGCTCGCAGCCGGCCCAGCGGGCGATCTCTTGGCGCGCTGCGATCGCTTGGTCGAGCGCGTCGCCGTGCACGGGAGCAAAGGGGACCACGTCGACGACGCCGAACCTCGGATGAAGTCCGCGGTGCGAGCGCAGGTCGAGCGTCGCCAGCGCAGTGCGTATCACCGAGCGGACCGCGTCGAGGAGGCGGTCGCTGTGCCCGCCCAACGTCAGGACGCTTCGGTTGTGATCGGTGTCGCTGTGCATGTCGAGGGCGAGGTCCCTTGCCGCAGCGAACAGCGCGTCCAACTTGGCGTGCTCTGAACCCTCGCTCAGGTTGATCGCGCAAATGAGCTCGGCCTCCCGTAGAGCACGGGAGCTGCTTGCCAGCCCGGCGGTCACCCGGGGCGCTGCCGGGGTCGGCCCACGCCGAGGCGTCCGGCGCGAGACTGAGCGCGATGGCCGAGATCCACCACACGACGATGAGTCCGACCAAGCTCGAGCTGCTCGCGCACTGGCTCCCGCGTCAGCCGTGGTGCACGAGCCCGTCGCCCGCGTCGCTGGTCCCTGCCGGCGGCTTCCGACTGGACGACCCGGCAGGGGAGGTAGGCATCGAGCTCATGTTCGTCTCCACCCCCGGCGCTGAGGAGGACGGGAGCCGCCGAGCTCTCTACAACGTCCCCCTCACGTATCGTGGAGCCGAGCTCGATGGCGCCGCGCAGGCTCTGGTGGGCCGCGCGGAGCACGGGGTCTTGGGGCCTCGTTGGATATACGACGGCGCGCACGACCCTGTTCTCGTCGCGCAGCTTCTCGAGCTCATGGCCTCCCGGGTGCTCCCACAGCACCAGAGCTCGAGCAACACCGAAGACCCGACGGTCAAGGCGTGGTCGCACAACCTCGACACCGCGATGGAGCCTCTGGGCGCGATCGAGACGGGCTCGATCACGAGGATCCCCCTGGTCAGGCAGGGCTCGTCGGAGGTGACCTTGGATCTCGAGATGCTCAGGGTCTTGGGAGCGGTGGCCGAGGCGGGAGGGGTCCAGGGGCGATCGAGGCCAGCTGGCGACTCTCGGGCACGGCCATGGCAAGGGGCCAGATCGCTCGCCTGTGCAACCCCCGATGACGCCGGCGCGCCGTCGATCCCTAGCTTGAGACGGAAACCTTGGCCACGCGGCGTGCCCTCAAGATCCTGCGACGCTCGCGTTCCGAGCAGCCACCCCACACTCCATGGTCGATGTGGTTGGCAAGGGCATACTCTAGGCATGCCTGCGCGACGGGGCACTGGGCACAAATCTTCTGCGCCTCTTGGACGCCGAGACCGTCGCTCGGAAAGAAGACGGACGGGGGCGAGCTGCGGCAGTTGCCCCGGCCCATCCATTCGGTTTCCACTGTCGGGTCCATATCGCTCTTGGGAGCATAGCGGCGCCGGCCCCCTGTTCTCGTCGTCCCAGGTGCTTCGAGTCGGTCCACGAGGGCGTCCTTGAGCCAACTACCACCGGCCACCGAGTCCGGGTCCCTGCCGCCTGCCCCACCCGGGTGGACGCACCGGCCAGCTCCCGGGCCGATCCCAGCCAAAGCCCCCCCGCGTCCCCCTGGGTCCTGGGAACCTTCGGTGCCTCCAGGGCTGGGAGGCGGGGGCGAGCCTCCTGGAGGACATCGCGTCGGCGGGCGAACCTGGCTTGTCGGGGTCGCCATGGCCGCCGTGATCGGCGGTCTCGTGGGCGGTCTCGTCGGCTACCTCTGCGCGAGAGGCGCCGAGCAGACCATCGTCGAGAGGTTCTACCCTGCCTCACCGGGCTTTGCGAGGCTTCCCGACATCCAGACGATCCTGGGCAAGGTGGAGCCTGCGGTCGTGTCGATCGAAGCCCAACCCGAGCCGGGACACGCCGGTGAGACCCAAGCGGGCACCGGCATGATCATCACTCCCCGAGGCGAGGTTCTCACCAACGATCACGTCGTCGTCGGGGCGCGCTCGGTGTCGGTCACCCTCTTCGGTCAGAACACGGCCTTGCCCGCGCGGGTGGTGGGCGAGGATCCTGCGCAGGACCTTGCGTTGCTCAGCTTGGCCGGTCAACAGGGACTGCCCACGGTCTCCTTCGGAGATTCGGCAAATGCCGAGGTAGGTGACAGTGTTCTCGCGATAGGCAACGCGCTCTCGCTCTCCGGCGGGCTCACCGTCACCCACGGGATCGTGTCCTCGCTCGGTCGGGCGGTTCAGACCACCAACGAGGCCACTGGCCACCGCGAGCTTCTGAGCGGGTTGATCCAAACCGATGCGGCGATCAACTCGGGGAACTCGGGGGGCCCGCTCGTCGACACCGCCGGTCAGGTCATCGGCATGAACACCGCCGTCGCCGAGAGCACCCGCGGCAACGCTCCGGCCCAGGGCATAGGTTTTGCTATCGCGGTGGACACCATCAAGCCCTTGCTCGCATTGCTTCGCGCAGGGGGGACGTCGCGCTGATCGGCGCTCAACGCGCCGTTGCCGAGACGATCCTCGCCCCCGACCAACCCTTGTGCGGGCGCCTCAGGAGCACCGACGACGATTCACCTACGGCCAGCCCCGCGCCCTCGAGCAGCTCTTCGACGTCGTCGATTGCGTGAACCCGGCGGTGAGGGGCCTGCGGGGGCCCATCCGCCGCCCTCGACAGCTCCGCGACGACGATACGTCCTGGCGGCTTGAGGACACGCATGAGCTCGGCCACCCCCGCCCGTTGCATGTCCTCTCCCAGATGATGAAGCATGAGGGTCGCGGTCACGACGTCGAAGCCTTGATCGCTGAACGGCAGCGCGTCGATGGAGCCGCGCCGGAGGTCAATGTCCAGTCCCGCCCTCCGGGCCTTGGATCGGGCCCTCGAGATCTGTCGGGGAGAGATGTCAATGCCGGACACGGCGCCACCCGTGCCGATCCACTTGGCGGCCGCGATGGCGAGAGCTCCCGTCCCGCATCCGACGTCGAGCAGGGTGGTGGTGGGCTCGAGACCAGCCAGGGCGAGCACCTCTTGTCGGATCTGGGTCACCTTGCCCCGATCCAAGAATGCGTCGAGGAACCACACCCCGAGGTCGTAGCCAAGTCCGGCTTCAAAAAACCTCCCGGCCCCGCGGCGCGCGATCACGTGGCCGTTCCTGGTTCCCATGGTCGTGCGTCCCTTCGGTTGGCTTTACATCGATGTAAACCTTAAGCCGCCGCTTTACACTCGTGTCAACCCATGGCTCGCAGGGACGACCCCGGGCGCGGCGTCGCGCGACGGAACCGAGAAGCGATTCTCGACGGGGCCGAGCGGCTGCTCTCGAGCGGTTCCGACGCCAGCGTCGCGGCGGTGGCCAAAGAGGCGGGGGTCTCACGCCCGACCGTCTACTCACATTTCGCCAATCGCGCCGATTTGATTGGTGCCCTGGTGGAGCGCGCCCTCGCCCGGGCCACCGATGCGATCCCCCCGGTCGATCGTCTCTGCGGCGACCCCGTTGCCTCTCTCGAGGCCGTGGTGAGCGCGGGATGGGAGCATCTCGCTCGTCACCAGGACATTGCCCGGGCGGCCATGGGCCACGTCGACCCGATGACCCTGGAGGCGGCCCATAGGCAGGTGTCGTCCGCGATCGGCGATGTCTTGGCGTGGGGACGCTCAGTCGGGGTCTTTCGCGACGACCTGCCGAGCGGATGGCTGGTGGCGATGTGCCTCGCCCTGGCGCACGGCGCTCGTGAGAGCGTCAGGACCGCCGAGATGGACGCGAGCCAAGCACGTGACGCGCTCGTCGCAGCAGTCGAAGAGCTGTGGGCCCCGCGACGAGGTGGTCCCCGTCGTCGGCGCTAGAGGTGTGGGGGCGACCGGGGTCGAGCCTCCCCTGTCGCAAGGCGCGCGAGGCACACTACGCTCGGCCAGTCCGAACCCGTCTTGGAGGATTTGTGTCGACCGACCCAAGAGAACTGAGCGCCGATGGGCCCGATGAGAACCTCCCGCCCGTAGGAGGGGTGCGCATCGTCTACCTCGGCCCTGTGGCCCCACATTGGGACATCACCGCGGACTACGGGGACGCCGAGACGATCGAGGCCTTCAAGGAGCGAGCCCTCGCTCGCCTCGTCCTTCTGCCGCCGCACGACCCTCAGTTCCGGCGCAATCGCGAGCGCGTGGTGCGCGACGCGGAAAGGGAGCGCCTGGAGATCGAGTGGGATCTCGGCTTTTCCGAGGCGCAGGGCTGAGGGGGTTGGGGTTTCAGCCGGGCTTGCGTCCGAGACAGGAGGTTGGCCTCGGGTGGCGCACAGGGTGCGCGGTCAGCCGCGCCCGCCCTGAGTCGGCTCGATCGGTTCCTCGGGCAGGTCGATCCGTGCGAGCCACAGCCCAGGAGCGTCGAGCTCCGCGGGGGTTGGGAGGTTGTGTGCGTTCTGCAGGATCCGGCCGAGCCCCTCTTCGCCGGCCCTGTCCAAGACGCCCTTGACGAAGGCCGCCCCGCGGTCCACCTGGGTCGCGCTGACGTCGAACCCCAAGAGAGTGGCCACCGCCTGGCGCCCCTTTGACTCCGACGCCCTGTAGCGGTACCAGGCTTCGGACAGAGGTCCAGGGGAGCCGGTCACCGCCTCGGCGATCGCGCCCGTGGCGTGATCGACGTATGCGCTGAGGGCGGCGACCACCGCGCTGAGCCGATCGGAGGTCGTCCTGGTCCCCGGCGAGAGCAGGTCCGACAGGATCGCTTCTGGGTCAGACAGCATGCTCGCCAGTGAGTCGGTTCCTTCGCCGGCGTCACCGAGGCGCTCGACCAAGCCCTGCTGGGCCGCCATGGTGTCGACGGCGACCGAGGCGAGAAGCTCGCGCATGGCCTCGGCTATGTGGGGTCGGTCCAGCACCAGCTGCACCGTCAGCTCGTGCGCACAGACCCACAGCATGGAGGCGTCCAAATCGAGGCTCCAGTCCGAAGCGAACGTCGCGACGTTGTGTGGGACCACGAGGACCTCATGGCTCTGTGGCCATGGGACAGTGAGGACGTACTGGCCCAGGGCCTGGCGTGCCAGATGGCCTGCAGCAGACCCGAATTGGAGCCCGAGCATCACCGGGCCCATCGCCGAGGCGAACTTGCCCAAGAGGGCTTGGAGGTCCTGGCCCTCTTGGGGCTGGTCGTCTCGACCGAGCTGCGGGCCCTCGATGACCTCAACCATCGACTGGATGAGCGGGCGCCATCCCTCCAGGGCCCTGCTGGCCCAATCTGCCCTCGACACCGGGACGAAGGTGTAGGAGCGAGCGGGGTTCGTGAGTCCCGTCGCCCCCTCGACGTGCAGCTCGACCACGCGTCCGAGCTCCTCGAGCTTGATCCGCGCGATCGGATCTACGTTGCCCACTTCGCCGCCGTCGTCTGCTGCCACCCCCGAGGCGAGCGCACGGGCCGCCTCCAACCAAGGCAGCGTCTGGCCCGGAGCCCCCCCGATCACCTTCATCAGGTCTCCCAGCAGGCCCGCGAGCGGGTTGTCGGGGTCTTGGGGGCTTGGGGGCACCTCCGCCATGCTAGGTGCCCCGGCGGCGTGCTCCTATGGCGAGGGAGCGAGCTGCAACCGGACATCCAATGACGCCGAGTTGCGGAGCACCTCGAGGTTCACCGCGGCGCGAGACCCAAGCATGTAGAGGCGCGAACGCAGGTCGGCCATCGAACGCACCGGTCGGCCGTCGATCCCCACGATCAGGTCCCCGGGAAGGAGGCGCCCCTCAGCGGGCCCTGTCGGGTCGACCTCGGTCACCCGCGCGCCTCGGGTCTCGTTCCCCGCCACGTCGCTGCCTAGTATCCCGAGCCAACCGTGCTGGATGTGGCCGCCCCCGGCGACCAGCTCACGCGCGACCTGTACGACGAAGCTCGCGGACAGGAACACCGATCCGCCGCCCACCGCCGGGACGCCTGCGTTGTCGAGAAGGCCGACGACCGTGCCGTCGCGCAGCATGAGGACCGCGCCGTCGGGGCTCGTGCCGTGCGGGGTGCTGGCGATCACCCCCACCAGGCCGCTGGCGGGCCCCGAGGCCACGTCGTCTGAGGGTGAGTCGATGGTCTCGTTCCAAAAGACCGTCTTGGGCTCGCCGGTGCCTTCGGGTGAGAGTGTCATCTCTACGGTGCCTGCCCCTGGCTCGAGCGCGCTCCAGTCGACGACTCGGGCGACCGGCAGGGGCCCGGAGACACGCACGAGGCCGATGTCCGAGGACGGGTCGACCGCGACCACCCGGGCGCCTTGGCGTCGGCCCGAGGCGTCGGTGACCACGACCCTGGAAGCCCCTGCGAGAAGCGTCGCATCGGTCGCAACGAGGCCTCCCTTGGCGACGACCAGGCCACAGCCGTAACCGGTGGCGTCCGGACGGAGGACGGCAAGCCGGACCACCGAGCCCATGCCATGGGCCGGCGCCTCGGCTGAGACCAGGGGAGGCGGCGTGCCCGGTGCCGAGCTTTGGGTGGCGAGCATGATCGAGCCCCCCGCCAGCAGCACGAGGGCGCCCATGCCCACGAGCACCGTTCCCAAGGTGTGGTTCCGCTGAGCGACACGACCCAGCGCGGTGCGCGGCCCCGACGTGGAGCTTCTTGGCAGGGCCGCCCCGAGCTCTGAGGGGTGCCGCCAGGCACGCTGGTCGGGTGGGACCCAGCCCGTAGGGGGCCGGTCTTGCCCGCGGGGGTCCGGATCGTCCGGTCCCCAAGACCCGGTGATGTGCGAGTCACGATCCGGCGGGGCCACAACCAGGCAGGTTACAGAGGCGGCCCGGGTCGATGGGGTCGGCCGTCACCCCTACCATGTGCCCGATGCCTCGGGATCTGGCGATCGACCTCGGTACGGCCAACACCCTCGTCTACGCGAAGGGAAAAGGCATCGTTCTCAATGAGCCGACGGTGATCGCCTACAACACCCGCACCCGCGAGGTGCTCGCGATCGGCTCCGAGGCGTGGCAGATGATCGGCCGGACGCCCGGTTACATAGTTGCGGTCCGGCCTCTGCGCCAGGGTGCGATCACCGACTTCGACATCACCGAGCGGATGCTCCGCGTCCTGCTGCATCGTTGCGGCGTGTCGCGCGTGAGCCGTCCCCGTGTCCTCATCTGCGTGCCGTCCGCGATCACCCGTGTCGAGCGCAGGGCCGTCAAGGAGGCAGCTCGTCATGCGGGGGCGGCGTCCGCTTACCTGATCGAGCAGCCGATGGCAGCTGCCATTGGAGCTGGGCTCGCGATACACGAGCCCATCGGTTCAATGGTAGTAGACGTCGGCGGAGGGACTGCCGAGACTGCGGTCATCTCCTTGGGTGGAATGGTCGCCCAGCGCGCGCTCAGGTGTGGCGGCTTCGACTTTGACGCCGCGATCCAGCACCACGTTCGGCACAACTACGGGGTCGCGGTCGGCGAGCGGACCGCCGAAGCGGTCAAGTTCGCGATCGGCTCGGCGCACGTCTACGAGAACGAGCAGGACGCGCAGGTGCGTGGGCGCGAGGTCTCCACGGGGATGCCCAAGACGGTCTCGCTCTCGGCAGGCGAGATCCGAAGAGCGGTGGAGGACCAGGTCGCGCAGATCGTCGGGGCGGCGGCCGACTGTCTCTCCCAGACCCCGCCCGAGCTAGCGCAGGACATCATGTTCGACGGGGTCCACCTGCTGGGCGGTGGCGCGTTGCTGCGGGGGATGGCCCAGAGGTTGGCGAACGCGACCGCGGTCCCCGTACATCTCGTGGACCTCCCTTTGGAGTGCGTCGTGCTCGGCGCCGGAAGGTGCCTTGAGGCCTTGGACGAGCTCCGCCCGGTCTTCACCGACGCCGGCGAATGAGCGGGGCATCAGCTCCTGAGGAGAGCCTCTGCACTCTGGCGTACCTGCCAGTCCCGGTCTTGGAGGCATCGGCGCAGCGCATCCTCGGCCAGCGAGCCATCGAAGGCCGCCAGAGCGACCACCGCCCGCCTGCGCACGGGCGGGCGATCCGCCAGCGCGTCGATCACGGTTTGGAGTGCACCGCGATGACCGATTGCACCCAGCGCGGCGACGGCGGCCTCGCGGCAGCGGGGATCGGGATGCGCCCGGGCCATCTCTGCGAGCGCACCGACGGCCTCGCTGGCCTTGTGCTCACCCAACGCCCAGGCGGCCGCCTCCGCCACCAGCGCGTCGGGATCTCCCAACCCCTCGGTGAGGAGCCCGCAGAGCTCTTGTCTCCGCTGATCTTGTTTGGGAGCAAGGCGGTGCTCTGCGGCGGCCTCGAGCGCTCTCAACCGAACGGACGCGTCCGCGTCCGCAAAACCCTCGGTGAGATCTGCGAGGGTCAGCCTTCCCAGCCGCTGGAGCGCGCCCAAGCGGGCCGCCCTCACCCGCGGATCGAGGTGGTGGCGTGCCCGGGCGATCCCGTCCATGTCGCCGCCATAGCCCCCCAGCACGACCTGCATCTCGGGACTGGTACCACGGTCCGGGCGCCTGGGCGGCCCTGATGGAGCTGTGCCCACCCTGACGAGTATGTCGGACCCGAGCGCCCCGCGTGCGAGGACACCCAAGCGCCCGTCCGGTCGGACGCTCATCTTGGTGATGGTCGTTGTCGTCCTGGTGGCAGTTGTCGCAGCGAGCCAGGTGAACCTCGACTACTACGTGCTGTCCCCGGGCGACGCGCAGGCCGTGGGTCCCAAGATCGCGGTGCCCCGGGCGCTCGCCCACCGAACGATCGGCCCGATCCTTCTCACCGATGTGTTCGTCTCACGGGTCACCGCTCTCGGGTACCTCTTCGACCATCTCTCCTCTGGCGACCAGCTCGTGCCCGCGTCAGCGGTGCTCGGCGTCGGGATCCCCGGATCCGAGCTCGCAGCACAGGGTTATCTGGAGATGGCCCAGGCCAAGGCCGCGGCGAAGACAGCTGCATTGCGCAAGCTCGGCTACAAGGTCGCCGAGTCCGATCGGGGCGCCGTCATCGAGGCCGTCACCTCTTCGGCGCCTGCGTTCGGCAAGCTCGCCGTGGGCGACGTCGTGACGGCGTTGGACGGCACCGCCGTGACCACGGTGTGCGACCTCGTCGTCGGCCTCTCGTCGTTGATGCCGGGGTCGATGGCGCGTCTTGGGGTCCAACAGGTTCATTTCGCTCGAGACGGCGGGGAGGTCGCCGGCAGGAGCGTGACCGTGTCGGTCAGGCTGGGCGAAAAGCCCAAAGGGCTGGCCGCTGCCCAGAGCGGCTGTCCCAAGGACCGACCTGGAGGGGGCTTTCTCGGGGTGGCCGCTTCGACGCAGCAGGACTTCACCTACCCGTTCCGGGTCACGATCGACACCGGGGGCATAGGCGGCCCTTCGGCGGGCCTCGCACTCACCCTGGGCCTCTTGGACACCCTCTCGGCGGGCGAGCTGACCGGCGGCGCCAGGGTGGCGGCTACCGGGACGATCGACCCTGAGGGCCTGGTCGGAGACGTCGGAGGGGTTCCTCAGAAGACCGTCGCGGTGGAGCGCGCTGGAGCGAACGTGTTCCTCGTGCCAAAAGACGAGGTCACCCAGGCCCGGGGCAAGGCGACGGCGTCGCTGCACGTTTACGGGGTCACCTCCTTGAACGAGGCCATCGGTGTTTTGAAGCGGCTCGGGGGCCGTCTCTGACATCTCGCTCCGAGGATCTTTCCATTGCGGGGCGCCCAGGTCCTAGGCTTTGGCCCATGTCGGTGCCCGAAAGCGCCCGCGGCTCCCGGATGCGACCCGAGGAGATCGGACGGCGAACCTTCGCAAAGGTGCGCAAGGGCTACGACCCGGCCGAGGTGGCCTCTCTGCTCGAACGCTTCGCTGCCGAGCTCAGCTTCTGGCACGAACGCGAGCAGGAGCTTCTGGAGCGGCTCGGCGACGCGGAGACCCGGGCCGCCAACCCGACCATCGACGATGAGAGGCTGACCTCCGCCCTGGGGCAGAAGAGCGCCGAGGTTCTCCGAAACGCCCACGAAGAAGCCTCCCGTCTGGTCGCAGCCGCCGAGGAGACAGCGGCCTCAGCGGTCCGCGACGCGCACCAACAGGCGACCGATCTGCAGGTCCGCGCCGAGGCTGGCTCGGCGGAACGGATCGCGCAGGCGGAGCTGGCGGCCGGATCCATCCGCGCGGAGGCGCAGTCGGACGTGACGGCCATCTTGGAGCGCGCACGCGCTGATGGCGGCATCCTCATCGACAGGGCACGGGACCGCGGCAGGCTCATGATCGAGCAGGCGCAGGAGACGCGACGGCGGATGCTCACCGAGACCGCCCAGCGGCGCCGGGTCCTACTCATCCAGATCGAACAGCTGAGGGCCGCCCGCGACCAGCTGGCGCGCACGGTCGTCGGGGTCCGCGGGACCGTCGACGAGATCGTCTCTGGGCTCGCGCGCGCCGACGACGACGCGCGCGCCGCCGCTGCGTCGATCGCCGAGCGGGTCGCCGAGGTCGAGGTTCAAGAGGTGGAGGGCCTCGACTCAGCCGAGCCCGAGGCGATCGGGGCTGGCACCCAACAAGCTCCCGTCGATGCCGACCCGCCCGTGAGCACCAACGGGGCCGGCGTGCAGGAACCTGGCGAACCACCCGCCGACGGCTCCAGGGTGGACCAGCTCTTCGCGCGCATCCGGGCCGGATCCGTTCCACAGGAACTGGGCGAAGACGCCCTCGCGTCGCCGGCACCCGCTGCGCGCCCTGAGCCCCAAGAGGGTGACAGCGGGGCGAGCCAGGTTGAAGAGGACACCGTTCAACCGAGTGAGCTCGACCGGCTGCGCTCGGAGAGGGACGAGCTGACCGAGCCGATCATCGTTCGTATGGCGCGCAGATTGAAGAGATCGATGCAAGACGACCAGAACGTGTTCTTGCATCGGTTGCGCGAGGAAGGGGGCGAGTACCGCAAGGAGGTGCTCTCCGCCGAGGACTCGTGGCGTCGTGGGCTGCTAGAAGCCTCCGTCGATTTCTTGGGCGACGCCTTCGACGCGGGGGAGGGCTTCGCGCGGGGCAAGCTCGCACCCGGAGTGGCGTTGCCGGACGTGACGGAGGTCAACCGCTCTGTTGTGGGAACCGCTGCCCAGGAGCTGGCCGACGCCGTGGTCACCCAGCTTCGCCGCCGGTTGTTGGAGGACGACGAAGAGGGTCTCGGTCCGACGGAGGAAGAGGCAGCCGAGCTCGTGTCCGCCGCATACCGCGAATGGCGCGGAGAGAGGATCGAGCGCCTCGCCGCAGACCACGTGGTCGGCGCCTTTTCGAGCGGGGTCCGCGCTAGCGCCGCCACGATCCCACTTCGATGGGTGTCTTCGGGGACCGGAGAAACCTGCGCTGACTGCGACGACAACGCCCTGGCTGAGCCGGTGCAAGACGGCGAGCGCTTCCCAACCGGGCATTTGCACCCCCCGGCTCACACCGGATGCCGCTGTTTGGTGGTGCCGACCGCTCCCTGAGCGAACCCCGGCCTAGGCTCGAAGGGTGCGCTCCCCACAGGACGTGGCGCCGCGCCTTCCGCATTCGCCGTACCGCAAATGGTGGTTGCTCGGTGGGGTCGTGGTCGTCCTTATCCTGCTCGTATCGCTCAGGTCGGTCGCGTCCCTCTATACGGATCGACTCTGGTTCTCCTCGGTCGGCCTCACCTCGGTGTGGAACACCCTTTTGTCGGTCAAGCTCGGCCTGTTCGCCGCCTTCTTCGGGCTCTTCTTCGTACTGCTGTGGGTGAGCCTCGTCGTCTGTGACCGGCTCACGGCCCTGGTCGAGGGCACCAGCGCCGAAGACGAGCTGGTCCGCCGGTACCAGAGGGTGGTGCGACCCTACGCGAGGCGCATCTACGCCTGCCTGGCCGCATTGGTGGCCCTGATCGCCGCGGCCGGGACCGTCGGCGAGTGGCAGAACTGGCTCCTGTTCATCCACGGTCAGAGCTTCGGGTTCAGCGACCCCCAGTTCCACATGGACGCCAGTTTCTACGTGTTCAAGCTTCCCTTCCTCGAGTTCCTCGTCAACTGGCTCATCGTCTCTTTGATCGTGGTCCTCGTGTTCACGGCGGTCTTCTACTACCTGAACGGCGGGATCCGGACCCAGCGGAGCCCCAAGGTGAGCCCCGTCGTCAAAGCGCACCTGTCGGTGCTGCTCGCCGTGATCGCCCTGGTCAAAGCCGGGGGGTACGTGCTCGCGCGTTACCAGCTGGTCACATCGACCAACGGCTTCGTCGAGGGCGCTGGCTACACCGACGTGCACGCGAGGATCCCGGCGCTCTCACTCCTTTTTTGGATCTCCCTCGCGGCCGCGGCCGTGCTTCTTTGGAACATAAGACGGCAGGGTTGGACGCTTCCGATATTGGCGGTCGGTCTGTGGGCTTTCGTGGCGCTGGTGATCGGGGTGATCTACCCTGCCGCCTCCCAGGCGATCGTCAATCCCTCCCAGAACTCCAAGGAGGCTCCCTACATAACGAGGAACATCGCGGCGACGCGGTACGCCTACGGTCTCGAGCACGTGGCGGTGTCGGACTTTGCGGACTCAGGAGAGCTCACGGCGACCCAGGTGGAGCAGGGTGAGAAGACCCTGTCGAACATAAGGCTTTGGGACCCGGATCCCCAGATCTCGCTCCCTACCTTCCAAAAGCTCCAGTACTCGCACGGCTATTACTCGTTCCAGGGTCTCTCGGTCGATCGCTATGACATCGACGGGTCCATGCAACCCGTGCTGACCGGGGTGCGCCAGATCAACCCGACGGGCATCGCGTCGCAGACGTGGGTGAACACCCACCTTCAGTACACCCACGGAGAAGGCATCGTGATCGCTCAGTCGGCCCAGTCGAACAGTCGCGAGCCGGTCTTCACCGTCCAGGGCGTGCCGCCGACCTCCGCGTCGGGGTGGCCCAAGGTCACCCAGCCCGACGTCTACTTCGGCCTCGATGACCCAGGGTATGTGGTGGGCAACACCAAAGAGGACGAGATCGGAACCGGGGACGCCCACTACCAGGGAAAGGGGGGAGTGCAGCTGTCCTCCTTCTGGAAGCGTGCCGCCTTCGCTGTACGACTGGGCGATCTAAACCTGCTGATCTCGAACCAGCTGACCGACCAGTCCCGGATCATGTTCGTCCGCGACATCCAAGAGCGGGCGCAAAAGGCGGCGCCATTCCTGAGCTGGGATGCCGACCCCTACGCTGTGCTCGCCGACAACGGGCAGATCTACTGGATCCTTGACGGGTACACGACGACGTCGAGCTTCCCCTACTCGCAGAACGCGAGCTCGGTGCTCGTC
>JBOGFX010000002.1:0-6198 GCA_050743805.1 Acidimicrobiales bacterium
ATTTGATGCTAGTCGGCCGACCCTGGTTCGCGCGTTTGAGCTGTTCATTTTCCGGCGTTACTCGTGACGCGCCAATCCCCGGGTCGGACGTTCTTTGGCGTCGACCCGGGGATTGGGTTTCCAGCTAGCTCAAACCGCAAAAGCGGCGGCGATCAGTTGGCGTCGCTCATGGGCTTGAGGATCTTCGATGGGTTCTTCACGTCGGCCAGAATCGCCTTCACGTCATGCTTTTGGTACCACGCAGCACGAGTGGTGGCGTTCTTCTGACGAATGAGCATTTGGTTGATGTTCGCCTTTGTCATCAGAAGGTTGCCCGGGTTCCAGAATCCTGATGGAAGCGGAGTGCAGGTGCGAGCCGAATGGATCAGCTCCTCCATGGCGACGTACCCCTTCAGCCAGTGCTCAGGTGAGGACAGCGCGAACAGCTGCCCGTTCTTGATCGACTTGAGCGCAGCGTATGGCACATCGGCCGATCCAGCGAGGAAGTGCCTGTGCTGCCTCGTTTGGATCAGTGGGAGGCTAACTCCTTCGTCGGCCCCCACGCCTACAAATCCGACTGCGCTTGGGTGCGATGAGACGACCGCCGACCACGAGGCGTAGTCCTGTGACTGTGCCTGACCCTCGGTAGCCAATGGGCCCACGATCTGCATGTGGGGCAGCCCCTTTTTAATCGCTGCCTCGACGCCCTTAAGCCTGTTGATGAGGACGATCAGGGAGGGCACGTCATTACCGAGCACCACCTGGCCGTGAGTGTTCAGGTGCTTTGCCTTGACCGCCTTCACGAAGGCTTTGCCCAAGATGTAGCCGACGTTGAAGTTGCTGTTCCCTACGAAGAGCGGGACGTTCGTTCCCGACGGAGCCGGGGTGTCCACCGCGACGAGAGGGATGCCAGCCGCGCTTGCCTGGTTCAAGGGACGTGGCCACAAGCTGGGTGTGATCGTCTCATATGCGATGCCGTTCTTCGCTGTCTGGATGACGGACTCGAAGTCGGACACCTCGGTCGGGGGATCGTTGGTCGGAGGCGCCTCTTCCTGCAGGTCGACGTTCGGCGAGGTCGTTGCAGCGTAGGCCGCGCCCATCGCCATCTCTTCAAACGGGTCCTCGTCTGTCTCGTTGTAGATGAACGCCATGTGAAGCGTGCCCGTCGCGGTCGGGCAGCTGCCCGCAGCGACGTCCGTGGCGTTGGTCCTCACCGAGGAGCTGGCCGTCGCATTGACGGCTCGCGGCACCGCCGAGCTTGCGCTCGCGGCGGCCACCGGCAGTGAGATGCCGGCGAGCCCGATGAGCATCCCGGACGCAAGACAGGCCGCGGCTACACGTCCCATCTTGGATCCGATGCTTCGTTCGGGCCGATCGGTCAATCTTTTCTTCATAGGTTCTCCTGACTCATTTGTTGTTGGAATGAAAGGCGATAAGAGGTTTAGCTGGGATGAACAGCATCTGTGCAGCCCGGTTGGTCGTCATAGCGAGATTCCCGCTGCCATCCGGCGCTGCCTGACACGGACCAGGCTGTCCAACCCGACTGCCACAAGGATGACTACGCCGGTCGCGAATTCCGACCAGTTTACCGGCACATTGAAGAAGGGTAGCGACGTCAACACCAGATTTAGCAATATGGCACCGACGATGGCCCCATAGATGCTGGCCGACCCGCCCCGTAGGGGCGTGCCCCCGATAACTGCGGCCGCGATCGCCTGCAGTTCGAAGCCACTGCCTTCCGTTGGATCCGCCGAAGTGAAGAAGGCGAGAGCAAGTATCCCTGCGAAGCCCGCCAGCAAACCGATCAGGACCAGCACTTGCATCCGCACGCGCCGCTCGGAGATCCCCGAGAAAACAGCGGCGTCAGGGTTCGAGCCGAATGCCAACACACGCTGTCCAAAGGGAGTCTGATGGAGCACGACAGCGAGCGGTATGCACACGATGACCAATGCGATAAACGCATCCGGGAAGCCCCCGACCGTGCCGCCTAGGACGCGAAAGAAGCTGCCTTGAGTGGGTAGGCCGGCTACGTCCTGCCCCCCGCTGATCCCCACGGAGATTCCTTCGAACATCGACAGGGTGGCGAGCGTGGTGATGATGGTCGGAATTCGTACGTAAGAGACCACGAGCGCGTTGAACAGGCCCAAACCCCCGCCCAGCGCCACCCCAATTGCCGCACAGATCCAGGGATCGAGCCCCCCTCGCATGAGCAACGCTGCAACAGTTAGGCAGAGCCCGAGTGCGGATCCGACGGAGAGGTCGATGTCGCGCATGGCGATGATCCATGCCATGCCGGCACCGAGCAGCGCGACATAAACCGACGACTGAAGTATGTCCTCAAGATTGTTGGCCGAGGCAAAGTCCGGGTGGATCCCGGTGATGATCGCGAACAAGACGAGCACAGCGATCGTCACGCTCGCTCCGGGGAGCTCGAGAACCTTGGTGCCGATGCGGCTCGCTGTTCGCCATGACATCGACGACCGCTGGCCGGTCACGGGCGTAGGAGGCCGGCCGCCGATCTGTGGTGATTCGGTCATGGTCATGTGGCCGTGCTTCGGGAGGTTGGTGCGGGCAGAGTCAGGGCGCTCTCCTGCTGCCGTTGGACCACCCGAGTGGATGCCGCCACGTTCTTCCCCCAAGCCGGCTCGGTCGCTAGCTACCCGCGACCGTCACACAGCCCACACAGTACTGAAACGCGCGAACAGCCGATATGAAATGTGTTCACAGCCCTTGGATACGGGAATCCAGCTCATCGGGCTCGCGGAGTTCGGACTTGGCATACTTCTGACCTGGCCTTAGGTCGGTGGCCCTCCGCGACCGAGCGGCCTTTTGAACGATCTTTTGGCCGCCCGTTGTACGACTACATGGCTTCCCGCACAAGATGAGTGTCGGTGAACTGCTCAAATCGAACAACCTTTTCGTTCTCGAGGTGCCAGACGTGGGCAAATCGGACCCGCATGTGTTGCCCTGTGGCTTTGAAAAGCCCTGAATAATGTCCCAGGGTCACGATCGTTCCTCCTGCGCCATCGACGAACTCGTCTGGTTCGGCCTGGTAGCTGTCCCAATCCCCCCCTAGCCGCTCGAAAACCCCAGACCGGACCGCCGCCGGCCCCACATACGTGCCTGCGTAAGGGAACCCCGCCATCTCGGTCCACGAGACTTCGTCAGCCAGACAGGCGAGCATCCCCTCGAGGTCCCCCCTGGCAGACGCGGCGTAGTGGTCCATTATGATCTCCAACTCAGCACTCAACGTGTTGCCTCCGGTGTTCCGTTGCCTACCAGCCCTGGTCGGACTGGGTGTCTTGATTCGACGGTGAAGGTAGCCGCAGGCTCCGTTGAGGGCAACCCTGGCCGTTGGGGCTCCGTGGGTCTGTGACGACGGAGCGCTGTTCTCGGGCGTGGTCGTTCAGGCTCCTTGGGCGTCACCGACCTGGAAGTCGATTGCGACTCCGTCTCAGGTCCGCGTATCGTCGATGGGGCATGTCTCCGGCGACAACCCTTTTGCGCACCAGCGACTTCCCCGCCCAAGACCGAGCTGACTATTGGCGGTCGGCAGTGTCGGACGTCTTCGTGCCGATGGAGGTTGTATTTCCCGACGATGGCTACCCGAACACAAAGGCTGGGTTCAGCGGTCGGATTCTGAGCAGATCTCTTGGTCGGATCCAAGTAGCAGACGTGTTAGCGGACGCGCATTGCGTCAACCACTCAAGCCGAGATGTCGCACTCTCAGAGGTCGACAGCTACAAGCTCAGTATGCCGCTTCGCGGGGACTGCCTCGTGATCCAAGACGAACGCGAGGCTCGTGTCAAGACCGGCGATCTCGTCCTTTACGAGACTGACAGGCCCTATCAAATCGCATTCGATGACGTTTGCGAGCTACTCGTCATAATGTTTCCTCGACGCGATCTTCGACTTCCTCCCGACCTGATGAACAGGGTGATAGCTAGCTCATTCTCCGGAAAAACAGGAGTGGGAGCGATCGTGTCTGCGGCATTGTCGAGCTTCAGTTCCAACCTTGGCGAGATCAGCGAGGCTCAAGCGAGTCCCTTGGCAGACAACCTCATTGATCTCTTCACAACGCTATTTGCAGAGTGGCTTGGTGGATGCGTCTCGGGTTCAAGTTCCGCTCAGATGCTTCTTCTTGCGACAAAGGCGTTTATAGCGGCGAACCTAGGAGACCCCAATCTCACACCCAATCGTGTTGCGCAGGGAGTTTCGATCTCGACTGGTTACCTCCACAAGCTTTTCAGACTGGAGGGGACATCAGTTTCCCGTTACATCCGGGAACGTCGGCTCGAGCGCTGCCGTCATGACCTCTCTGATCCAGCCGACCGTTTCGTGCCGGTAAGTGCAGTCGGTGCTCGATGGGGTTTGGTAGATCCCGCCCATTTCAGTCGTTTGTTCAAGGCGGCGTACGGATTGGCACCTCGGGAGTTCAGGCTCTCATGTCAGGGTCAGTTCAAGAGTGCGCTCGTTCGTGCTGAGAGCGGGCAGAAGCTGTGCGAAGCCAATCATCCTTACCCTTCTAGCTTGCGATAAGTCCGGCCGGCGATGCCTGACGGAAGAGACGCCCGCCCCGTGGCGCTGGTAACTGGCGGCGGTTCGGGTATCGGTGAAGCGGTTTGTCTGCGGCTAGATGCCGACGGCTTCGTAGTAGTTGTGCTCGACAAGGTAAGCGAGTGGGCGGCCCTCACGGCCAATCTATTGTCAAACGACCCAGAGTTCTGCGTGGTCGATGTCTGCGATTCATCGTCGGTAAATGAGGCAATTCAAGAGGTCGCGCGTAAACGGGGCAGACTTGACGTGCTTGTCAACAACGCGGGCATCCGTGGCGGGGACGAGGCAGAAGCAGCGTTCGGTCGGCTCGAATCCCGCTTGGGAGAGATCGCAGGTGGCGGAGAACCCGAGACGACCGTTGACGCCACCGTCAACATAACCGATGAAGCATGGCACAACATGCTTGACACTCATCTGAGCGGCACCTTTTACTGCACACGGGCGGCTCTGCCTTTTATGATGTCGAAACGATCTGGATCAATTGTCAACATCTCTTCTACTTGCGGTTTGATCGGTTGTGAGCACATTCCCCACTATTCGGCAGCAAAGGGAGGAATCCAGGCGTTCACACGCGCGGTCGCCCGCGATGTCGCACCGTACGGCATTCGAGTCAACGCCATAGCGCCCGGTTACATAGAGACGCCACTTGGGTCATCGATCGGCGGCAGGATGCGGTCGAAGCTGGAAGAGGAGATCGTGCTCGGACGCTTCGGCCACCCTCGGGAAGTGGCTGACACCGTGGCATTCCTCGTTGGCGAATCTGGTTCGTATTTCACAGGACAGGTGCTAAGTCCAAACGGAGGGTTGGTGATCGCGTGAGTCAGGCACAGGGTGGTTCACAAGGTGACGGGAGAAAGAGATTCGCGGAGAAGGTCGCGATCATTACCGGCGGCGGCACGGGTATCGGAGCTGCCATTGGACGGGCGATCGTCGCCGAAGGCGGCAGGGTCACCCTGACGGGGCGGCGAGAGGTTCTCCTCAAGGAGGTCGCTTCAGACCTCGGCGACTTCGTGCTCCCCATTGCCGGGGACGCAGCCGAGCCGGCCGATGTGGACCGGATGGTTGCCGCGACGCTCGAGCATTTCGGGAGGCTCGATGTCGTGGTGGCGAACGCTGGCGGTCATCACCCCGGAGCGGCCATCGACCTTGATGACGAAGCGTGGCACTTCACCGTCCGTGCGAACCTTGATACCGCATTTGTCACGGTCCGTGCTTGTCTTCCTCACCTCATCAGTTCGGACGGGACCGTTCTCATTGTGTCCTCGATAGCTGGTCTCTTCGCTGGCCCAGGTGTCACTGGCTACGTCACGACCAAGCATGCTCTCATCGGATTGACCCGGTCGCTCGCCAGGGACTACGGGCACCTAGGCGTCCGGGTCAACGCGCTCTGCCCGGGCTGGGTACGCACTCCGATGTCGGATGAGCAGATGGATTATTTAGCAGCTCGAGACGGGATCTCGAGGGATGCTGCGTACCAGCTTGTCACTCGTGATACGCCCCTCGGCCGGCCCGGGACACCCGAAGAGATCGCATCGATCGCGTTGTTCCTTTGTTCTTCAGACTCGTCGCTGATGACCGGCACCGTGGTCGTGGCAGACGCCGGCGCCGGTTGTGTCGACTTACCCACGCTCGCGTTCGTCGAGTAGGCAAGGCAACGAGAGG
>JBOGFX010000003.1:0-3793 GCA_050743805.1 Acidimicrobiales bacterium
GGGTGCGGGCCAGGATGACGGCCGGGCGCTCGCCGCTGAGGTCGCCCGCCTCGGAGGTTGTCGATGACCTTCGCCAGGCGTTTCTTCTTTCGCTCGCCCCCGACCTCGCCGCGGTGGACGGGGCCGAGCGCGACAGGCTGCAAGACCAGGCAGCGCGCTTGGGGCTGGCCAAGCTGGTGCGGATCATCGAGTCAATCGGTCTCGCGCAGGTCGACATGAGAGAGGCTCCCGACCCCCGAGTGGTCCTCGAGGTTGCGATGGCCAGAGTCTCCAGGGCGGAGCTCGACCCGAGCCCGGAGGCCCTTGCAGAGCGCGTGACGCGCCTGGAGCAGGCCGTCGGGTCAAACGGGGGCGGCATCCCGGCCAGCTCCCCAGATGCCAGGGGCCCCCGGATCAGCGGAGAAGCGCGCCATGTGCTCGTGGGTGGAGATCCGCGTTCGAGGCCGGCGCTGGGAGCCCTGCGCGCGGCGAAGCAGCCATCGGATGCGCCGGCGAGAGAGCCCAGTCCGCCACCCAAAGAGCCGCCGCTTGTGAGCGGAGAGAACTTGGGGGCTCTTGATAGAGACTCGCTGGTCGAGGCCTGGGGGGATCACGTCCTGGCGGCGCTGCCCGCGAGGGCCAAGGCTCTCTACAGCTCTGGACGCTTCGTCGAGTCCGAAGAGGCCAGGGCGCTCTTCGCGGTGCCGAGCACCGCTTACCTGGCCCGCTGCGAGGAGGTGCGACCCATCGTCGAAGAGGCCCTTTCGGCTCACTTCGGGGTCGCCGTCACCCTGGATCTTGTCGCCGAGAGTGAAGAGACCCTCCACGGACCATCGGCTGGACGCACGCAGGCAGCGTCGCAGGACCCCGCGGCACTGGCCGACGACGACTTCGACCCGAGCGATCCGGGCGAGCCGATGGAGGTCGACAAGCTGGTGCGCTCACGGCTGTTGCAGGCGTTCCCCGGTGCCGAGGAGGTCCAAGGCTGACCATGTACACAGGAGCTCTTCAGGCTCTGATCGACGAGCTGGGCCGTTTGCCCGGGGTCGGTCCCAAGTCGGCCCAGAGGATCGCGTTCCACCTGCTCAAGGTCCCAGAGCACGAAGCACTCCGGTTGAGTGACGCGATCGTCTCCGTCAAGGAGCGGACCGTTGTGTGCTCGGCATGCTTCAACGTGGCCGAGCGGGGGTCACAGTGCGAGATCTGCCTGGACGAGAGCCGCGACGCCGGGATTCTTTGCGTGGTCGAGGAGCCCCAGGCGGTCGTGGCCTTCGAGCGGACAAAGGAGTTCAAGGGTCGCTACCACGTCCTGGGCGGCGCCTTGAACCCCTTGGAAGGGATCGGTCCCGACCAGCTCCGGATAAAAGAGCTGGTGGAGCGGGTGCAGAGTGGGGCGGTGACCGAGGTGGTTCTGTCGACCAACCCGAACCTGGAGGGAGAGACCACGGCGATGTACGTCGCCCGCAGGCTTTCGGAGCTCCCCGTGCGCGTCACTCGCCTCGCGAGTGGGTTGCCCGCGGGAGGGGACCTCGAGTACGCCGACGAGCTGACCCTGGGTCGTGCGCTGGAGGGCCGCAGGGAGTTGAAGGGATAGCGGCTTGGCACCGGCTCGGGTCCTCTGGTTGCTGCGCCACGCGAAGACCAGACGCGACCCGCCCTCCGGAGGAGACGATCACGAAAGGGTCTTGACCTCGCGGGGCGAAGATGATGCGGGGGCTCTAGGAAGGCGTCTGGGGGATCCATCGGACCGCCTCGGGATGGAGGTCCCGCTCCCCCAGCTCGTGCTCTGCTCGACCGCCGCCCGGGCGACCGCCACGGCCTCTTTGGCCCTGTCGGGACTTGTGGACTCTCCAGTGCTCAGCCAGGTCGCCGCCCTCTACAGGGCCACCCCGCAGGTCGTCGTGGACCTCCTGACAAAGCTGGACCAGTCGCTCCAATCGGTGATGGTGGTGGGTCACAACCCCTGCATCGAGCGGTTGGCGGCCTCTTTGCCCGCCGATCCGCCGCTCGAGGTGTTGAACGGGCTTGGGACCTGCGGGCTCGTGGTCGTGGGTTTCGGGGGTCCGGGGTGGCGCTCGGTCGGCTTCGGTCGCGCCGAGGCTCTGGGGGTCGTCGCCCCACCCTTCTAGTTCGTGGGGCCTGCTCGAGAACGTGATCTTGAAGGTACCCACAGGGACGCCGGTAACGTTTCGGCGTGGACGAGATCCTCGAGGCGGTGGTCGCGGGGGCGAACGGCGACGACATCGCAGGGCTTGCGATGCCCGAGTCCTTTAGAGCAGGTCTTGTTCGCCGCGAGGATGCTGCCATGTTCGAAGGCCTCGAGCATGACGACAAGGACCCGCGAAGGTCGCTTCACGTCGAACGGGTGCCGCTCCCAGAGCTGGCTCCCGACGAGGCTTACGTCGCGGTCATGGCGTCCTCGATCAATTTCAACACGGTGTGGAGCGCGATCTTCGAACCCTTGCCGACGTTTGCCTTTTTGGAGCGTCTAGGTAAAGAAGGTCATTTCGGGGCACGTCACAACCTCGACCATCACGTGCTCGGCTCCGATGCTTGCGGCGTGGTCCTGCGTAGCGGTCCGGCAGTCCGCAACTTCTCTCCCGGCGACAAGGTTACGGTTCACTGCAACTTCGTGGACGATCAAGACCCGAGTGGCCATGACGACTCGATGTTGGCAGTGAACCAGAGGATCTGGGGCTATGAATCGAACTTCGGGGGACTTGCCGACGTCGCTGTCGTAAAGGCCAATCAGCTGATGCCCAAGCCTGCGCACTTGAGCTGGGAGGAGGCAGCCGTGAACGCCCTTTGCAATTCGACCGCGTACCGCATGCTGGTCTCCAACAACGGTGCTCCCGTGCGCCAAGGGGATCGGGTGCTGATCTGGGGCGCCACTGGCGGCCTCGGGAGCTTCGCCATCCAGTACGTGCTGAACGCGGGGGCGACGCCCATAGGGATCGTGTCTACGGCCAACAAGGCCGAGCTGCTTGCCTCTATGGGGGTCGAAGCCGTCATTGACCGCACCGCCGCCGGGTACAAGTTCTGGAAGGACGCCTCGACCCAGGACGAGGCCGAATGGCGAAGGTTTGGAAGGGACGTCCGGGCGCTCGCCGGCGCGGATCCCGACATCGTCTTCGAGCACGTTGGTCGGGCAACGATGGGCGCCTCGGTCTTCGTCGCGAAGAGGGGCGGCACCATAGTGACGTGTGCGGCGACGTCGGGCTACATGGTCGAGTACGACAACCGCCACTTGTGGATGCGCCTCAAGACCATAAAGGGCTCGCATTTCGCGAACTACAAGGAGGCGTGGGAAGCCAATCGACTCGTTTGCGAGGGAAGGATCACCCCTCCGCTCTCTGTCGTGTACCGCCTCCAAGATGTCGCCACCGCGGCGCGCGAGGTCCAGCTCAACCGGCACGAGGGCAAGATAGGGATCCTGTGCCTGGCTCCGCACGAGGGCCTGGGCATCGACGACGAGGCCAAGCGACAGCAGGTGGGGGAGGACCGGATCAATCGATTTCGCACCCCGCACCAGGAGCTTTGAGGGTAGGCACCATGTTCTCCACGGACCGGGGGATCAGGGTGGCTTGGTAGCGTTGGCGCCGATGAGCAACGATCGCAAGCTGGACGATCTCTACGAGAGGCGCGCGCAAGCTCTGGCGGCCGGCTCGCCGGCCGCGGTGGAAAGACACCGGGCCAGGGGAAAGCTCACCGCCAGGGAGCGCATCGAGTGCCTTCTCGACCCCGGTTCCTTCCAGGAGCTGGACATGCTCGCCCGTCACCGAGCGCACGGGCAGGGTCTCGACGACCACCGGCC
>JBOGFX010000004.1:0-8550 GCA_050743805.1 Acidimicrobiales bacterium
GTCCCGGTCTTCGGGGCAGGTTGCTCACGTGCTACTCACCCGTTCGCCACTCCGTCTTCATCGGTGTTGCCACCGAATGGACAGCGTTCGACTTGCATGTTTTAGGCACGCCGCCAGCGTTCGTCCTGAGCCAGGATCAAACTCTCCATCGAGACCTTCGACGAGCTTGGCCCGTCGAAAATCGAAGAGCCGACCGGGGTTGACTCTGACCCGGTCGACAGGTGGCTTTGCCAAACGGCATGCCACCGATGATTGTGTTTCTTGACAGCCAGCACCCGCGCGCATTGCGCCGGTGCTGCCCGCACTGGCTTTTGGCTCTCGCTCTTCCGTTTTCAAGGAACGACTCGGCCGACGCGAGCCGGCCCATCGTGGGTCACAGCGTCAGATGATCGGCGCTCCGGCCCAACGATGCCGTCTGGCCGCCTGAACCCAGGACGACGCACGGCGACGGGAACGCCATTGTAACAGCTCCCCCGGGGTGGTCAATCGGGGGGTAGAGGCCGAACGGGACTCGATCAGCGTTCTGAGGCAGGCTGATCTCCGAGCCACCCGGTGGGCAGCAAGGAATTGGGGCCGGCCTTGAGCCTTGCGAGTAGAACATGCCCCGCCGGGCGGTGAGGAGGAAGACGGCTGGTGGGGTGGCGTATTCAGAGCTCTGAATGCCAAGAAGCGGGGCCTCCCCTCGGTCCTCGACGACCCTCGGTGGCCCGCTGATGCCGACAGTCTCGGCCACCGTGCGCCACCTGGCTCGGCGCGGCGGCTATGAGGTTCTGGCAGTCATCGAGTCGATGAACGGCGCGCTCCGACCTGCCGGATGGTTGAGAGCGCTCGGGGCGACGGGTCTGTTCGCCTGCGACTCACGTCGGCTACGACACCCGGCTCGCTGCTGACCTCGCTCGACGAGAGAAGGCGTGCTGTCCCTTCTTCGAGTCCGGTCTCGTGCCTCTGTTCGAAGCCGTCTGGCTCGAGGTCCAAACGCCTCACCGGCCAGCCGCGATCCTCGACGGCCTGGTCGACCTCGGCGGTTAGTAAGGGGTCCGGGTTCTCGAACCAAAGGGTAGCCCTGGGCGTCCCCGGGTCCCCGGTTTACGAGTCGACCGTCGCCGTCGCTGTGGCGGGTGTGGCATGGCCCCTGGTGTTGGATGGGCTGGCGCGCTCTACGCTGAGGCTCGTACGCCCCGAGGTGGGCAAGCTGACATGATTGTTGAGCACAAGCAACTACTGCGGGAGGTAATCGAAGATGGCGCCAGGTCTTGGCGAAACGGCTGTGGTGACAGGAGCAGCAAGCGGCATTGGGCTATCCATTGTCAAGAAGTTCGCTGGCGAACACATGAGAGTCGTTCTTGCCGACATTGACTCGGACGCCTTGAACAACGCTGTCCAGGAAGTACGCGACACTGGAGCAGACGTCGAAGGAGTTGTCACCGACGTCTCAGACGTGGAGTCGGTGACACGGCTGCGGGACGCGGCAAAGACCAAACTGGGAGCGATCGACGTCGTAGTAAGCAACGCTGGCGTCATGGGCTTCAACGACGGCCACCTCTGGCAGGCTTCTGCTGCCGATTGGGAATGGACGCTGGGCGTCAATTTCGGGGGTGGCCAGAATATGCTTCGAGTCTTCCTTCCCGATATGGTCGAACGAGACAAGGGATATTTCGTAATTACCTCGTCAATAGTCGCAACCTGGTCGGCAGGTGGCTTATACGGCATAAGCAAGCACGCCCTGCTGGCACTTGGCGAGGCTCTTTATGGCGACCTCGCAGGCATCAAGTCCAACGTAGGCGTCTCGGTGCTGCTTCCAACCGGCACCGTGACAAACCTCTTCTCGGGAGTTCATACACCAGACAGACTCGCCGACAGCGTGACCCCCATAGGCGATCGCGGCTCCGCCATCCGGAGCCGGTTGGGCACGTCAGTAGCCGAACATGGCGACCATCCAGACAAGGTTGCCGACAAACTTCTCGAAGGAATGAGAGCTCGACAGCTCTACATCCCGATCGGTGAAGGTGAGGACGAACGGACACGTGCCCGGATGCAGGCGATCCTGTCCCACACGAACCCAGCCTAGAAGCTCGCTCTTGCCGTACTTGGCAGCTCTTTATCTCGGTGCCGACAAGGTCGATAAGTTACGGGTCCTCAGCGGGATCCTCACACATGGGAGTCCTTCGGAACCAGCGTCCGCGCCAGCAAGCGCTTTCCTGAGACATTCCCGCAGGGCGCCCAGCGTCAGTCCATGATCTGAGGTGACCCCTTGCTGGTGGATCCAGCACCGTCGCCCTGCTCAGACCATCAAAGATCGCGGGTCAACCCGCCAGGGCGCCCATCGGATCCCACGCTGGTAGCACGATTGGTTCGGAGTCGAAGGCATTTGCGAGTTCCGTCGGTAGTCGCCCTTTGGGAGCGGCAATCTCGAATACGTACTCATCGAACCACGAGTCGTTCATCGTGTAGAAGCCCTTGGCCCCGCCCTCCTCACCCCAGCTGTTCTCGACTCGCCAGCGACGAGGTACGTCTCCCGCAAGGTCAACTCCAGTGAAGAGCATGGCATGGGTCATCTGAGTTTCGTGGTAGTCCAACCGTGCTGCCTTATCGAGCCCAAAAGTCGTGTCATACACGGCTCCATAGTCGAACAAGTGCGCATCCCAGATGCCCAGGTCTCGGCGCATCTGTTTCGTAACGTCACAGCCGAACCAGACTGGTTCGCCATCTTGGAGAGCCGTCAAGGCAATCGCTTTGAGAAGGTGCGGTTCAACATTGAGATACAGGACTCTCTCTCCGCCGACGATGTTGCCCAGGAAGTCGACCGTGAACGTACGACCACGAGGGCTTGAGCTCCTCGGGTCATCGACCAGGCAGACATATTCGTCAATATCGATCGAGACATACCGCTCCGCGAACTCTGAGGGAGTCAGCTTGCCATCTCGGTGAAAGCACTTATCTTTGTCTATCCACTGCCACACGAAATGCTCGGGCGGAGTGCCGAGATGAATGGCCAGGATCCGGTAGCACGTGGCGATCGCCTGACGCTTGATCGCCTCTTCAGCGCTTACGCCTGACGCCTCTCTGATCGCCTTGGCAGCCTGGTGCACCGTGGCGCGTAGGGATGTGTTCATTCTCGCGGTCGCAGAGGATGACTCGCTCTCAGGCATCACAGCCTTGGGGACGAGGCCGTACTTGCGCACGAGGGCAACAAACATGTTCCACTGGCCACCATCTCCCATAACGGTGTCGTGGAGCAAAGCGATGGTTCGATCATCGGCGTCGCGGGTCTTGGTCTCACGCATCGCTTCAAGATAAAAGTTGACGCGCTCGAGCTTGTCCCAAAAGAGAAGATAGTTCTGACTGAACTCAAACTCCGTTGTGTTCAATTGCTGCATTGCGCCTGCCCGCAAAAGGTTCAACCCCGCGAACATCCAGCAGCGTCCACTCTTCTTCTGATTGGTGGCGGTCCAGTCGTCGAGCTTGAGCGACATACTTGGATCGATGTTCGTGACCACCTCCCGATCCAACGCGATGTCATCGATCGCCGTCTGGGTGACCGCATTTTGTGCGACGCGATAGGCCGGGTTCGCGGCAAAGTCCTTGCGGAGCAGCTCGGCGTCGGCGGCTGTGATCTCCTTCTGCATTGATGCCCCGTTTCACTGGCTATCGAGCAGCCTCTCGGTCTCTCGGGGATGCTCGAGCGATACATACGCTAGCGGCTGCTAGTAGAGGAGCACCTGCGCTCTGCCCAGATCACTGGCTCCTAAGAAGCCACCGGACACCTGACAACGCCAAGGGCCCCACCGGCATCCACGTGCCGCAGCCCGCGACGCGGACGGCCCCTATCGCTGCACCGGCCAAGAGGACGACGCTGATGTCGAGAATTGCGCTCGCCATCCGGAACGCTCGGTCCCCTATCGACGCCTGTACGATCACCCCGGGGGTGACATCATGGCCGATCACGTGGATGCTGACGAAGCACCCGATTACGTCTCAAGCATCCGTGATCTCCATGCGGCACGACGGGCTGGGGCACTGCGCGACTCGCTGAGCGAGGAGGCGGTCTCTCAGTACGAAGCCGATCCATACGGCAGACACCCCGAGCCACTCCTCCGCGCGCTGCGCTTTCTCGGGCAACTGCCCGCTGCCCAGCGCATCGCCGTTTGCGAAACCGTGCGACATCACGGGTGGCGCCTGGCGAGGGGACCCCGAGCACGGGGCCGTCCATACCGGCTCGCAGACCGTCGAACGTTCAGCGATCTTGGGTCCGCAAAGAGCGCCGCTCTGCGCCGGGAGCTCCATGAGGTCTTCGGTTGGGGTCCCGATCCCGGAGCCGACGCCCAAGACGGCCCGGATCTGCCAGCCGATGGGCCGGTGCTCCTCGGATATGTCGATCGTTTCAGCGTCAGGGTCGGCGAATCGATCACCTTCATGCTCAGCGCCGAGGGGGTTGGCGAGTACACGACCGAGCTGGTACGTCTTCGCTACAGCGATGACGACCCCGATGGCCCGAGGGAAAAGATCGATTTCATCGAAAGCGCCGAAGGCTGGCGGGGCCGCCATCGCGGGCTTCATCAGGTCACCCGTGTCGGTTCCCATGTCGTGGTTCCCGACGGGAACGCATCCCTGGGCGGACGCGATGGATTCGCGATAGCGGCGTTCGTGTACCCGACGCACACAGGTGGTCCCCAGAGCGTGCTGGCGCGCTATGACAGCACCCTCAAGCGTGGCTACGCCCTTGGCCTCGACGAGGACCGAAGGCTGACGCTTCTTTTAGGCGACGGCGAACGGGTCTTGGAAGTGTGCGCCTCAGAGCCCCTCGACACGCACATCTGGTACGGCGTGGGAGCGAGCTACTCACCGGGAGAAGGTCGGGTGACCCTAGCGACCCGTGCGGCTGCCACCTCCGTGAACAGCCGTTTCAGCCCGATGGTCGTCGACCGCGACCCGCACGTGACCAAAGAAATGACTGAGATCGCCCTCGCCGTGGCGGACCACGGACAGCTGCTCATCGGCGCGCTCGATCCCGCCGACGACCTGGGTCACTTCAACGGCAAGATCGAAAGCCCCGCATTTTGGTCCCAGGCCCTCGATGACGGGGCTCTCGAAGCCGCCGTAACCAGTGGCTGGGAACCGAATGGCTCTGCAGCCAACGGATTGACTCCCCCCAGCGCGATGTGGTGGTTGGGGCCCGCCCAGGGAGCAGACAATGCCGCAGACCTCACAGTGAGGTGCATCACCCGCCCGGAGCTGACCGGCCAGCTCGTGAACCTTCCGGTACGCGCTGTGACCGGCGTCCACTGGGACGGCAGGACCGAGCACTACCTCCAGGATCCCCTCGGTTACGGCGCCATCCACTTCCATGACGACGACATGATCGACAGCGGTTGGGAGCTGAGCCACAGGCTGACCGTCCCCGAGGACCTGGAGAGCGGTGTGTACGCGCTGCGAGTCACTGCCACCGATGGCTCGTGCACACGCTGTGTCCCGTTCGTGGTCAGGCCCCAGCAAGGGCACGCCACGGGCGATATAGCGCTGCTGCTGCCGACCGCAACCTATCTCGCATACGCCAACGAGCGCGGCCTCGGGCATGTTCCCGTGGTTCCCCAAGGCACTCGTTTCTTGGCCGAACGATATGACCTCGGCCTCTCTCTGTACGCGAGTCACTCGGACGGGAGCGGGTCATGCATGAGCTCATTCCACCGGCCCGTTCTCACCATCGACCCGCACTTCAAGATCCACCTCTCCCCGCTCTCGCTCACGAACGACCTGTTCATCGTCGACTGGCTTACAGAGCAGGGCCTTCGCTTCGATGTCATCACAGACCACGATCTGCACTCAGAGGGGGTCGATCTGCTCCGTCCCTACCGCGCCGTGGTCACCGGTGCGCACCCCGAATACGCCTCGGCACAGATGCTCGACGCACTCGAGACCTATGCCGCAGAAGGCGGGAACATCGCCTATATAGGGGGAAACGGGTTCTACTGGGTCGTCGCGTTCCACCCGGACCTGCCCCACGTGATGGAAATGCGCCGTGGCGAGTCAGGCACCCGAACCTGGCAAGCACGCCCAGGCGAGCACCACCTTGCGTTCACCGCAGAGCGGGGCGGGTTGTGGGCCATGCGCAACCGTGCTCCCCAGAAGCTCTTCGGCGTCGGGTTCTCTGCCCAAGGCTCGGGTCCAGCCGGGCATTATCGACGCCTACCCGTGCCCGTTGCCCATCCTGATCACGAGCTGGCCAATGAGCTCCTCGAGGGTGTCGACGAGATCTTCGGCGACCGCGGGCTACAAGACGGCGGCGCCGTGGGGAATGAAATCGATCGATACGATCCTGCGCTCGGTAGCCCCACCCGGGCCCTCGTTCTGGCAACCTCCGAAGGGCTTAGCGACGGCTATCAGTTCGTTGTCGAAGAGCTCGGTGGCAGTCGACCTGGCCTAGGTGGATTCGAGAACCCCGACGTTCGCTCCGACATCGTCTACATACGCACTCGCGGAGGCGGAAGCGTGTTCTCGACCGGATCCATTTCCTTTGGCGGAGCCCTGCCATCGGACGGGTATCAAAACGGCATCTCCCGACTTACCCGCAACGTCATCGATCACTGGATCCGCTCGGCGGGTTGATACATCAGGACCCAATGGTGGCGTGACCTGCCTTGGCGCGTTCCTGGCACCCACACGCTGATTTGCGCCGCGACGCCTGGTGGCTGTTTGGTTAACCTCACGAAGCGTCTTTGTCGCTCCGCGTCGGCGGACTCGGCCACGAGTACCAGATGGTCGCACGAACGTGCGGATGTGACATCGCCATGGGAACGCCAGCTGCACCGCTGCGGCTCTAGCCGGCACCTCGGGATGCCCCCCTCGCGGGCGACACGTTGCGATCACCTGGGACCCACAGCCTCCATGCAGACTCGCGGCCCCTGGTCAACCCAACCCGGCACCCGATGCCCGGCACCTTGGGCGCAGGGGTGCCGTCCTCCACAAGCGAGACCACTCCCGAGTCACTGCTCAGGTCGGCCCCATCGAACGCGCCCGTGATCCCGAAGGCCTGAGCGAACTTGCCAGGCCCGCTAAGGAGGTCTTCGAGCCTGCGGGCTCTCTTGCGTGCCACCCACATCTCCTGGGTCCCTGCCACCGGGCTGGCGGCGCGAAGCAGCACCGCGCCGGCGGCCCCAGGCGGTCCACAGACGACGTTGGCGCACCAATGCATCCCGTAGGTGAAGTACACATAGAGATGGCCCGGTGGTCCGAACATGCTCCGGTTCCTTTGGGTCGGGCCCTTGAAGGCGTGTGACGCTGGGTCCTCGGAGCCCCCGTAGGCCTCGACCTCGACGATGCGTGCCACGCGGTCCCCGCGAACCACGAGCTTGTTCAACAGGAGCTTGGCCGACTCGAGCGGGCTGGCGTAGAGCATCTCGCGGGGCACGACACGGCGCGGGCTCAGTTGCCCTGTGCTCAAGGGTTGCCCTGTGCTCAATCGAGTGGCGGAGGTCCGAGCGATTCCTCCAAGAGCACACCCAGCCTGGTCCGGTCGACGTCCAGTCGCCGGGTGAAGCGTTCCAGCTGCTCGGCGACCGCAGCGGGACCGGCGCCCCCCGGGGTGGTCCTGCGGGTGACGGCCACACCGGGCTCCAAGAGCGCGCCAGCCCGTTCGCCAAGGTCAGGATGGGCCTGGACCAGCTCCAAGAGAGGTACATGGCGTTCGAAGGAATCTCTCACCAACCCTGCAACCAGAGCGTGGGCCTTGCGGAACGGCATCCCGCCTTCGACGAGCATCTCGGCCAGGTCCACCGCGGCGCCCGATGCCCCGTCAGCGGCCGCGCGCATGGTGTCGAGGTGGAACTCGACCGTCGAGAACAGCCCGCTCAGCGCCCGCAGGGTGACGGCCACCTGGCTCAAGGAGTCCATGAGGGGCTCCTTGTCCTCTTGGAGGTCGCGGTTGTAGGAGAGCGGCAATCCCTTCATCGTGACGAGGAAGCCGGTCAGGTGCCCCACGAACCTGCCCGTCTTCGCGCGAGCGAGCTCGGCCACATCGGGGTTCTTCTTCTGGGGGAGCATCGAGCTGCCCGTCGCGTAATCGTCGGTCAGGGTGCAGAAACCGAACTCCTCGGTCGACCACAGGACGATCTCCTCTCCCATGCGCGAAAGGTGCACCCCCAAGAGCGCCACGTCGAAGAGCGACTCCGCCACGAAGTCCCGGTCCGACACCGCGTCCAGCGAGTTCTCGAAACGTCCGTGGAAGCCGAGTGCCTCCGCTACGAAGTCGGGTTGGAGCGGCAGCGAGGAACCCGCCAGTGCTCCGGCCCCGAGCGGTGAGATGTTGAGGCGCTCGACGGTCGTCACCAGCCGTTCGACGTCACGGGCCAGGGCCCAGCAGTGCGCAAGCAGGTGGTGGGCCAGCAGCACCGGCTGCGCCCGCTGCAAGTGGGTGTAGCCGTGCAGGTAAGCGTCGCCCGCCTCCCTCGCGCGCCCAGCCAGGGCCACCTCTAAGGCCAGTACTTCTTGGGTGATCCCGAGCAGCTTGCTTCGGCACCACAGGCGCAGGTCCGTGGCCACCTGGTCGTTGCGGCT
>JBOGFX010000005.1:0-3463 GCA_050743805.1 Acidimicrobiales bacterium
GCCGACGATCGTGGCGAAGCCGCTCTTCAAGCCCCTTCCCCCTGCACCGAGGCCTCGGCCTCCGAGGCACGCTCGATGCGAACCCTCGCTATGCGCCGACCCTGGACACGCTCGGCCACCAAGAGGACCCCGTCGACCCTGAAGGACTCTCCCTCTTTTGGCACCCGGCCTGCCATGTCCAAGAGCAGTCCACCGACGCTGTCCCAGCCCCCCTCGGGGAGCTCGGTCCCCAAGAGCTCGGCTGCATCGTCGATTCCCATGCGCCCTGCGACCACGAGCGCGCCCCCCTCCAGGCGCTCCAGGATCGGTTCCTCCTTGTCGAACTCGTCGACGATCTCGCCGATGAGCTCTTCGATGAGATCCTCCAAGGTCACGAGGCCGACCGTGCCACCGTACTCGTCTACGACCATTGCAAGATGGAACTTGAGGTCCTGCATCTCACGGAGCAACGAGGCAACCCGCTTTGTCTCGGGCACGAACCGCGCTTCACGGACATGCAGGGAAACCCGTTGTCGCTCGACACCCCTGCTCTCTTCAAGCATCAGGTCCTTCGTGTAGGCGATCCCGATCACGTCGTCTACGTTTTCTCTGTAGACCGGGAGCCGGCTGAAACCAGCCGCCAGAGCCTGCGCCAAGGCTTCGTCCACGCTGGAGCGCGCCTGGACGCAGATCATGTCGGGTCTCGGGACCATCACCTCCCGAACGACTGTGTCGCCGAAGTCGATGATCGAGTGGATGAAGGCATGCTCGTCGGTCTCGATCACCTCCTCCGCGTGGGCGACGTCGGCCATTGCCAACAGCTCGGACTCGGTCACGTTGTGGCCCGACGCGCTCGCCGACCGCTTCCCGATTAACAAGTTGGCCAGACTGATCAGAACCCTCGACGCCAGGCGGATCGGTGGGAACGCGACCAGGGCCGCGACGACCGGAGCGCTCGCCAGCGCGGCCCGTTCGGGATTGTGAACGGCCCAGTTCTTTGGCACCGCTTCGAACAAGACGAAGATCACGACCACCTCGAACACCGTCCCCACCACCACGCCGATGGGCCCGAACCACTGCTCGGCGAGCACGCCGACCAAGGTCGCGGAGACCAGCTGGCAGACGAGGACCAGCAGCAGAACGGGGTTCAAGAACCTCTCTGGTCGCTCCACGAGCCGCACAAGGGGCCTCGACCCTCGGCGGCCGTCGTCCATGAGCGCTCTCGCCTTCACACGCGTCGTGCGAACGAGGCTCGTCTCGGCCAACGCGAGGCCCCCCGAGCCCAAGAGCAAGACCGCTATCACCGCGACCAAGACCCCGTCGACCGGGCGCCAGCCCAAGGCTGCGAACATCAGGGTCGAGCCGCGAACGCGCTCAGAAGCTCGCGCTCCAAGGCCTCCATCACCTCGGCCTCGGCGTCGATCTCGTGGTCCATACCGAGCAGATGGAGGAGACCATGGACCACGAGGAGCTCCAGATTGTCCCCTGCAGGGACCCCGAGCTCGGTGGCCTTGCTCGTCGCCACCTCCGGGCAGATCACCACGTCGCCCAGCAGAAGAGGAGGCTGCTCCTCGCTTCCAGCTCCCGGACCGTTGCCCCCCGCGTCCGGGAAGCGTCCGGAGGCCATGAGGTCGTCTTCCACCGGGAACGAAAGGACGTCGGTCGGCCCCACCCTCCCCAAGAAGCGCTCGTTCAACGCTGCGATCGCAGGCGGGTCGACGAAGAGAATGGACACCTCGGCACCCGAGCGAAGGCCGCGGTTCTCCAAAACGAACCGTGCGAGCGCACCGAGGCGCTCGAGGTCCACCGAGGACGTCGACTGCTCGTCGGCGCAGAAGACGTCAACTGGCATCGTGTTGCGCGCGCGGCCTGTCAGCGCGTTCGTAAGCGGCGATTATGTCGGCCACGATCTTGTGACGAACCACGTCGTGGCGGTCGAGATGGACGAAGGCAAGGTCGTCGACGTCTCCCAGGATCTCCTCTAGGTGCAACAGGCCCGAACGTCCACCAGAGACGTCGATCTGTGTGACGTCCCCGGTCACGACACACTTGGACCCGAAGCCGATCCGCGTCAAGAACATCTTCATCTGCTCGGGGGTCGTGTTCTGGGCCTCGTCCAAGATGATGAAGGACGAATTGAGGGTCCGGCCCCTCATGAACGCGAGCGGAGCGACCTCGACCGTGCCCCGGTCTAGCAACCTCTGGGCGCCCTCGGGATCGAGCAGGTCGTAGAGTGCGTCGTAGAGGGGCCGCAGGTACGGATCGACCTTCGCCATCAGATCCCCTGGCAGAAAGCCGAGCCTCTCACCGGCCTCCACCGCTGGCCTGGTGAGGATTATCCGCTTGACCTGGCGGCTCTGCAGAGCCTGCACAGCCAGGGCGACCGCGAGATAGGACTTGCCGGTCCCCGCTGGGCCGATGACGACCGTGATCACGTTGGACGTGATCGCATCGGTGTAGCGCTTCTGGCCGGCCGACCGCGGGCGGATCGTTCTCCCCTTCGCCGAGCGCAACACCTCGGCATTGAGCACCTCGGAAGGAGACAGGTCTTGCCTCAACATGTCGATCGTGCGGACGACCTTGGCGGGATCGAGGCCCTGCCCGGAGGACAGGACGCGCACCAGTTCGTCGAAGAGAGCCACCACGCGTTGGGCATCCGCGCCGACCGCAACGATCCGGTTCCCCTGGACACTTATCTGGGTGCCGGGGAAGGAGGCCTCGACGATCCGAAGCAGCTCGTCCTTGGTCCCGAGCAGGCTCGCCATGATCGTGTTGTCCGCGACGAGCAGCTCCTTGCTCTGTTCGGCAACGGAACCGTCGTCGAGCTCCTCGTCTTGATCGGTCCCGGGCGCGCTCATCCCGGAGGCCAGGTCATCTGGCGGCCCCCGATCACGTGCAAGTGGAGGTGGGGTACAGAGTTCGCGCTGTCCCGCCCGACGTTGAGCACCAGACGGTAGCCGCGTTCGTCGGTAGCCAAACCTTCGCCGGCCGCCACCTCACGAGCCGCGAGGAACATGGCCGTCAGGTCTTGCGCGTTGTGTGGGCCGAGGGTTGCGGCATCCTTGACATGGGTTCTCGGGACGACGAGCACGTGCAGGGGCGCGACCGGTGCGATGTCTTTGAACGCGACCACCTGGTCGTTCTCGAGCACGATCTCAGCGGGCAACTTTCGCTGCACTATCTGGCAGAAGAGGCATTCCTGCATCAGTCGAGCTCCCTCGTGGCCGTCATCAGGCTCATGACTTGACTCACATGCCCAGCCTAAGACGTGCCGTGGCCACGAATGTAAAGGGTCGGGCGCCGCCGGCAACGGTTGATCGCCGCTGCCACAAGTCCCCCCCGCAGACCGCACAGCAAGGCGCCTGCCACAACGGCGGCCGTCTCGGCCCGCAGGGTCGCATCCGCGAGGGCAACGAGGGGGAGGCCGAGCTGCAGCTCGGCATCGCTCCAGCCCCCCTCCGGCCCGACCGCGAGTGCGCTCCAC
>JBOGFX010000006.1:0-4058 GCA_050743805.1 Acidimicrobiales bacterium
TTCAAAGCCTTGAGAAGCTCGGTCTTGGACCATGCAGCCGCCGAGGAGCGGAACATCTTCCCGCTGTTGCAGACCGTCGAAAGCCAAGACGCCCGCTCCAGGCTCGGGGCCCGCTACGAGAAGGCGAAGGCGAGCGCACCCACGCATCCGCACCCCGGGGCACCGGACACACCGCCGGGCAACAAGATCTTGGGGCCGATCGCCGCGTTCTTCGACAGGGCACGGGACGCGGCCAAGGGGAGCTGAGCCGAGGCTTCGCCACCGGCCGCGGCCGTCCCGCATCGTGGAGGATCAGGGAGAAGTATCCTTCCACGGTGCGTTCGAACGCGATGATGCGCGTGCCGGGCGATGGGCGCGCAGCCAAGCACCGCCGGGACCTACGATCTCGAGCCTGACCACGTGGCGCGCGTGAGGGTTGCCCTGGGTCAGCTCGACCTCTCCGTCGGCGATCTCGCCGGCAACGCCGCCCAGATCGAAGCGAGCATCCAGGCCGCAGAGGGAGCGGGAGCAGACCTTTGTGTGCTCCCCGAGCTTGCGGTCACCGGCTACCCGCCCGAGGACCTGCTCATGAAGCCGCGTTTCATATCGGACAACGTGGAGGCCCTTCACTCGATAGCAGCCACCACCGAGCGTTGCGTGTCGGTCGTCGGCTTCGTCGAGCCCCTTGAAGGTGGCGGGCTGGCCAACGCCGCAGCCCTGTGCGTGCAAGGTTCGGTCGCCGCAACCTACCGAAAGCGTCTCTTGCCCAACTACGGGGTCTTCGACGAAGAGCGGTGGTTCCTGCCCGGCACACAGGAGCCTGTCCTCTACGAGGTTGGGGGAGCCTGCGTCGGGGTCTCCATCTGCGAGGATGCCTGGTTGGGTGATGGGCCCCTCGCAGGTCTTGGAGAAGGGGGGGCCGAGCTGATCGTCAACATCAACGCCTCTCCGTTCTCGTCGGGCCGGTGGTCCGAGCGCTTGGAGATGCTGCGCGCAAGGGTTCGCGAGTGCCGATGCCCGATCGTGTACTGCAACCTGGTGGGAGGCCAGGACGAGTTGGTCTTTGACGGCGGCAGCATGGTGGTCGGCACCGACGGAGCGATGCTCGGCCAGGCAAAGGGGTTCCAAGAGGACCTGCTGATCGTCGACGTCCCCGTCGGGAGCAAAGACCGAAGGACTCTCGCGCTGAAGGGTTTGTCCCAAGGAGGGGGGCCCAAGGTCTCTATCGCCCCTCGTGTCGGGCGGGCGCCCATGGGCACGGTCGCCGAGACCTACGAAGCGCTCGTCTTGGGCACGAGGGACTACCTCTTGAAGAACGGGTTCAGCGACGCGGTGGTCGCTCTGTCTGGGGGGATCGACTCTGCCCTGGTGGCCACCGTTGCGACCGATGCCCTGGGGGCATCCCACGTGCACGCGCTGTCCATGCCCTCGCGCCATTCGTCTCCCGGATCGGTCGCCGACGCGCTGGAGCTTGCGAGGAGGCTCGGCATACATGTCGAGGTTCTGCCGATAAACCCGGTTCACGAGACGCTCGCCCGGGTGCTGACCCCGGTGCTCTCCGGACCCCCAGCGGAGCTGACAGACGAGAACCTCCAATCGAGGACCCGGGGCCTGCTCCTCATGGCGACCTCCAACGCGAATGGGTGGATCGTGCTCACCACAGGGAACAAGAGCGAGATAGCCACCGGGTACTTCACCCTCTACGGCGACTCGGTAGGGGGGTTCGCGACCATAAAGGACATCTACAAGACCCAGGTCTACGAGCTGTGCCGCCACCGCAACTCGAGACCCACCGAACCGCTCGAGCCGATCCCCCAAAGCATCCTGACCAAGCCCCCCTCGGCCGAGCTCAGGGAGGGCCAGAGGGACGACCAGAGCCTCCCCCCCTACGACGTGCTGGACCCGGTGCTCATCGCGTACGTAGAAGAGGACCTCGGCCGACCCGAGATGCTGGCACGGGGCTTTGCGCCCGAGATCGTCGAGGAGGTGATCGCCCTGGTGGACGCGGCCGAGTACAAGCGCCGGCAGCTCCCACCGGGCGTACGGATAACGGCAAAGGCCTTCGGCAAGGATCGCAGGGTGCCGATAACGAACCGCTACCGCGGTGGCGGGTTCCAGGAGCCGTGACAGGGCGCGAGGAGGCCCCCGCACACCTTCATCTCGCAGCGGCCGGCAGGCTGACGGGCTCCTACTGTGCCGTAGAACGTGCCCTCTTCGAGCTCACCGGGGCGATCGCCGCCAGCGAGGATCTGGAGTCCCGAGCCTCGGTCCTGCTCGATTCGTGGAGCACCGAGCACGCGTGGCACGCCGAGCTGTGGGCCGAGCGACTCCCCCAGGTTGCCGAGATCGACCCCTCTTCCCTGGTGGTGCTCGACGAACCGGTCGCCGGCCTCCTCGCGAAGATCGCAACCCAGGCGCCGCCGTTGGCGCTCGTGGGTCTGGTCAGGGTCGTCCTGCCACGGCTCATCGTTTCGTACCGCACCCACATGGTCGAGGCGTCGCCCGTCGCGCAACGGCCCAACTTGCGGGCGCTCAAGCTGATCTTGAGCGACGAGATGGAGGAGTGGGCCTCCGGAGAGGCTCTCGTCCAAAGACTTCTGAGCCATGCGGTTGAGGACCCTCAGCTCCTCGCCGTCACCGAGCTACAGGGTGCTCTCGGGGAAAACCTGGCGCATGAGGGCCTGCTGCCCTGGCCTGGTCGAAGGGCTTGACGCCGCCGGTAAGCTATCAGCACACCACCGCACGCCCTGTTGGCGAGCTGTGGACCCCGAAAGTGCCACTTAGCGTGGTTCGGGGTGCATGGGGGTCACGGAGGGTCACAACGCCTTGGCAAAGGAACGCATCGAGCGAGACGACGAAGATCTGGTTCGTCTCTATCTGACTGACATCGGCCAGTACCCCCTGCTCACCAAGGATGACGAGGTGAGGCTCGCCCAGGCGATCGAGGGCGGCCGTGAGGCCGAGTGCGGCCTGCGTGGCGCCTCCAAGAGCCTGGCCACCTCCAAGCGGCGGGAGCTCAGGCGCGCGGTGATCCACGGGGAGAAGGCCCAGCAAACCTTCGTCCAGTCCAACCTGAGACTCGTGGTCTCCATCGCCAAGAAGTACCAAGCCTCGGGACTTCCCTTGCTGGACCTCATCCAAGAGGGGAACCTCGGCCTCATGCATGCCGTCGAGAAGTTCGACTGGCGAAAGGGCTTCAAGTTCTCGACGTATGCCACCTGGTGGATCCGCCAGGCCATCACCAGGGGCATAGCGAACACCGGCAGGACGATCCGTCTTCCCGTCCATGCGGGCGACACGCTGGCCAGGGTTCAGAAGGCCCAGGCCCGTCTCGAGCTCAAGCTGGGACGGCCGGCCACCCTCGCCGAGCTCGGCATCGAGGTGGAGATGCCCGAGGACAAGCTCATCGAGGCCCTGCGCTTCAGGGCGGAGCCCCTGTCGCTGTCGGAGCCGTTGCGCGAGGACGGCGACGCCGAGCTCGGCGACGTGGTCGAGGACCGCTCGGCCGAGTCGCCTTTCGAGGTCGCGGCCACGTCGCTGCTGCCGATCGAGATAGCCCGCCTGCTGGCGCCGCTCGACGAGCGGGAGAGGGAGATCCTGCGCCTGCGCTTCGGGCTGGATCGCGGCGAGCCGAGGACCCTCGAGGAGGTCGGCGAGCACTTCAACCTGACCAGGGAGAGGATCCGCCAGATCGAGGCCAGGGCGATGTCCAAGCTGCGCCATCCCTCCAGCGACACCGGGGCGCGGGACCTCTTGACGGTCTGAGCCCGGGCCCGCCGCGGCGCGCTCGTGGCTGGCTCTAGAGCACACCCAGGATCCATCCCTCGGCGTCGAGGACCTGCGCGCCGGCTGCGACGGCAGGTGCGGGAGCCAGCGCCGGGGGCCACAGCCCCGCCCCCTGCCGCAGGGCGCACGCGGCGACAGCGGCACGCACCTGCGTCTCGTCCCTGACCATCCCAGGGGCGACGGGCAACCGCGTCAGCAGCCCGGGCCAGATCTCGGCGAGGGTGACCGGTGGGAAGGCCTCCACCGCGGCCGTCAGCCCAGTGTCGAACGGCCACACCGCAACGTCTGGGAGG
>JBOGFX010000007.1:0-5435 GCA_050743805.1 Acidimicrobiales bacterium
AAGAAATCGTTGGACAGGGTCTCTGGGCGGTTGGTGAACATGCCGTGTCTCGACTGTCCGAAGTTGGCAGCCAGCACCCTCATCCCACCTATGAGGACGGTCGTCTCGGGGGCGGTCAGTGTCAACATGTAGGCCCGATCAATCAAGAGCTTCTCGGGGGGCAGCTTCTCCCCCGTGCGCAGGTAACTCCGGAACCCGTCCGCACGCGGCTCGAGGACCGCGAACGACTCCACATCGGTCTGGTCCTGCGAAGCGTCGGTTCGGCCCGCTACGAAGGGCACCGTGACTTCGAAACCTCCAGCCTTCGCCGCCTGCTCTACTGCGGCGCACCCGCCCAAGACGATCAGATCCGCGAGCGACACTTTTCTTCCGTTGGATTGTGCGAGATTGAAATCCGTCTGCAGCTGTCCCAGCACGTCCAGCACCTTGGCCAACTGGGCGGGCTCGTTGACCTCCCAGTCCCTTTGAGGCGCAAGACGAATACGACTGCCGTTGGCGCCCCCCCGCATGTCGGTGCCGCGGAAGCTGGACGCCGCCGCCCATGCCGTCGAGACCAGCTGGGAAACCGAGAGACCTGATGCAAGGACGCTGCGCTTGAGCGCCGCGATGTCCGTCTCGGTGATCAGCTCGTGGTCGACGGCGGGAACCGGGTCCTGCCACAGCTGAGGCTCCGGCACCCAGGGACCCAGATAGCGGGTCACCGGTCCCATGTCGCGATGCAACAACTTGTACCACGCCTTTCCGAACGCCTCACCTAGCTCGTCAGGGTGCTCGTGGAACCTTTTCGCGATCGGCGCGTAGATGGGATCCACTTTGAGCGCCAGGTCGGTCGTGAGCATCATCGGTGCGTGCCGTTTGGCCGGGTCATGGGCATCGGGGACCGTTCCCTGTGCTGAAGGGTCCTTCGGCCTCCACTGCTTGGCACCAGCGGGGCTGGTCGTGAGCTCCCAGTCGTACTTGAACAGGTTGTCGAGGAACCCGTTATCCCACTTGGTTGGCTCGTTCGTCCATGCGCCCTCAAGGCCGCTGGTCCAGGTGTCCACCCCATGGCCGGCGCCCACGAGGTTTTTCCACCCAAGGCCCTGTTGCTCGATGGGCGCAACCTCGGGCTCGGGGCCGATGTGCTCGTCCGACACTGCGCCATGAGTCTTGCCGAACGTGTGACCGCCGACGATTAGGGCAAGCGTCTCTTCATCATTCATCGCCATGCGCTCGAACGTCTGGCGTATGTACTTCGCCGCGAGCAGTGGGTCAGGATTGCCACCCGGCCCCTGAGGGTTCACATAGATCAGACCCATGTGGTCCGCGGCGTATGGGCCGTCGATGTCGCCCTCTGCGTCGTGGCGCTCATCCCCCAGCCAGCTGTGCTCGGAGCCCCAGTCGACCTCGTCGGGCTCCCAAATGTCGTGTCGACCGAAGCCGAAGCCGAAGGTCTTGAAGCCCATCGACTCGATCGCGCAATTGCCGGCAAAGGCGATTAGATCAGCCCAAGAGATCTTACGTCCGTACTTCTGCTTGATCGGCAGGAGTAGGCGGCGAGCCTTATCGAGGCTCGCATTATCCGGCCAGCTGCCGAGCGGAGCGAAGCGTTGAGAACCAGTGCCCGCACCACCTCGGCCGTCGGCGATGCGGTACGTGCCGGCGGCGTGCCACGACATCCGGATGAATAGCGGTCCGTAGTGCCCATAGTCCGCCGGCCACCAGTCCTGTGACGTCGTCATCAGTTCGATGATGTCGCGCTTCAGCGCGTCGAGATCGAGGGTCTTGAACTCCTGGGCGTAGTCGAAGGAGTCCCCCAGGGGGTTGGACTGGCGCGAGTGCGTGTGGAGCACGTTCACGTTCAGGCGGTTTGGCCACCAGTCGTCGATCGTCGTGGGTCGGTATGCCCGAGGTGCGCTCTCGGATCCGGGTTCAGTCATTCGCCCTCCCGTTTGGCCAGATCGAGAGGGATCTCGAGTGGGCCAGAGCTCGTTGATCTAAGAGATGTTCTAATATTGGAATCGTACTAAGTCAAGAGCTAGTCTCGCGCCATGCCGATGGACCTTCTGGCGCGCTTGCGGACCCGGGAGTGGAACTTGAGCGCTCAGCGCCGCGTGGTCGCCCAGGTGCTCGCTGGCGAGCACGTTCACCTCACGGCCCAAGAGGTGCACGACCTCGCGAAGAGGCAGCTTCCCGAGATCAGCCGGTCGACGGTCTACAACACCCTCAAAGAGCTCGTCACCATGGGCGAGCTCGTTGAAGTGGACGGCGCCGGCGGCCCTACGCGCTTCGATCCAAACGTGGCCGAGCGTCACCACCACCTCATCTGTGAGTTGTGCCAGGCGATCCGGGATGTCCCCCGCACGGAGCCGGTCCCCGACATCGCCGAAGATGCCCGAGGCGGCTTCCTGGTGACGGCGGCCGAGATCACCTACCGAGGAATCTGCCCATCCTGTGCGTGAGGGCACCATCCACCTTTGCGCGGAACCGATCCTCGTCCTCTAGGAGATCTGGCCAACACAGTCGGGGATCTGTCCTTCAAGGTGACCTTGACCGTCCTCGACCGCACCTTCGAGGAGGGGTCCGAAGTCGGCACCTAGGCCACCGAGACCTCGGCCACCCCAAAGGTGTGTCGGCGAACACGTCGTCGCGCTCGCCGCTTGCTTCAGGGCGGGTGGCTCTCCAAGATGACAGTTGAACCGACAGCAAGTTTGCACACATCCCTGGCGCGCTCAGCGAGGTCCGGCAAGGACCTCCAGCGTTCGTAGCATTACCGTTACGAGAGCGTCTGGCCCCGTCGGCTCGAGGAGGGTGATGGCGAAGATCGAGGACATACACATCGGCCACTGGACGGATCTCGAGGTGGCGACTGGGCTGACCGTGTTCATGCTGCCGCCAGAGGCCGTGGTGGCCGCGCAGCCACGAGGCCAGAACCCAGGAACGCTCAACGTCGAGATCTTCGGGCCTACCGGTTCAGCTGACCATGCGGCCGCCATCGTGCTCACGGGAGGCAGCGTGCTCGGGCTTGCCGCGGCGGCCCATCTGGCAATCGTCCTGGAGCAACGCAACGCCGCCCCCGGACCCTTCGCCGTGCCGATGGTGACGGGAGCGGTGGTCTTCGACCTGCACATCGGAAGGCGAGCCTGGCCGCCGACAGACGCGGTCGAGAATGCGCTCGATGCGGCCGTTGCCGCAGGTCAGGAAGCGCTCGGCTGCGTCGGAGCCGGCACCGGCACGATGACCGGGCCTATTTACGGGGCCAGTTCGACGACCAAGGGCGGCTTCGGCCGCGCAACTGCGACGACCGCGCAGGGCGTCTCAGTAGCGGCATGGGCTGTTGTGAACTGTGTGGGCAGCGTGATGGGAAAGGATGGCTCGATTCTCGCTGGCCTACGCCGTGACGGGGTCTTCGTCTCTGTCACCGAGGCGCTCGCCGCCGATCCCGACATCGTCTTTGGAGCCGGGCGTGCGACGACGCTCGTTGTGGTCGCGACGGACGCAAAGATCGATAAACGATCGACGTGGCGGCTCGCTCAGGCCGGGCACAGCGGAATCGCCCACGCGATCACCCCCTGTGCAACAGGAGGCGATGGGGACACCACGTTCGCAGTATCCACGGGTGATGTCCCGGTGCGCAACATGCTCACCGTCGAGGCGGTCGCCTGCGAGGTAACGGCCGAGGCGATACGCGCAGCCATATTGGCGGCGACACCGCTCCATGGCGTACCGTCCGCCACGTCGCTGCACTGAAGGATTGGATGATGAGCATGGGAGTCGGACCGACCGTTCACGATGTTGAAACCCGGTTCGTCAGCGTGCCGTTTGACAAGCCTTTCATGGGAAGCACCTACGCCCTCTCCGAGAAGAACTGCCTCTTCGTTCGCTTGCATGGCGACGGGGTGCTCGGCGAGGCTTACGCCGAGGTGCCCGGTGGGATATCCGGTGGCATCGATGCCGCACGTTTCACACTCGACACCTTGGCGCCGATCGTGATCGGCAAACCAATAGGTTCACTCGAACGACTTTGGGAGGAGCTCGTGACCGCCGTTCGGCATCGTTCAGCTACGCACAACAGAGCGATGCGGGTGGCACTGGGGCTCATGGATGCGTCTCTATGGGATGCTGTCGGCAAGGCCTGGGGCCTTCCCGCATGGCAGCTCTGGGGTGGTTACGGCCGCACCGTCAAGGTCATGTGGATCGGCGGCTACTACGGCTCCGACATCGCTGCAGATATGGATGCGGCGAACGCGAGCGGTGCGAGCGCGATCAAATTCAAAGTTGGGGGCAGTGCGCCTATCGACGATGCTGAGCGACTGGCTGAAGGTCGCCGGCTGCTGGACCCGACGGTTTCGGTGACGGCGGACGCGAATTGCGGTTGGTCGGCACGCGAGGCGGCGGAGTTTCTACATCACATCGACACCGACGTCCTCGAATGGTTCGAGGAACCCTCAACTCGCGAAAATTGCGTACGGGAATGGCGCGACTTACGTTCAATGTTCGGTATCTCGATATGCGCGGGACAGTCGGAGTGGTCGGCCACGCAGTGTCTCGACATGCTCGCGGCAGGCTCCATCGACGTGTGCAACTTCGACGCCCTATGGGGCGGTGGACCGACCGAATGGCGCCGCGTTGCGGGGATAGCCGCGGCGCTCGGCGCCACCATGGCCCACCATCAGCAGGTCGCCGTGGGGGCACACCTGCTCGCCTCGGTCGCAGGTGGTAGATACGCGGAAATCTACGCACCGGAGCGGGATCCGGTCTGGTGGCGAGGTGTGACGAACCGTCCCGACATCGTCGACGGGGGCATCCTCTTGCCCGACGGTGGCGGGTTCGGATGGGAGTACGACTGGGATTGGCTATCGGCACACGAGCTCGACACCGGTAGCGGTCGGTTTTCGACGCGCTAGCGGCTCGGACAAGGCTGTCTGTTGGCGTCCCCTGGTCGCCTGGTGAACACCCTTGTCGGATGGCCGGGTCAGACTCCATGTCGACGCAAATCTTGGCTCAGGTTCTGAGAGGGGCTCCGTCCTGCTCCAGGCACTTCATCCAGCTCACGAGCGGATGAGACAAGAGGCCTTTGTTGCTCATCCCTGAACCGTGAGCAGGGCTTTTGGCCGTTCAACCGGCGCGTAGGGAGGGGGTCAAATGGGATGGGCAAGGGCAAGTGCCCGGAGCCACCCCTCGGCGTCTCGTGGCGTTGCGAGGCTCACCACCTCCGCGACGGGGGGCTCTGCCACCCAGTTCCGTATTCGACGACGCTTGGAATGAAATGACCGGAAGTGCCAGATGAGGATCGAGTCACGCGCCAAGGCCGTTCGGACTGTCTCGCGGTTGCCATTGCAGACTGTCTTGCCATCGACGATCCGCGTGCCCGTGCGTCGGAGAAGTCGCGCAAATGACACGACTCGCTTAAAGTCGAGTGCAACGATCATATCGGCATGGGCCAGCGGCAACTC
>JBOGFX010000008.1:0-9168 GCA_050743805.1 Acidimicrobiales bacterium
AGACGCGTCTGTGTCATACGTGATCGATGCCAAGGGTATCCGCAAGGCCTACGGCGGAGTCCAGGCGCTGCAAGGGTGCGACTTCCGCGTGGAGGCAGGGACCGTCCATGCACTCCTGGGTGAGAACGGAGCCGGCAAGTCAACCCTGGTAAAGATCCTGACCGGTGTGGTCAGACAGGACTTCGGCGAAGTTCTTCTGGATGACAAGCCCGTCCAGTTCGGAGACATCAACGATGCGGCGAGGCACGGAGTCGCGGTGGTCACACAAGAACTAAATCTGTTCCCAGACCTGGACGTGGTTTCGAACATCTTTCTCGGACGTTCGCTTATGCGAAAGGGCATCTTCAACCGCAAGGTGATGGTTGAGCGCGTCACGCCGGTGATGCGAGAGCTCGGTCTTGAGATCTCTCCCAGGGCTCTCCTGGGCGAGCTGACCCTCGCCCAACAACAGCTTGTGGAGGTCGCAAAAGCACTCATCGACGATCCGCGAGTGCTCATCCTCGATGAACCGACCTCCGCGCTGGACGATGCAGCGTCGGCTCGTCTGCTCCACATAGTTGGGGTCCTGCGCGACCGAAAGGTTGCCGTCGTCTTCGTCTCGCACATCCTCGAAGAGGTGATGACGCTCAGTAATGTCATCACGGTCTTGAGGGACGGCCAGGTTGTCTTGAGCGAGGTGGACCGTGCTGAGCTCACCATCGAGGGCGTAGTGCGAGCCATGGTCGGCGACGCCAAGGAAGTCGACCCTGACGTACAAGCCGCGCTGCCCAGCCCGCCACAAGAGGGCGATGGGGCGGGACAATTGGAGCTCAAGGGCATCGTTGTGCCAGGCCAACTAGAGGCGACTGACCTATGCGCACGTGCGGGGGAGATCGTCGGGTTGGCCGGCGTGGTGGGGGCGGGACATCGTGCTCTCTTAGAGGTCATAGCCGGAGTCCACGCCAGCAGTGCGGGGCAGCTCAAGCTTCCAAAGCGCAAGGGGGACTGGTCGCGTCCTCCGCGCTCGATGCGAAATGCCGTCCACAGCGGCGTTGCGATCGTCTCGGGAAACCGCAAACGCGGCTTGCTTTTCGACAGGCCAATCTGGGACAACATCGGCCAGGTCAGAGCGGTGGAGCTCGGTGGCGAGGGAATCTTCATCAAACGAAAGAAGCTCCGAGAGCGCGCGCAGGTTTTTGTGCACGACCTCTCCATCAAGACATCAAGCGTTGATCTTCCTGTCGCGATGCTCTCGGGGGGAAACCAGCAGAAGGTCGTCTTGGCCAAATGGATGGACGCGGAACCTTCCGTGCTCCTCCTCGATGATCCGACCCGAGGGGTCGCAGTCGGATCGAAGGCCGAAATCCATGCAATGTTTCGCATCGCCTGCAAGAACACGATCGTGCTGATCTGCTCTACGGACCTCGACGAGCTGGTGAGCCTTTGCGACCGAGTTGTGGTGTTCCGCAGAGGAAAGGCCGTGGCAGAGCTATCCGGAGAGGATCTCAACAGGAACCGGCTATTGAACGAAATGAACTCCACTGAGGATGGGGCATCGCTGGTCGCCGTAGGAAGTCCAGAATGACGGCTCACCCCGACCTGGTGATACTGGGAGGAGAGGTTCTCGTTCTAGACCAGGCGTTCTCAGTAGTCGAGGCTCTCGCCGTAACAGATGGAATGATCTCGGCACTTGGAGACGACAAGACCATCCGGTCCTTGGCGGGACGCGACACAAAGGTGGTAGAGCTCTCCGGCGGCAGCGTCCTGCCGGGTATCAACGATTCTCATGTCCATGCGTGTGCATTCGGGCTCAGTAGGCCCCCGCTTTGCCTCGATCTCACGTTCCCCGCCGTTAGCTCAATTTCTGATGTTGTGAGAGCTGTCTCCTCGGCCGCGTCAACGTCCCAAGCCGGAACCTGGATCCAAGGCACTGGCTGGGACACCGGGTATTTAGACGAGTGTCGTGCCGACCCTGAAAGACAGCCGCACCGATCAGACCTTGATGGCGTGGCTCCTAATCATCCAGTGTTTCTGCAGGATTTTTCGGGACACGTCATTTGGGTGAATTCCTGTGCACTTGCCCTCGCCGGGATTGACAGCACCACAGCCCCCCCAGATGGCGGCGTCATCACGAAAACTCAGGATGGCGAACCTACCGGCCTGTTCGCCCACGGTGGCCAGGACTTGGTGGCACGATTACTCCCTGTTCTCGACGCCAAGCGGCGGGAGGACGGGATCCTCTCGGCCGTCAGCATTCTGAACGAGCAGGGCGTCACAAGCTTTACCGAGCCGGGCTTGGGTCCGGGAGGAACCGGTGCATTCGGCGGTGCGATGAGCACTGAATCTCTGGATGCCTATGTGAAGCTGGTGAAAGACAATCGGTTGTCAGCGAGAGTCAATGTCCTTTGGTTGCCGTCAGGGATGTCAAACGCAAGCGCAGAGGACTTCCGTAACAGTCTGGGGCTCATTCCAGATCTGAGCCAGCTCGATGCCCGCCGGCTCTCGCTTATCGGGGTCAAGGTGTTCGCAGACGGTACCCCTCCAAGTAAAACCTCCTGGATGTACGAAGATTTCGAAGGCGGTGGACGCGGATCTCTCTGTGTACACGGGTCCACAGACGCTGCCCGGGTCGAAGAGCTCCACGAGATCATCAGCCTTGCCCATCAAGCGGGCTACCAGGTAGGGGTCCACGTCACCGGGGACCGGGCGATTGACAACGTCGTCGAGGCTTTTGCCGAAGCCGCTCGCCAGCATCCGCGTCCAGACCCTCGCCACTACGTCATCCATGGTGATTTTGTCTCGACAAGGAGCCTTGAGACCATGGCCCAATACGGAGTGAGCGTAAACATGAACCCAGCCATAAAATGGTCGGCTGGCGACCTGATGGCTCCCATCATCGGGGAGGGCAGATCTAACTACCAATGGCCAGCACGATCGGCCATCGACGCTGGAGTCAGGGTCATGAGCAGCTCGGACGCGCCAGTGACCTACCCGAATTGGCGTCAAGGGGTGGCGTCCTTGATGCTGCGAGAGTCTCGCAGCTCTGGAAGACCGATGGGCCCCGAGCAGTGCATAGGTCTGGAGGACGCCCTCCGCGCCTATACAACCAACGCGGCGTGGCAGGACTTTTCGGAATCGTGGAAAGGCTCCCTCGAGGTTGGAATGATTGCCGACATATGCGTGCTCAACGGGGCATTACTCCACACCGAGCCGCACGAAATACCAAACCTTGACGTGATCTTAACGGTGGTCGAAGGAAAGTTCGTTTACGAGAAGTTGCCTTGACGGTTGAGTCAGCTACCGACCATCGACCAACAACTCCTCCAGAACTTTTCCGATTCCGAGCAGCAGACGATCAGAACCCCATGCACCGTCAAGGGCAAGACCCACCGGCAGCTGTCCCTCTGCAACCGGGATGGGCAAGCTGATTCCCGGAACTCCTGCCACTGAACCGGGGCACGTGTTCCGAATGTAGGTGCCGAATGTGGGTGATCGGAGCCCGTTTCCCCGATCGACGGTCTCGAGATCCCTGTCCAACCTTCCTGCTGGACAGGGAGTGGTGGGAAAGATCAGAGCCTGGATCGTGCCATCCCCAAATACCTTGCCGTACCATGCCTGGACGATCGAGGTTCTGTCTGACATTGCTTTCTGATACCGCGGCAGCGAGTAATTTTCCCTCCCGCCGGGACGGATGAGCTCAGAGAACGCCCGGCGTACATCAGGTGTGGCGATCAGTTCAATGATCGCTCCCACATCAAGGTCGGTGGCCTGCTGCAAATACGGCAACAGCCATTCACGGGCTTCGAACAGCGAAATGGGGCGCCCTATCTCCGATTCAACCACGTCAAACGATGGGGTCTCGACGTCTAGCAGCTGAACCCCCCCACGTTCGAGCATGTCGAGGGCCCGTGCCCAGGCAGCAGCGGTGTCTGGATGCAATGAGTCGGCGAAAAAGGCGTCCGGGACCCCAAGAGAGATGTCAGTTCCCTTGGAGCTCACACGCGTATCAGAACCCTCGAGCACCAGGACGTGGTCCAGTATCTCAAGGTCCCTGACGGTCTTTGCCATCGGTCCCACGGTGTCACGCGTCGGAGAAAGGGGCGTTACCCCTCGGGTCGAGTATCGCCCCACGGTGGGCCGCAAAGCGGCCGTACCGGTCAGCGACGCTGGAATGCGAAGGGATCCGCCTGTGTCCGTTCCCAATCCTGCGATCGCTGAACCTGAGGCGATTGCAGCCGCTGTGCCACCGGAGCTCCCGCCAGCGAAGCGTTGGTGGTCAGAGGGGTTCTTGACGTAGCCATAGATCGGATTTGCACTGGTGACACCGAACGCCAACTCGTGCAAATTGGTCTTGCCGAGCACAAAGGCTCCAGCTGCACGCAATCGGCTCACCATCTCAGCGTCCTCTGCCGGCAGGAAGTCGTGCAAGCAGCGAGTACCCGCACTATTAGCAAAACCCACAGCGTGGATGTTGTCCTTCACGGCGATGGGTAATCCGTGGAGTGGAGAGTGGTCGCGATGAAGATCCGCTAGATGGGCCGCTTCAAGTGCTCTGTTCTCATCGATCCAGATGAACATGTTGAGGTCGAGATAGCTCTCTTGTTGCTCGAGCAGATGCTCGGTTAACGCAACGCTCGTGGTCTTGCCGTTCATGAACTCAGCCACCGAAGAGGCGCATGACATCTCAGCTCGCGCTCCAGACCGTCAGCAGGGCCTGCTCCCTGCTTGGACTCGATCCTGTCCGCTCACGAAAGCCGCAGGAGGTATGCGGGCAACGGGTCGAGTCGGACGAGTTTGTCGCCGGTCCAGCGGAACCGAACTACCTGGCGGGTTTCCAAAACTTCCAGCGACGCGTCTGGCTCCTTTGGATATTCCAACGCAGCAGTATCACCGTCTACCCAAGCCAATGAGACCTCTTTTACCGGACTCGAGAAATCCGTCCCTATATATGTGTTGCGAGCAAAGAAGAACGCGTTACGCCACGTCGACGCTGCCGTACCGATGAGCACCGCGAGAGGATCGGCTCCATCTTGGCTATTTTGACCTTCAACCGCATACCCGAAGCCTTCGACGACTCTCACACCGGCTGCAAGGTCGAAGCCGTCCTCTTTGCGGGCCCCTGTCTGGATTTGTGATCTGCGACCGATGTACTCTCGGATGAGGACGGTGCAGATTAGAACCACCCCGACAATGATCAGAGGGAGACCTACATAGTAGATGGTCTGTTCAATTTGGCAGGTCGCATGAAGGTGTGGATGCTCATCTTGGGCTATCAGACCTCGAAGTGATGTACATGTGTCGTGGTTCGAGGACTCCAGAGCGAACGCCACGATGCCTAGGGCCAGGCTCACCCAGCCCAGGACGAACAGAACTTTCCGTGGCCGAGTCATGCAGAACCCAGGATCCGGAACCTGTTCCTCAGGTTTGCGCCGACGCCGAGGGCACCGCTGATCAGCCAGCCATCGAGCCAGCGCTCAAAGGCTCTCGACTTTTCACGGGTGCGACGTCCATGACTCCCACGGTGCATCCGACAGCAAAGATCGGAATTGGAGCGTAGAACCACAGTTCCGCGTGTCCTTGTGCCGCAGCGGCCACCGCAACAAAGGTTCGGATCTCGAAGCCGCCCTGCCCTGCGTCCTCATAAATCGCCTCGTCGGTATAGCTCGTCAACGCGCTCTTGTCGTTCCTGCACCATTGATCCAGGAAATCGCGATCCCACTGCTCGTTGATCTTGCCGGAATCAGGGGTTGCGGGCCAATGTGAAAGTCCACCGGTGGCAATCGCTGCTATGCGCTCGGGCATCATGTCGCAGGCACGGCGGATGGCTTCCCCAAACTCCCATGTGCGTGAGAGGGGCGTCAGAGGCGGCCCCTGGCAGTTGATGTTGACCGGGATAACCGGTAGATCGAATCGTGGGGTCAAGAAATGCAATGGCACCATGATGCCGTGGTCGAACTGCCACTCCTCCGAGTACGTCAGGTCGACGGTTTTCATGATTTCCGTGATGATCGACTTCGACAGTTCAGCATTTCCGGGAACGACCACTCGCCTGATCGCGAGCCAATCTTCATCTTCAATCGGGCCCTTGTAGTGATCGGCCATACCTAGCGCGAAGGCTGGCATCTTGTCATAGAAGAAATTGGCAAAGTGTTCCGCGGCGATCACGATCAGTGCATCTGGTTTCGAGGCTTCTAGTGCAGCTCGCAACTTATCGAGGTTTCGGTAAAATTCATCGCGTACCACCGGGTCGGCTCTATCAGATCGTCCAGTAATGCCAGGTGCGTGACTGCAAGCTCCAGCAAAGACAAGTGGCATCTGTCAGGCCTCCGTCGTCATAGCGTAGATCCCATCCCGTACCGGTCCGTGAGCTCGTACACCCTCGCGCATAGCTTCGATGTACGTATTCCATTCCTGTCCAGAGAATGCAGCAAAGTGCATCAGGATCTGCCCGTTGACTCCCATAACATACAAGAGCCCAACATCCGGTTGAAGAATCGCGGTGCGCTCTTCACCTGTTAGATCTCGTCCGTCAAGAACCTGTTCCGGGCCCGCCTTGAAGGATTCCTGGAGGGTGCGGTCCTTATTGAGTTCGTAAAGCAACTTCTGAACAGCGTATAGAGACATGCGAGCTCCTTTCTGGGCTAGGGAGTCTTTCCACGACTTTCTCGCCAAGCTTCGAATTCAGGACGGCGCGCCTTCGAAAGCGGGTATAAACCGTCGATCGATTCGCCTTCCCCCACCCTCTCGTAGATGAAACGCTCCTCTTCCTCTTGTTCGTCAGCAGCCGCTGCGACTTCGTCCACGATCTCCATCGGTATAACAATGACACCTTCGGCGTCTCCCACGAGCACGTCTCCCGGTCGAATGAGGACATCGCCGCAGCTGACCATTCCTCCGAAGTCAACCGGCACGTGGCGACGCCCTAGAACCGCCGCATGCGCTCCCGCGTGATAAACCGGGAGATCCAGAGCAGAAAAACTCGGGGAGTCCCTCACGCAACCATCGGTGACAACACCGGCGGCTCCCCGCCGTAAAGCGCGAAGGGCCAGGATGTCGCCGATCGTCCCTGCCCCACGCTCGCGGCGGCAGTCGATTACAAGGACCTGGCCTTCTTGCAGGTTGTCGATGGCTCGCTTCTGAGCGTTCATGCCTGGAGCGAGCTGTGCGAAGAGATCTTCGCGATGGGGCAGGTATCTCAGCGTGAACGCCGTTCCGATCATCCTCATTTCCGGTCGAGTCGGGCTCACCCCCTCTATGAACATATTGTTCAAGCCGCGCTTCCTCAGTTGGCTTGAAAGTGTCGCGGTCGAGACATTCTGAAGCTTGGTCCTCGTATCAGCCTTTAGCAACGCATGCGTCGTCGAATCCCCAGCGGCTGCTACCCGGAGCGCGGCGGTTGGCTTAGGCATTGCGCCGAAAGCTTCCAAATCGTGATCCGATTCGATCACCCGGTTGGAAAGGCGGCCGCTCTCCCCGATCTCAACCTCGACCACGTCGCCGGGTTCGAGCAGCCCTGCCCCGGCCGGGGTACCCGTGAGGATGATGTCTCCTTCCTCCAAAGTCATAAGTCTCGACAGATCGGCTATGACTCGGCCAAATGAAAAGAGTAGGTTTCGACTGCTATCTTCCTGTCGCAATTCCCCGTTCACCCAGGTGCGCAAGGAGATATCCGAAGGGTCGACAGCGGTAAAGGGAATGATAGTCGGCCCAATAGGTGCAAAGCTGTCTTGGCCTTTTGCGCGAACATTGGAGCCTGCGTCACACTCTCGCAGATCATAAAGCCCAACGTCATTGGCCGCCGCATAGCCAGCAATGCAAGCGAATCCTTCCTGTTCATCAACGCGGTAGGCTTGTCGTGCCAGGATGACCGCTATTTCACCCTCAAACGCGAGAAGTTCAGCGCCACGCGGGCGAACGATGTCCTGACCGCTCGAAGACAAGGCCGAAGGAGGCTTGAGGAAGTATGATGAGTTTTCAGGAAAGCGCCCACGTTGGCTAGCCCTACTTTTATAGTTTAAGTGGACTGCGATTATCTTTGTGGGCGACAGCCCAAGTGGATGCTTCATAACGTCCCCTCTGTCCGAACCAAGCGTGTCATTGTGTGCCAACCAAGTCGCAGTTTCTAACTCTATTTGTCAGCCTCAGTCGGTTCCGTGTGCTCGCGCCCAATGCCGCCGCCATCTTGCCGGTGATTCAGCCCACCGTCTACTGTAGCCCCGACTCGCGGAACATATACAATGCGAATATGGCCTCGGAGGGAGGCAAATGGGCGACGCAGCTGCCTGGAGTGATCGGTCCAAGGCGGAGCAGGCTTACCAATCGCTTCGTGCCGGTATCCAGAATGGCTCGTATCAGCCGGGCGAACGCTTGGTGCTCGGACGATTGGGCGCAGCCTTGGGATTCAGCCCCGTGCCTGTCCGAGAGGCCCTCAGACGACTCGAAGCCGAAGGCTTCGTCGATTTCGTCCGAAACGTTGGCGCGAAGGTTGCCGAGATTGACTCTGCGGCATTCGAGCACAGCATGGAAGTCCTTTCGGTGTTGGAGAGCGCCGCGGTGGTCGCGGCGACGCCCCGCCTCCGTGCGAGCGATATCCAGGCCGCGCGGAGGTTGAACGAGCGTTTGCGCGCCTTGCTCGACGACCTGGAACCAGTTGAGTTCAGCGTTTTGAATCGACAGCTCCATTTGAGGATCACCTCAAGGTGCCCGAACCCTCGCCTGACAGGACTCCTCGAAGCCGAGTGGACGAGGTTGGACACCGTTCGTCACTCAAGCTTCATGTTCGCTCCATCTCGAGCGCGCCATTCCGTCGAAGAGCATGACCGCTTCCTCGACTTGTTGGAAGGTAGATCGAGCCCGGCTGCCCTGGAACACGCGGTACGGCAGCATCGGGCTGCGACATTAGAGGCAGTGCAAACCGCGTTGGCGCGCTGCCGGAACAGGAATCGGGGGTGTGCGGCATGAAGTTCAGAAGTGATCCGAGCTCAGTGCGTGGTGCGATCTCGGCGATGGTCACGCCGTTCGCTTCCGACGGCAGTCCTGATCTGGAGTCTTTGGACCGACTCACAAGATGGCAGCTCGCGTCCGGGGTGCACGGCATCTCGATTGGCGGATCGACGGGTGAGCCGAGCGCCCAAAGTAACGACGAGCGAGTAGCCGCCATGGCTCGGGTCGCTTCGATCACCGATGATG
>JBOGFX010000009.1:0-28716 GCA_050743805.1 Acidimicrobiales bacterium
GCGCTTGGGCACGGGCACGGGCACGGGCTGCCATCGCCCGTCTCGGATCAGAGGGTGCGGCCTCGAGGGCCTGGCGCACTCTGGCGTCGGCAGTGAGAGGAGAATCTCGTCGAGACCCGAGAGCCGCACGGTTCGCCTCCAAGGTCTCTTTGATCGATTCCTCGCCGTCTGCGACTCCTTTGGCGAGGGTGGCCAGCTCGGTGATCTTCTCTTTCGCGAAGGCAAGCCATGGCAGGACCCTGGGGTCGATGTCCTTCTGTGCATCGAGGCTGACCGGTACGTGGAGGAGCGAGCACGACGTCGATGCCACGACTTCTTCTGCGAGGTCCTGGAGGCGGACAAGCATCCCCAAGCAGGACGACAGGTCGGCTTTCCAGACGTTTCGACCGTCGATCACACCCGCAAAGAGCACCTTGTCACCGATGCCCCCCGCCTGCGCCAACAGGGACAGGTTTTGCGCACCGGCGCAGAGGTCGAGGCCTATGCCGTCGATCGGCAGGCCCCGAAGCTCGCCAAGGGCGGCTCCCGCATGGCCGAAGTACGTGGAAACGGCGATCCTCGGGCGCTCCGACAGCTCTCCCAGTGCCCGGTAGGCCGTGCGGAGGGCGGCCAGGTCCTCGGCGCTGCGGTCCTCCACTAGGGACGGCTCGTCGATCCGGACCCAGCGCGCTCCGGCGGCCTCCAGCTCGGCCAGAATCGCGGCGTAGCAAGCGAGGACTGGTTCCAACCGATCCCAGGGACCCGCTGACCCTTGTGCCATCGCGGCGCGCAGCAAGAACGTGAGCGGTCCGATGAGGACCGGGGTCGTCGTGATCCCGAGATCGGCGGCCTCCCGGAGCTCTGCGACCGCCTTGGCCGGATCGGCCTCGAAGTTGGGGCCGGGATCTAGTTCGGCCACCAGCTGGTGGTAGTTGGTGTCGAACCATTTGGTGAGCTCGAGCGGAACCACCTCGCTGCCGTTGACCACCCCGCCGCGGGCCATGGCGAAGTACCGCTCGAGACGGCCGGCGACGTCGTTGTCGGCGGGGCGCCGCCCGAATCGCGCCGGGGCGACACCCAGCGCCACGATCATGTCCAGGATGTGGTCGTAGAGAGAGAAGTCGTTGGACGGGATGAAGTCCACCTGCGCGCCTGCCATCAGGGCCCAGTTGGCCTCTCGGATCACGGCCGCGCAGTTCAGCAGGTCCTGTGCATCCCGCGTCCCGCGCCAGAAGCCTTCCAAAGCCCACTTGAGCTCCCTGGTGGGACCTATCCGGGGCATCCCGTGGACGGCGGTCCTCATAGGAGCTCTGTCTGGTCGGTCTTCCCGACGGTCCCCCGCCCGTGGGGGGCGCCGCTCGTGGGCACGACGAGGCCCGCTTCGGCCAGAGCGTCCAAGAGCAGGTGGAAGTACACAATGCCACCGTAGGGGGACCAACGACGGGAGAGAGCGCTCAGGTGCTCGTACCGGGCATCTTGGGTGAGCGAGAAGCGACGGCGCAGGCTGTTGCGAGCTCCAACATCGTCACCCGGAAGGATCGCGAGGCGCCCAAGCCCTCGCAGCAGCGTGTACTCGGCGCTCCAGCGACCGATGCCTGGGATTGCGACGAGGACCGCCTTCGCATCGCTGTCTGAGAGCTCACCCAACGCTCGGGCTTGCAGATCCCCTGCCGCGAAACGCTCTGCGATGCCGATGGCGGTCGCAGCTTTGGTGCGGCTGAAACCGAGGCCTCTCAGCTCCGCGACCTCGGCACCGGCTAGCTCCTGTGGCTCGGGGAACGCCCGGGACGCGCCCCGCACCCCGACAGGCACGGACCCGAAGCGGGCGGATAGGCGATTGAGCAGGTGAATGCCCACCGACAGCGAGAGCTGCTGGCATGCGACCGCGTTGATGATCGCTTCGAAGACGGTCGGGAACTTAGGGGGCCGCACGCCGACGAAACGCCTCGAGATGGCCTGCAGCTGCGGATCACCTTCGCCAAGAGCGTAGAAGCCGGCCATCTCCACGCCGAGTCCGAGAACCGCGGTCAAGAGGTCTGTGACCGCTCCGGCGCCGGGGACGGCGTCGGTCACCGGGTCCCCCTCCACGGACACCTCGAGCGAGTCCTTCTTTCTGGTCGGGTGCTGGCGCGCAGTGAGATGCACCAGCACATCGCCGACGCGTAACGACCGCCGCCAGACGCCCTGCTCGAAGGTGTCGATCGCGTTGTGAGCACGTCTGCGCAGCGTCCAAGCCGTGAGATCCAGTCTGAAGTCGCTGGGCACCTGTATTTGCAGGACGCGGACCCCCATCAGCGGACCTTGGCAGTCAGCAACGAGCGCAGCACCTCGGCCCCGGACCTCTCCACGTCACGTGTGGCGGTGAGCAGCACCATGGGGCCGCGCCGGTAACGGGCGGCCAGGCTTTCGAGGGCATCGGCGCCCGGGGCGCCCTTGAGCTCGAGGCGGTACCGTCTCGAGAATTCCTCGAAGCGCTCCGGGACGTGGCCGTACCATCGGCGGAGATCGGTGCTCGGCGCGGCCTCACGCGCCCATTCGTCGAGATCGAGCGACTCCTTCCTGACGCCCCTCGGCCAGAGGCGGTCAACCAGCACTCGGTACTCGGCTCCCGAGCGCCCCGAGTCCTCGTAGACCCTCACGATCTCGACTCGCGATCGCCGCATCGACTCACTCCACTTCCTCGTGACCCCAGGGTTTGTCGTCTCGGGCTCGTAGAGACAGACTTCTATCCGGGAATAGATCTAACTCGACTCTAGACAGAGGGCGGCCGTGCCTCGGTTGGGGCGGCCGCAGGCCGGACGGAGGACCATGGCACGCCAGGTGCAGCCGACCCCAGGGGACTCCGGAGCGGCGCTCGCCGGGACCGGGCTTGTCCGTGCCGCCCGGTACCTGCAACCCGGTGACCCGACTGCCGATGCCCGCGAGCTCCATCGTCGTGGCGGGCGCCGAGCCGAGGAGTTCTACCGCGAGCGCTGGCGGCACGACAAGATCGTCCGGTCGACCCACGGCGTCAACTGCACGGGCTCGTGCTCGTGGCAGATCTACGTGAAGGACGGGATCATCACCTGGGAGACCCAGGCGGTCGACTACCCCTCGGTCGGTCCGGGATCTCCCGAGTACGAGCCGAGGGGCTGTCCGAGAGGGGCGTCCTTCTCGTGGTACACGTACTCTCCTGCGCGGGTCCGCTACCCGTACATACGTGGTGTTCTTCTGGAGTTGTTCCGCGCCGCCAAGGCCGCCCATGGCGGGGATCCCGTGGCCGCTTGGGCAGAGGTCACCTCGGACCCGGTCAGTGCATCCGCCTACAAGTCGGCTCGCGGAAGAGGAGGCTTCGTACGCGCCTCGTGGGCGGAGGCCCTCGAGATCGTGGCCGCGGCACACGTCCACACGATCGGCACTTACGGACCCGATCGAACGGCCGCTTTCACCGTGATCCCGGCGATGTCGATGGCCTCCTACGCGGCCGGCACACGCTTCTACTCGCTCCTCGGGGGGACAATCCTCTCCTTCTACGACTGGTACGCAGACCTGCCCCCCGCCTCGCCGCAGACCTTCGGAGACCAGACCGACGTGCCCGAGTCCGCCGACTGGTGGAATGCCAGCTATCTGATCATCTGGGGTACCAACCTGCCCATCACCCGCACGCCCGACGCACATTTCATGACCGAGGCCCGCTACCGCGGCCAGAAGGTCGTGGTGGTCTCACCGGACTACTCGGACCACACCAAGTTCGCTGACGACTGGTTGGCGGCGAATCCCGGAACCGATGCCGCCCTCGCCATGGCCATGGGCCACGTGATGCTCAGCGAGTTCTACAGAGATCGTCATGTCCCTCGGTTCGAGGCCTATGCGCGCACCTACACCGATCTTCCCTTTCTCGTAACGCTCAAAGAACGCGGCGACGCCTTCGTCCCGGACCACTTCTTGACCGCAGCCGCGTTGTCCGATGCCGGATCCGATGAGTCCTCGCAATGGAAGACCGTGGTCCTGGACGACAAGACGGGGTTGCCTGCGGTTCCCAACGGATCGATCGGGTTCCGCTGGGACGAGGCCGGCAAGGGCCGTTGGAACCTCGACTTGGAGGAGCTGGTCCCTGCGCTCACCCTCTACGGGCGCACCGGTGCGGTGCCCGTCGCAGTCGACCTCCCGCGCTTCGATGTTGGCGAGGGGGCGCGAGGCGAGGTCCTCCGTAGAGGCGTGCCGACAATCCGCATCGCCGGTCGCCTGGTCACGACGGCTTTTGACCTTCTCATGGCGCACTACGGAGTGAACCGTTCAGGTCTGCCCGGTACCTGGCCTGGTGGTTACGGCGATGCGTCGGTTCCCTACACACCGGCGTGGCAGGAGAAGATCACCTCGGTGCCCGCCGCCGCCTGCACGAAGGTGGCTCGCGAGTTCGCCCGCAACGCAGAGATCTCTGGCGGGCGTTCCATGATCGCGATGGGGGCGGGGACGAACCACTGGTACCACTCCGACCAGATCTATCGGAGCTTCCTCGCGCTGCTTATGCTCGGCGGCTGCGAGGGCGTCAACGGAGGGGGATGGGCCCACTACGTGGGTCAGGAGAAGGTGAGACCGCTGACCGGTTGGTCGACCCTCGCGTTTGCATCCGACTGGGTCAGACCAACTCGCCACCAACCCGCGACCCCGTACTGGTACTTGGCGACCGACCAATGGCGCTACGAAGGGTCGCGCGCAGACGCGCTGGCGAGCCCGCTCGGGGACGGTCGCTTCGCCGAAAAGACCGTCGCAGATCTGAACGCGTACGCGGCGCGCCTCGGATGGCTCGCTTCCCATCCGGCTTTCGACCGGAACCCTCTGGAGCTCGCGGCCCAAGCAGAGTCAGCGGGTTTGAGCGTCGACCGTTACATCGTCGACGAGCTGCGTTCGCAACGCCTGCGCTTCGCGGCGTGTGATCCCGACGACCCCGCGAACTTCCCCAGGGTGCTGATGGTCTGGCGCTCGAACTTGCTCGGGTCCTCGGGCAAGGGTCACGAGTACTTCCTCCGTCATCTTCTCGGGGCGGACAACGCGGTCGCCGCCCAAGAGTGCCCGCCGGAGTCGCGGCCCACCGAGATCCGTTGGCGAGACGACGCCCCGATCGGCAAGCTGGATCTTTTGGTCGACGTGGATTTCCGCATGGTGTCAACAGGCATCTACGCCGATGTGGTTCTGCCGGCGGCCACCTGGTACGAAAAGCACGATCTGTCGTCAACTGACATGCATCCGTTCGTCCATTCATTCAACCCGGCCATTGCTCCACCCTGGGACGCGCGCAGCGACTTTGAGATCTTCGGCGACCTGGCCACCGAGTTCTCCCGGCTGGCAATGGGTCGGCTCGGTGTCGAGCGCGACGTGATGGCTGTCCCGTTGAACCATGACACACCCGACGAGTGCGCGCAGCCGGGCGGCATAGCCCGGGATTGGTCGGTTGGTGAGTGCGAGCCTGTACCGGGCCGCACCATGCCGCGCTTCGTCGTGGTCGAGCGCGACTACCCCGGCTTGGCCCAGCGTTGGAGGGCGTTGGGACCTCTGGTCGACGATCTGGGCGCAACCACCAAAGGTGTGAGGTTCGAGCTGGGCGACGAGGTCGAGTGGCTGGCCACCAGAAACGGCGTCGTGGGTGACGGGCTGGCCAGGGGCCGGCCGCGAATCGACCGCGACGATCTGTTCTGTGAGGCGATCCTCGCCTTGTCCGGGACCACGAACGGCCGCCTGGCGGTGTCCGCGTTCGAAGAGCTCGAGGTGCGCACCGGCGTCAGGCTCTCCGATCTGGCGCACGAGCGGGCGGGTGACCGCATCACCTTCGCGGACACCGTGACCCAGCCCCGTTCTGTCATCTGCTCGCCGGAATGGTCGGGTGCCGAATCGGAGAGACGCCGCTACTCGCCGTTCACGGTCAACGTGGAACGTCTGAAGCCCTGGCACACCTTGACCGGCCGACAGCACTTCTTGCTGGACCATGAGTGGATGGCCGAGCTCGGAGAGATGCTCCCTATCTACCGTCCACCTCTGGACATACTGTCCACCTTCGGGGATCAAACCAGACGTGATATGGGCGATGATCAGCTGGTGGTCCGATATCTCACCCCACACTCCAAGTGGTCCATCCACTCCGAGTACCAAGACAACCCCCACATGCTCAACCTGTTCCGGGGCGGACCGGTGGTCTGGATCAACCACATCGACGCGTCGAGGATCGGCGTCGCGGACAACGATTGGATCGAGGCTTACAACCGAAACGGGGTGACGGTCGCACGGGCGGCAGTGACCCATAGAGTCCCGGCGGGAACGGTGATCATGTACCACTCGATCGATCGACATATCCAGATGCCGGTTTCGGAAGGTTCCGGTCTGCACGGGGGAACTGATAACTCCCTCACCCGGGTGGTGATGAAACCCACCCACATGATCGGCGCCTACGCGCAGCTCTCGGCAGGCTTCAACTACTTCGGCCCCACCGGGACACAGAGAGACGAGATAGCCGTCATACGGCGACGATCCCAAGAGGTCGAGTTCTAGATGACCTCATCACGAGACGGAGGCTGGTCGTGAGAGTCATGGCTCAGATGTGCATGGTGATGAACCTGGACAAGTGCATTGGCTGCCATACCTGCACGGTCACGTGCAAACAGACCTGGACCAATCGGCCCGGGGCCGAGTACATCTACTTCAACAACGTCGAGACGAAGCCGGGTCTTGGTTACCCCGCCCGTTACGAGGACCAGGAGCAGTGGAAGGGTGGGTGGAAGCTCGATCGCAAGGGGAGGCTCCAGCTCAAGGGCGGGAGCCGCATCAAGCGCCTTGCCTCCATCTTCTACAACCCCGACCTGCCTTCGATCGAGGACTACCACGAGCCCTTTAGCTATGACTACGCCAGACTGATCGAGGCTGCTCCGGGGACCAAGTCTCCGTCGATATCCACCCGGTCTGCTCTCACCGGGCGTGAGATGAACCCCAAGTGGGGCGCGAACTGGGAAGACGACCTTGCTGGCGCACCCGAGCGGGCGGCACGCGACCCCAACATCGTGGCGATGGGGGAGAAGGTGAAGATGGATTTCGAATCGGTCTTCATGTTCTACCTACCGCGCATCTGCGAGCACTGCCTGAACCCATCCTGTGTGGCATCGTGTCCCTCGGGGGCGATGTACAAGAGGTCGGAGGACGGAATAGTCCTTGTCGATCAAGACCGGTGCAGAGGTTGGCGCTTCTGTGTGTCGGGATGCCCGTACAAAAAGGTGTACTTCAACCACATGACGGGCAAGGCCGAAAAGTGCACGCTGTGCTTTCCGAGGATCGAGGCCGGCATGCCTACGATCTGTTCGGAGACCTGTGTAGGGCGGTTGCGTTACCTCGGTCTGGTTTTGTACGACGCAGATCGAGTTCTAGCCGCTGCGGCCACGCAAGATCCCCAGGACCTTTATCAAGCACAGCTTTCGGTCTTCCTCGATCCGTCTGATGCCGAGGTGATCGCCGCTGCAGAGAGTCAGGGCATTCCCCATGACTGGATGCTCGCGGCCCGGAGGTCGCCCACCTACGCGCTCATTGCCCGACACAAGGTGGCCCTGCCGCTGCATCCAGAGTTCCGCACAATGCCCATGGTCTGGTACATCCCTCCACTGTCGCCGGTCGCCGACGCCACGGCGGCGGCAGGTTACGACGACGGTGATGAGGACGCCGTGTTCGGAGCGATCGACGCGTTGCGAATACCCGTTGAGTACCTGGCCAACCTCTTCACAGCGGGCCAGGTGACGCCGGTGCGCGAGGTGCTGCGCAAGCTGGCGATGGTGCGCTCGGTCATGCGAGCACACCAGCTCGGATTGGAGCCCGAGGTTGACCCCTCAGAGGTTGGGATGAGCCATGAAGACGCCCATGACCTCTTCGGTCTTCTCGCCATCGCGCGTTACGAGGACCGCTATGTCGTGCCGCCCGCCCACGCCGAGGACGCCGGTCGACTGATGGCACAGCATGATCTCTCGGGGTGCGCCTTGGAGAACGAGGGCGGTCCGGGGATGGGCGGTGAGGGGCCGGTGGGCGTCGAGGCCTTCCATCTGCAGAAGGCAGACGGCACGGAGCCCGCGGTCACGGGGCGCGACCGTCGCGGGCGTCTTCACATGAGGTTGAGTGAATCCGCGCCCAGGTCTGCCGAGGCGGGCGGCCTGTGAAGGCCGCCGCCGCGTCGACCGTGTTCGGGTGCGCGTCGGTGCTGCTCAGCTACCCCGACTCCGACTTTCATGAGGACCTACGTTCGGTGGAGAGGGCTGCTGCCTCGGGCTTGTCGCGAGGCACTGCTCGATCTGGGCTCATCAGCGCGGCCAGCGCCCTTGGCGGACTGTCCGTCATGGACGCGGCGGCTCGCTACGTCGAGACCTTCGACCTGCGCCGGGGGACCAGCCTTTATCTGACCTACTATCGTCACGGCGACACCAGAGAACGCGGGATGGCATTGGCGGCCCTGGTCCAGGTCTACCGGACAGCCGGCTTCGAGCTGGTGGGCGGGGAACTACCAGACCATCTCCCGGCGCTGCTAGAGCTCGCGGCGGTCTCGTCCAAAGGGGCGGCCGTGTTGTCCGAGCACGCAGCAGCCATCGCAGCGGTCCGGACCACCTTGGAAGAGAGTTCGAGTCCGTATGCCGGCGCCTTCGATGCAGTTTGCTCAGCCCTGGGCCCCATCTCAAAAGCTGACGCCGAGTTTCTGCGCCGTTACCGGGCGGAGGGACCACCGTCTGAGCGCGTCGGGCTCGAGCCGTTCGCTCCTCCCGAAGTGGTCCAGAGAGTGAGCCTGCGGTGAAAGGCATCAGCGGATGGAACCTCTTCTGGTGGGTGATCCTGCCTTACCTGGCCCTCGCCACCTTCGTGATCGGTCACATCTGGCGTTATCGCTACGACCAGTTTGGCTGGACCAGCCGTTCAACTGAGCTGCAGGAAAAGAGGCTTCTCAAATGGGGTGGACCCCTCTTCCACTACGGAACCTTCGCCGCGATCTTCGGTCACATCTTGGGGATCCTCGTCCCCGAGTCCTTCACCCACTCGATCGGAATTCCCGAGGACGTCTACAGGCAGTTCTCCGCATGGGCAGGCACGGTGGCCGCGATCTTGATCATGATCGGCGTCGCGTTCTTGGCGGGGCGGCGCCTGCTCGTTGCGAGGGTGCGGGCAACCACCAGCGCCGTGGACTGGGTGGCTCTCATCCTTCTCGCCATAGTCATCGGGCTCGGAATCGCCGAGACACTGGGTGTAGGCCTGCTCGGGAGCCATTACGACTATCGACAGAGCGTGTCGCTTTGGTTCAGGGGGTTGTTCGTCGGCAATCCGGACGTGAATGCCATCGTCAAGGCTCCGTGGTTGTTCCAGGTCCATGCGATCGCCGCATGGGCCGTGCTGGCGGTTTGGCCGTTCAGCCGGCTGGTGCACGCATGGAGCGCACCCATCTGGTACATGTGGCGGCCATTCGTGGTCTACCGAAGCAGGGTTGCCTCTCGGCCCAACGAACCGGGGACGAGTGGGCGACGTTGGCGCAAGATAGGCGTTCCCTACTGAGCAAGCGGAGTGACTGTGTCCGCACGGAGCCGAAAACGAGGCTCGGTGACGAGCATTAAGGGGGACCCCGATCGGGCAGCTTCGTGGGGTGCGAGGCGTAGCCCGTAGTGACGGGAGCCGAGGGCCCGAGCAGTGGACTCAGAGACGCCGTCGCGTCGCTCGATCCGGGATATTTCGCGCTCGTCATGGCGAGTGGCATCGTCGCGATCGCGTCCGCGCAGACGGGCTATCGCGGACTCTCCGACGTATTGCTCGGGTTCACCCTTGCGGCTCTGGTGGTGCTGGGTGTCGTCTACCTGCTCCGTGTGGTGATCTTCTGGGACACAGTGGTGCGCAGCTGGCGTGATCCAACCACGGCGATGGCGTTCTTCACTGTGGTAGCAGGTCTCGACGTGGTTGCCGTTCGCGTCTCGATGGCGGGTCACCCGCAGATAACGCTTGGACTTGCCGCGGCCGCCGCCCTCCTTTGGTTGGTCCTCACATATGGGTTGCCCGCCTCTCTGGTGGCCTCGGCCCGGCGGCCCGTCTTAGGCGAGATCAACGGCACCTGGCTCATCTGGGTGGTGGCGACCCAGTCGCTCTCGGTCGTCGCGACGGTTCTTGCTCCGACCGCACCCGCAAGCGCGCTACGAGCCGAGCTCCCAGTGGTGGCCGTGTGTCTTTGGGGGGTCGGAGTGATGCTGTATCTGATCCTGATCGTGATCATCTTCATGCGCCTTTTGCTGGTGGAGGTCACGCCGGCGGAGATGGGACCGGCATATTGGATCGCGATGGGAGCGACCGCCATCGGAGTGCGCGCGGCGGCCGGGATCGTCGATCTGCACGAAAGGGCAGCGGTCCACCTCCAAGGAGAACTGCGCCCATTTGTTATCGGGCTCTCCGTGGTGCTGTGGGCCTTCGGAACGTGGTGGATCCCGTTGCTGGTCGCTTTCGGCGTGTGGCGTTACCTCGTGCGTCGCTACCCGTGGTCATACGAGCCGCGCCTGTGGAGCGTCGTGTTCCCGCTGGGCATGTACGCCGTGGCATCGATGACCCTCGGTCGGGCGGGCGGGTTCGGCTTCATGGTCTCGATTGCCCGGGTGTGGGTCTTCGTGGCGGTGGTTGCCTGGGCGCTGGTGATGGCGGCGGCCCTGAGGAGCCTCGCGACCGCCCTTTGGAGCCGCAGGCGGAGGCGCGGGACCCCGCGCGCCATCGGCAGCTGATCCGCCTTAGCAGCTGATGGTCACGCAGCAGCGTTCCGGTCCTGGATCGAGCGATGCGGAGTCCGCGCTCATGCCCATCGACTCGACCAGGCCTCGTACCAGCTCGTGGTTCATGGTGCAGACCAGCTCGCGGTGCGATTCGGCGAGCGAGCGAAACGGGCAGTTCGCCAATGTGATCGCTCCGCCCATGGCCTTTGGCTCGTAGCCGCGGGTGACCAGGGCTTCCATCAGGTGCTCCCGGCGCCGGGAGCGCGAGCCCGGACCCTTTGGGGCTGAGAGCAAGGCTGCGCCATGCTCCCTGGCGACCTCGCGAAGGGCCTCGAGCGCGGTCATGTCCCGAGCGGACGAGCGCTCGATCGCTTCGGCCAGCAGATCGCCTGCCCAGTCGTATCGGCGTTCGGGCACGCTGATCGAGAGCTCGCCCTTTGCGCGCCTGTAGCACTTGGCCGGGCGACCTGCGCCCGGTCCGCCACGGCCCGCCGGACGCCGGAAGCCGATCTCGAGCAGCCCTGACTCCGCCAGCTTGTCGAGGTGGAAGGCAGCCACCGAACGGGGGATCGCCAGCGCTTCAGTCACGAAGTCGCGTGTCACCCCCGCCTCGGCGCTCGCCGCGCACTGGTAGATCTTCCGACGAAGCGGCTCACTGAGCAGAGCGAGTGCCGCCAACGAGTCGACGTACCGGTTCACCCCTGCCATTCTAAAATAGATCTAAGTTGCTGAAAGGCTCACGTCTGTCTAGAGTCGGTCGGGTTGCGTCTTCGCTGCGCCGGAGCCGGGACGGTCCCGGGCGACCAGCCCGTTGGCCGATTGGAGCGTCTTGGGCTCTGGATCGCCGCGTAGAGCGGAGGGCCACGATGGCGTGTGCCCCCATCCGAAGTCCGATCGGACAGGAGAGGAGATGCGATGCCGGCTGGTCAGACGTTCGTGATCGTGGGGGCAAGTCTCGCCGGTGCCAAGGCTGCCGAGACCCTGCGCGACGAAGGCTTCGACGGCCGCGTCGTGCTGATAGGCGAAGAAGCTGTCCGGCCCTATGAAAGGCCGCCGCTGTCCAAGGACTACCTCCGGGGAGAGAAGGGCTTCGAGGACGCCGCGGTCCACCCGGAGAGCTTCTACTCTGAGCGCGACATTGAACTTCGGACCTCCACGGTCGCCGCGAGCCTCGACGTCGCGTCAAAGGTCGTCGTTCTCGGAGGAGGTGAGCGGCTCGGCTACGACCGACTTCTCATTTCGACCGGCGCGGAGCCACGGCGGTTGACCATCGAGGGGTCGGAACTCCAGGGGATCCGTTACCTTCGCAGTGTTTCAGACGCAGACGTGCTGCACGAGGCGCTCACAGGTTCGCCTCATGTGGTGGTTATCGGGGCCGGTTGGATCGGTTGCGAGGTGGCCGCCTCCGCGCGCCAGCTCGGAGCTGAAGTGACCATGGTCGAGATCGGTTCCGTGCCGCTCGAACGGGTCCTGGGCCGCGAGGTGGGTGAGGTGTACCGGGATCTCCACCTCGCTCACGGCGTCGACATGCGCCTCGAGGCAGGAATAGAGGCGTTCGTAGGCTCGAGCGCGGTCGAGGGGGTCCGGCTGGTTGATGGCACGGTGCTCTCCGCCGACGTCGTCGTGGTTGGTGTCGGTGTCACGCCGCGCACCTCGCTGGCCGTGGGCGCGGGTCTCGAAGTGGACAACGGAATCGTTGTGGACGAACGTCTCAAGACGAGCAGAGAGGACATCTGGGCGGCCGGAGACGTCGCGAACGCGTTGCACCCGCGGTATCGATCCCGAATCCGACTCGAACACTGGTCTGCAGCGCTCAATCAAGGACCCGTGGCTGCCAAGAACATGCTGGGATCTACGACATCCTACGATCGCACCCCTTACTTCTTCTCTGACCAGTACGACGTGGGAATGGAGTACCGAGGTTGGGCGCCTGTCTTCGATGAGGTGGTGATCCGAGGCGACGTTGTCGCCCGGGAGTTCATCGCCTTTTGGCTGCGAGAAGGGTCTGCGCTTGCGGCCATGAACGTGAACATCTGGGACCAGGGGGATGCCATCGAGGCCTTGCTCAAAGCCGAGAGGCCAGTTGACCCAGCGAAGCTGGCCGATCCTGCCGTTGATCTCTCCGAGGTCTAGGTCGCCCGTCAGCCACTTCGTAGCGCGCGAACGAGCCAAGAGCGTCGAGCGGTAAGCGCTGCCATCGACACGATCGCCGTCGGCGTCGCATCGGTGAACGCATGATGGCCCCCAGACCACACATGGAGCTCAGCCTGCCCGCCGGTCGCCCAGATGCGGCTTGCGTAATCGACGTCCTCGTCCCTGAAAAGCTCGGCGGACCCGACCTCTATGTAAGCCGGGGGAAGGCCCGAAAGATCGGTGGCACGTGCAGGGCGGCGTAAGGGGAGACGTCTTGACCACCTCTGTTGTCACCCAGTAACGCGGTCCATCCGGTCTCGTTGGTCTCGCGGTCCCAGATGCCGATCCCCACGTACTGGTGGCTAGACGTCGTCTGGTTGCGATCGTCGAGCATGGGGCAGTTGAGCAGTTGTCCCGCCAACGGGGGCCCGCCGCGGTCTCTCGCCATCAGTGCGACGGCAGCCGAGAGCCCGCCTCCGGCGCTACCACCCATGACCACCAGACGTTCAGGATCGATCCCCAGCTCACCGGCATGGCCTGCCATCCATGCGAGCCCGGCATAACAATCCTCGGACGGCGCTGGGTGTGGGTTCTCCGGGGCGAGCCGGTAGCCTGACCGAAACTCCTACGGTTCCAAGCTGCTCAGCCAGATCCGCGAGCTCGGTTGCAGAACTGAGGTGGTCACCCACCATCATCCCGCCGCCGTGGATGTTGTAGATGCCTGGGCACCGATCACCGTGATCGTCCGGGCTCACGATCAGAATCGGGATGTCCGGTGCTCCTTGAGGGCCTGGTATCTCTCTCTGCTCCCAGATGACGCCCCTCCCATATAGCGCCTCTTCAACCGGGCGCGTGCGTGCGCCGAAGCGTGCGCGGGTGGCGAGGATCGTCGATGCCCTGAGAGGCTCGGGCTCGACCTCGGCGAGGAAGGCTTCCTGCCCGGCAATGAGCACTGGGTCATAAGGGACCCGAGGCAAGGTGGTCATGTCGCGCCTCCAAAAGAGCGGTCGGTTTGGCGTCAAATTCATAAGAGCTGCACCGTTGGACAACCGGCCTTCGTGCGCACTCTGGGCGGGCCGACGGACGTGCTCGGCAGCTCGAAATCATTCCGAGCATGTGGGCGAGGAGATGACCTGGTGAGGTCATCTCCAAAGGGATCAGATGCAAAGACTGGGTGTGGTCGCCGAAGCGCTCCCGCTGACGGCCGAGCCACCGGGGCCGTTGGCTTGCACCTCGTAGGTATAGGACGTGTCCAGGCCCGTCACCGAGGTGTCGCTGTACGAGGTCGTGCCGCTCCCAACCCGGGCCACCGGTGCGTAGGCACCCCCACCCTGCTTGCGCAGGATCGTGTATGAGGTAACGGAGGGGCTCGGGCTCGCGGTCCACTCGAGAGCCACCACCGGTCCTATGAGTACCACTTGGCATGCGCCCGTGGCCGTGAGGCCGCTCGGAGGCAACGGGACCGGAAGCGTCGTGGTGGTCGTCGTCGTGGTGCTCGTCGTGGTCGTGGTTGCGGTGGGCACCACCACGGGGGTGGGCTTCCTCGGGCCGACAGAATGGCCAGCTCCGGTCGTGGTCGACGTGGTGGCCCGAGGAGGGCTTGTCCCACCGGTGGCTTTCGAGGCCTTGCCTGTAACAGCACCTTGAACAGGCGCTTTTCGGTTGGTGCCGGGTTGGCCGGCCGGCGCGGACGACCCTCCCGGTTTACCTGGGCTAGAACCGATCTGGAACGGACTCACCGACGTAGCGGGCTCCGCTACATGCGCGGAGACCTGTGGGCTCGTCGCTCCGGGTGGTTTTGCTGCGATGGGCCCCAGCACCGCGACGCTCATGACGCCGATGGTGGCCGCCGCCCCTGCTGCCAATGAGTGTCCTGCGACCGCGCTGATGCGGGTAGCGGCACCGACAACCTTGGCTGAGGATATGGACCCGAGCCACGAGATCGGCGCGGCAAGGCGCAGGCGCCAGACAGAAACGGCCAGGAAAGCCCGCACGATGTCGGGGTCGAACTGGCTTCCCGCGCAGCGGGCCAGCTCTTGGCGGGCCTTGTCGGGGGACATCGGTCGTTTGTAAGAGCGCATCGACGTCATGACGTCGTACGAGTCAGCGACCGCGACGATGCGAGCACCGAGAGAGATGTGCCGCCCCGAGAGTCCGTAAGGGTATCCCTTGCCGTCGAAACGTTCGTGATGTTGCGCGATCGTCGCGGCCCACTCACCAAGCCACTTGCTGAGTGGCGCGGTGAGTCTGGCGCCTTCGAGCGGGTGGCGCTTGATGACGGCCCACTCTTCGTCGCTCAGCACCTCGGTCTTGTTCAGAACGTGAGCATGGACGGTCAGCTTGCCGATGTCGTGAAGGAGTGACGACCATCTGAGTCGATCCCGAGAGCTCGGGGTCAGGTGAAGTTCCTCTGCCATCATGTCCGTGAGAGCACGTACCCGCTCCGCATGGCCCCGGGTGGCTCGGTCGTGGACGCTCAGGGTCGTCGCCAGGGTCACGATCCTCTCGGCCGCTGCTGTCGGTTCATCGAGTGCACCGCGGATCTTCGCTTCTTGGACCTTGCGATCCAGGTCACGGACGCTGGCTGCGCGTCGGGCGATGGCAAGCCGCCTGGGTGCCTGCCCTGGAAAGGCCATGTCCATCTTCAAGAGGATGGCGAACGGGAGCATTCGCCTCATGACCATCTCGGCGCCGAGGAAGACGAGCGTGCACAGAGCAATGGTCGCGAGCCACCATGCACCGAAGCCGACCACCGTGTCCGGCGCCGGGACGCTTCGCCCGAAGGCGATCGCCACCCCGACAGAGGCGATCACCGGACCGAGGGCAATTGTCCATCCGACCAGCCCAGCAGCGATCTTTCGCGGCTTCCACCGCTCGCTCTTGTGGTTCTCGGGCATCGGGTCCTCCGTCGAGCGAAACAGCGTCCCGCCGGCGAAAGCCCCCCTGGCGGAACCGGCCCGTCGAACAAGCTAGAAGGTGGCGCAGCCGATCGGGTGAATGCTGGGAGGACCGTCTCTCCTGAGGACCCCCTCGGAAGTGGTGCGTCATCCATCTCGGCCATAGCGTGGCTGGCTGGATCGTCGCGACACGTCGAGACTCGGCCATGTCGTGCCGTCGGGAGGTTTCATGGACAGTGTCGAGCTGTTGAACGATGCATTCGGCAGAATCCGAGGCATGGTCGAGAGTTCGGTCAACGGGCTCAGCCGTGAACGGCTGGCTTTTGCCCCTGGGCGACTCGCCAACCCCATCGGCTGGCTCGTCTGGCATCTAACCCGGGTCCAGGACGATCACATCGCAGGGGTGGCCGGGAGCGAGCAGATTTGGACCTCTGGGGGGTGGGCCGAGCGATTCGATCTGCCTCTTTCCATTTCTGACACCGGCTATGGGCACAGCCACGACCAAGTGATCTCCATCTCGGTCGAGGCTTCGGAGCTGAGCGCCTACTACCGCGAGGTGGAGAAGTTCACGCTCAGCTATCTCAACCGGCTGAGTGAAAGTGATCTAGATCGAATTGTCGACCGCCGGTGGGATCCCCCCGTGACTCTGGGAGCTCGCCTCGTGAGCGTGATCGGCGACGGGACCGCTCACGGTGCGCAGGCGCAGTACGTACGCGGAGTACTCGAATCGCTCGCCGACCAATAGAGGCCGGACAAGCAATGAAGATAGCCATCCTCGACGATTACTTGGGAACCATCCCTACATTGGACGCATTCTCCAAGCTCGAGGGACATGACGTGGCGGTCTTTACCGACCACTTGCGCAGCGAGGATGAGTTGGCTGAGCGTTTGCAAGCCGCTGAGGTCCTGGTGCTGATTCGCGAACGGACCCGGTTGACCGAGGGTCTCCTGGAGCGCTTGGAGCACTTGATGCTGATCAGCCAGCGCGGCAGCTATCCCCACATAGACATCGAGACCTGCAGTCGCCTCGGGATCCTGGTGTGCTCGAACGCCAAGTCGCCCATGCCCTCCTACCCGACCGCGGAGCTCACCTGGGCGCTCCTGTTGTGCGCGCTACGTAGGCTGCCTGAGCTGTGGACCTCCGTGAAGGCCGGCACCTGGCAAAGCTCGATGGGCTCGACCCTGCGCGGAAAGTGTCTCGGCATCTACGGCTACGGGCGGATCGGGCGGGTGGTGGCCGGGTACGCAACAGCCTTCGGGATGAGGGTTCAGGTCCTCGGTTCGCAAGCCTCACTGTTACGAGCGGGCGCAGACGGGTTCGCCTTGGCCTCGACCCGCGAGGCCTTCTTCGGGTCGTCCGATGTGGTGTCACTCCATCTGCGTCTTAGCGGCAATACCCGCGAGATCGTCACTGCAGACGATCTCGCACTTATGAAGCCGAGCGCGCTCATGATCAATACCAGCCGGGCGGAACTGATCGAGCGAGGGGCGCTGGCAGCCGCGCTCAAGGCCGGACGTCCCGGATTCGCTGCTGTAGACGTCTACGAGACAGAGCCGGTAGATATGGAGGAGCCCCTTTTGACCCTGCCGAACGTCATCTGCACCCCTCATGTCGGGTATGTGACCGTTGAGGAGTGGGAGATGCAGTTTTCCGAGATCTTTGACCAGATAAACGCGTTTGGCGCGGGAGCCCCGTTCAACGTTGTGAACGCCTCGGCCTTGGCTCATCGGCCCCGACGGGTCGAGGAGTCCACCAGCGCTCATGGAGGTCCCAGGTGATCATCGGCGTCCCGAAAGAGATGCTGGAGGACGAGTACCGAGTCGCCATCACGCCGGCGGGCGTGCGAGAGCTCGTGTCCGCCGATCACACCGTCCTGATCGAGCACGGGGCGGGTGCCGGTTGCTCGATCACCGATGAGGATTTCGTCCGCACCGGCGCGACCGTTATCGCGGACGTCGACGAGATCTGGGGCACCGCCGATCTGGTCCTCAAGGTAAAGGCACCGCTCGAAGACGAGTTCGCGCGTCTCGGTCTGAGAAAGGGCCAGGTCCTTTTCACCTATCTCCACCTTGCGGCCGCCAGGGCGGCAACTGACGCGTTGCTCGTTGCGGGCAACACGGCGATCGCTTACGAGACGGTCCAGCTGAACGACGGATCCCTCCCCCTGCTCATTCCCATGAGTGAGGTAGCCGGCCGCATGGCTCCCATTGTGGGTGCCAACCATCTCATGACTCCCAATGGCGGTAGCGGGGTCCTGGTTTGTGGAGTGCCCGGAGTGGCCTCGGCCAAGGTCGTGATCCTCGGTGCTGGGATCGTGGGCATGGCTGCCGCCACGCTTGCCGTCGGGCTGCACTGTGATGTGTACGTGCTTGACAGGGACTTGGCAAAGCTGCGGTCTGTCGACCACCACTTCCGTGGAGCCCTCGAGACGATTGCGTCGAGCACGCATTCGATCGAGGAGAGTTGCAGAGGTGCCGACATCGTCATAGGGGCCGTGCTGATTGCCGGTGCAAAGGCACCGCTGTTGGTCTCCGATCAGCTCGTTTCTGAGATGAAACCGGGGTCTGTACTGGTGGACATCTCGGTGGACCAAGGGGGATGTTTCGAATCATCGCGTCCGACCACTCATTCACACCCGACGTTTCCGGTGTTCGGGTCGCTCTTCTACTGCGTTGCGAACATGCCCGGTGCCGTTCCCCACAGCTCTACATACGCCCTAACCAACGCGACACTGCCTTACACGCTCGAGATCGCGTCAAACGGCTGGCGCGCTGCGGCAAGAGCCGATGAATCCTTGACGCGAGGGGTGAACGTCGTCGAGGGCGAGCTGACGAATCGCCCGGTGGCCGAGGCTCACGGGTTGCCCTTTGTCGAGACAGCATCTTTGCTCTAGCGGCCGTCGGTGGCGACGTGGCCCGAGCCGTGACTTGCCCCGGACCCCGTATGTCTTGTCGCCCGGGAGCTTCTCGATTCCTCAGGGTGCCCCCAGAGGTCGAGCGCGGCTCGTCTGGCGCGATCGGACCCCTCGTCGACGCAGCCGAGGAGAACCTCAGCTTTGCCATCCGACAGCGACTCGTCCGTGCCCGGCCGCGGCCATGTCGGACTGGGTCCGCATCGGCCCGCCCAGCTCACAGCTTGGGCATGGGAGTGGTCGTCGTGGGTCGTGGTGAGGGCGTTAATGTAGGCTCTGAGCTGTTGCGAATAGCTCGCATTGGGGTACCGTGTGTCAGGTTTGAGGGGAGAGGGCTTGGCTCTGCTGGCCACACGGCTGCGGAACGTTCGGGGCGGTCTGGATGCCCGCGACTGGTCGCGTCTGGGGGCGATGGGTGCTGTGATCCTCGCGCTCAACGTAGTCGGCTGGGCGATGCTCGGCGCCTCCTTGGGCGGTCACTACCACCTTGGCCGGACCGAAGTCTTCGGATGGGGAACTGGCATCCTCGCGTACACCTTGGGGATGCGTCACGCCTTCGATGCGGACCACATCGCCGCGATCGACAACACCACCCGCAAGCTGGTCAATGAGTCAAAACGTCCTGTAGGCACCGGGTTCTTCTTCTCGCTCGGTCACTCGACCGTCGTGTTCATCCTGGCAGTGCTCCTCAACTTCGGGATCAGAGGGTTGGACCATCAGCTGCAGAACTCGGGGTCTGCTCTCGAGCACACCACCAACGTTGTCGGAATTCTCGTCTCTGGGTTCTTCCTGTTTCTCATTGCCGCGCTCAACCTCGTGATCCTTGTGGGGATCATCAAGATCTTCCGAAAGATGCGCAATGGCGCCTACGACGAGGCCGAGCTCGAAAGGCAGCTCGACAGCCGGGGGATGATGATGCGCGTCTTCCGACCCTTGGCGCGTCGTGTGGATGCGTCGTGGAAGCTGTATCCGATTGGCTTCCTGTTCGGGCTCGGGTTCGACACCGCGACCGAGATCGCCCTTCTCGTTCTGGCGGGAACCGCCGTGGTGGGAGGGCTGCCCTTCTACGCGATCCTTTCGCTGCCGATTCTGTTTGCCGCCGGGATGAGCCTCTTCGACACCCTGGACGGCTGCTTCATGAACTTCGCGTACGACTGGGCGTTCTCGCGACCGCTCCGCAAGGTCTTCTACAACCTCACCATCACTGGGCTGTCGGTCTTTGTTGCTTTCTTCGTTGGCGCCGTCGAGCTGTTCGGGCTGCTCGCGGCCGACGCCCATCTGAGCGGCCCTTTCTGGTCTTTTCTGGAGCGCTTCAACATCAACACTGCTGGATTTGTGATAGTCGGCGTTTTCGTAGCGACCTGGGCCGTTGCCCTGTCGATCTGGCACTTCGGCAAGCTTGAGGAGAAATGGGCGGCTTCGGCCTCGGAGGTCAGTGCGGAACCCTAGTGTGGGCCGAGCGTGTCAAGCATGCTCGCTCGCCAACCTGTCCTCACCATACGTATCCTGGTCCTGTGAGCAAGCCGAGTGGGCTCGCTGGTGCAAGCCAATCGTTCGGGTCGGTCGACGAGGTGATTGCGCTGCTCCGAGCCCGAGGTGGCCGGGCGACGCCCTCGCGCAGGATCCTCCTCGAGGTCCTCTTCGACGCAAGGGACCACTTGACCGCAGAGGAGCTCGCCGCGGCCGTCCAGGCGAGAGCGCCGGACGTGCACCTCTCGACCATCTACCGCAGTGTCGAAGACCTCCAGCAGCTTGGTGTCGTGGCGCATTCGCATCTGGGGCATGGACCGGCCACCTACCAGCTGGCCTCGATGGCGCACTCGCACTTCATCTGCGAGGACTGCGGAGCGATCGTGGAGGCGGCGGACGAGCTGTTCGAGGGCTTGGCCAGGGCCGTCAAGGCCAAGCTCGGTTTCCACATCAATCCGCGCCATTTTGCGATGCTCGGGCGCTGTTCGCGCTGCGAGGCCGAGCGCCTGGGGAGAGCCGACAGCTAGGGGGCCGGACGCCTCTTCGGCCCGTCGTCTTTTGGGCGAGCCCTAACTGCTGGCCTGCTCGGGCTCCAAGACCCGTTTGTCCTCGAGGGGGGTCGGGTACGACAGCGACCAGAGGCGCTTGATCGCGCGGTCACTGCATCTAGGCGCTTCACGGGGCCGAACACATGGAGCCTTTTCGAACATCTGGGACTGACACAGCTCGAACGCCCGGGACTCGTGCAAGCCAGTTCCCCGCGACCGGGCGCCAGCGGCCCGTCATATCGGGCATTCGCCCACGTGTCCGGGACGGCATCTGGCCCCCCAAGGCGGCGGTTGGCGATGTTGTCCTGGTCGAGGCGGACATTCTTCTGAACGGCCCGGAGAAGCTCTGTTGCAACATGTCCTACATCCACAGAGCGGAACGCATTTGGCACACAGTTGCGATGATCGAGCTCGGCAACGATCGGTGGCGGGCCGAGCTCTATGTCACAGAGGTCGGCATGTACCGGTTCGTCATCGGAGCCCGCGCCGACAGCTTCGCGACCTGGAAGCGCGATCTGCGACGCCGTTTCGAGGCCGGCCAGAACCTCACGAGCGAGCTCTTGGTGGGCGCCGGGATGCTGTGGGATGCCGCCGCGAGAGCAGGTGGGGGAGAGAGAAGGTCGCTCGCCTGGCTGGCAGAGAGGCTGCGCCGCCCGAGGTCCTCGCTCTCAACCCAGGTCGACGCCTCCTCGTTCTTCAGAGCGCACGACGGCCCTGTCGGTAACGGTAACGGCGACGGGCACGACCCGGCCCTCGCGACGATTGGATCACTTGTGTTCTCGGAGGAACTGGAGGCCCTGCTCGGCCGATTCCCAGAGCCCGGCCCGTGGGCACAATCCGAGGTCCAAAGGATCTACGCCGACCGTGAGCTCGCGCGGTTCGGCGCTTGGTACGAGATGTTCCCGCGTTCAACCTCGGGCCAGCCAGGGTGCCACGGCACCTTCGCAGACCTGGAGAGGCTCTTGCCCTATGTGGCGGAGCTCGGCTTCGACGTCCTGTACCTGCCGCCCATTCATCCGATTGGTTACACGAACCGCAAGGGACCCGCCGGCGCGCCTGTGGCGGGACCCTCGGATCCGGGAAGCCCGTGGGCGATCGGGTCAGCACAGGGCGGTCATACAGCGATCCATCCCGAGTTGGGAACGCTCGAGGACTTTCAGTCGCTCCTGGCCGCGGCGCGCGACCTAGGTATAGAGGTCGCCCTCGATCTAGCCTTCCAGGCGTCCCCTGACCATCCTTGGGTCAGCGAGCACGTCGAGTGGTTTCGTCGGGGACCCGGAGGTGGAATCGCTTACGCCGAAAACCCCCCGAAGCGCTACGAGGACATCTACCCGCTCAACTTCGACACCCCGGAATGGCAGCGCCTGTGGTCGGAACTTCTGGGTGTAGCACGTTTCTGGATCTCCCAGGGGGTGAAGATCTTTCGGGTGGACAACCCCCACACCAAACCTTTCGCCTTCTGGGAGTGGTTCATCTCCGTCCTCAAGGCCGACCATCCGGACCTGATCCTGCTCTCCGAGGCGTTCACGAGGCCGAAGATCATGTACGAGCTCGCAAAGGTGGGGTTCACCCAGTCCTACACCTACTTCGCCTGGCGAAACACCAAGTCGGAGCTGGAGAGCTACATGACCGAGCTCACGGCGACCGAGCTCGCTGACTTTTTCCGGCCCAACCTTTGGCCCAACACGCCGGACATCCTCACTCCCACCCTCCAGTCCGGGTCGACGGCCGCTTTCGTCATCCGCCTGGTGCTTGCCGCGACGCTGGGAGCCAGCTACGGGATCTACGGCCCCGCTTTCGAGCTCATGGAGCACAAGGCTCGTGAGCTCGGCTCTGAGGAGTATGAGCACTCGGAGAAGTACGAGGTGCGGTTTTGGGAGCGCGAACACCGGCCGAGCCTGGCGGGCTTGATAGCGCGCATAAACGCGGTCCGACGTGAGCATCCCGCGCTTCAACACAACCGAACGTTGCGGTTCCTGACGATCGACAACGAGCAGATGATCGCCTATGTGAAGCTGGGAGTCGGAGCCCAAAGCTCCGATGCCATCTTGGTTGTCGTCAACCTCGACCCTGTCTACACACAGTCGGGATGGTTGGACTTCCAGCCCGAGGCGCTAGGCCTCACGATCGCGAGTGCCTACGTCATGCACGATCTGCTCACCGAAGCGCGTTACCACTGGGCTCCGGGAGCGAACTTCGTCAGGCTCGACCCCGGCGCGTTGGGGGTCCACGTACTTTGCGTCGAGGCGGAGCACTCAGCGGAGTTGTCGTGCTGAGCCTTCCCGCGGCCCCTTCCCAAGAAAGAGAGACCGTCCACAGGCCGCTAGACGAGGCCGCCACCTGGTACAAGGACGGTGTCTTCTACGAGCTGCACGTCCGCGCGTTCTGCGATGCCAACGGCGACGGGATCGGCGACTTCAAGGGACTCCTCGGCCGGCTGGACTATCTGGCTGAGCTGGGTGTCACCGGCCTGTGGCTGCTGCCGTTCTACCCGTCGCCATTGCGCGACGACGGATACGACATATCGGACTATAGAGGGGTGCACCCCGCCTACGGCACCCTCATGGACTTTCGCAGAGTGTTGCGCGAGGCGCATCGGCGCGGGATGAAGGTGATCACCGAGCTGGTGCTAGCCCACAGCTCCGACCAGCACCCCTGGTTCCAGAGGGCTCGTCGCGCGCGACCAGGATCGATCCAGCGAGACTTCTATGTTTGGAGCGATACACCCGATCGCTTCGGCGACGCCCGCGTGATCTTCACCGATTACGAGACGTCGAATTGGAGCTTTGATCCGGTGGCTCACGCGTACTACTGGCACCGGTTCTACTCCCACCAACCCAGCCTCAACTACGACAATCCCGACGTCCGACAGGCGATGTTCGATGTGGTCGACCACTGGCTCGCAATGGGGGTCGATGGCCTCAGGCTGGACGCGGTTCCATACCTCTATGCGCGCGAGGGGACCACTTGCGAGAACCTGCCGGAGACGTTCGACTTTCTGCGATCGCTCCGTCGGCACGTCGATGCACGTTTCGAAGGACGAATGCTCCTTGCCGAGGCAAACCAGTGGCCGGAGGACGCGGTGGCCTACATGGGTGACGGTCCCATGTGCCACATGGCATTCCACTTCCCACTGATGCCGAGGATGTTCATGGCCGCCCGTCAAGAGGACCGCTACCCGATTGTCGACATCTTGGCGGAGACGCCGACGCTGCCCCCGGAATGCCAATGGGGGCTTTTTCTGCGTAACCACGACGAGCTCACGTTGGAGATGGTCACCGATGAAGAGCGTGACTACATGTATCGGGTTTACGCACAGGATCCCCAGGCAAGAGTCAACGTTGGGATCCGCAGGCGCCTTGCGCCGCTGTTGGGGGGGGACCGCAAGCTCATCGAGATGATGAACGGGCTCCTGCTGTCGATGCCGGGGACGCCAATCATCTACTACGGCGACGAGATCGGCATGGGAGACAACATCTACCTGGGCGATCGCAACGCCGTACGAACCCCGATGCAATGGGACAGTGATCGCAACGCTGGCTTCTCCCACGCCAATCCGCAACGCCTGTACCTGCCGGTGATCATTGACCCCGAGTACCACTCTCAGGCTTTGAATGTCGCTGCCCAGCAAGAGAGCCCTAACTCGTTGCTTTGGTGGATGAAGCGACTGATAGGCGTCCGCCAGCGCTACAAGGTCTTTGGCCGTGGCTCGATCGAGATGGTTCGCGCTGAAAATCGCAAGGTCCTGTCCTTCCTACGCCATTACCGCGATGAAACAGTCCTTGTGGTCGTGAACCTTTCGCGCTTCGCCCAGTGCGTTCAACTAGACCTGTCTCGATTCAGGGGAGCGGTTCCCGTCGAGCTTCTGGGCAACGTCGAGTTCCCTCCGATCGGCGACCTTCCCTACTTCATCACGCTCGGACCACACGGCTTCTATTGGTTCTCTTTGGAAGACGACACCCGCGGTACCGAGAGCCTCCCAACTTTCAGCGTCTCGGGCAGCTGGGAAACCCTGTTCAGGGGCCGTCCCAGGAGGGCATTTCAAGCCTTCCTCCCGCGCTATCTGAGCGGGCAGCGCTGGTTCGTCCACAAGACCCGCACCATCACATCCGCGAGCTTCGTCGACGCGGTCCCTGTTCGTTCGGACCGCCCGAAGGAGCCACCGCTGGCTGAGATCTTGATCGTGCGCGTCGAGCTCGACTTCGGCGAGGTGGAGCACTATCTGCTCCCCCTTGCGTTCGCTACCGGCGACGAGGCAGAGGAGCTGCGACGTTTTCGACCCGAATCGGTGCTCGCGACCCTCGAGGCCGACGGCGAAAAGGGAATTCTCTTCGATGCGCTGGTGCGGCCCGAATTCACTCACAGGATCCTTGATGCCTTGACGAACAGGAGGAGCCTGCCGGGGGCCGTAGGGCGTGTGACCTCCGTGCCAGCGGCCTCGAGGCGCGTCCTGAGCGCGATAGGAGAAGATGCGACGATCGGGGTTCTCGCGGCCGAGCACTCCAACAGCTCGGTCAGCGTTTCGGACCGAGCTCTGGTGAAGTTCGTTCGCCGTGTGGAGACCGGGGTGAACCCGGCGGTGGAGCTCGGTCGCTTCCTGACGGAGTCAGCCCGGTACGAAAGAGCGCCCCAGATCCTGGGCAGCCTCGAGTACCGGCGGGATGCCCCAGTCGCCGAACCGGCGACCATCGCAATCATGGAGGAGTTCGTCTCCAATGAAGGCGACGGTTGGAACTACCTTGTCGACTCTCTCGTGCACGGCCTGGAGGACGTGCTTGCGGCGAGCCATGCCGACGGCTTTGAGCTGTCGGAGCTTCCCCCGCGCATCGCATCGCTCGACGGCTCCCACATCCCTCCGGGTCATCCCTTGGTCGGGCCTCACATCGAGTGGGCCGCCTTGCTCGGGCGCAGAACCGCAGAGCTCCATATAGCCCTGGCCTCCGACCGTTCCGACCCCCGGCTCGCCCCCGAGCCCCTCACGATGATGGAGCGGCGTGCAATGTTTCACGGCGCGCGGAACCTGGTGCGCAGGGTTTTCCGCCAAGCGGCCCAAGGCGCCTCTGAGCACCGATTGCTGTCCGAGGTTCTAGAGCGCGAAGGCGAGATCGTCGGCCGGCTCCGGTCGATCTTGTCCTCCAGGCTGGTGGTGGAGCGGATCCGCTGCCATGGGGACCTGCACCTGGGTCAGGTGCTTTGGACGGGGCGCGACTTCGTGTTCATCGACTTCGAAGGCGAGCCGGCTCGTTCGCTGGCGCAGCGCCGCCGGAAGCGGCCCGCCATCATGGACGTCGCTGGCATGATCCGTTCCTTGCACTATGCGTCCCGTGCGGCAGCGATGAGCGTCACCCGTGATCTGGCTGGATCCGTCGCCTTGGTCGAGCCAGCCCGGCTCGAGTCGTGGCTCACGTTCTGGTACCGGTGGGTGGCCGGGACCTTCCTCTCCTCTTACTCGGAGGCCGTCGATGGCCAGAGCTTTGTCCCCTGCGACGAGGGCCAGCTGGCGACTCTGCTCGACTTCTTCCTCTTGGAGAAGGGGATCTACGAGCTGAGCTATGAGGCCAACGCCCGGCCGGAGTGGATAGCCGTGCCGGCGTCTGGGATCTTAGAGACCCTCGCGGCGGCCCCGTGACCGGGACGCCTCTGCCTGCCCCGCTCAAAGCCCTGGCAGCTCTCAAAGGCGTACAGACGAGGTACCTCGGGGCCGACGGCACGGTTCACGAGGCCGGTCGAGACCAGTTGGCGGCCGTGCTTCGTGCCATGGGTTCGGCGATCGAGAGGGCCGAGGACGCCGATGACGTTCTGCGGGCTGAAGCCGACGATCGGACGCATCTGGAGCCGGTTCTGGTCGCGCGTGCAGACGACTCCATCGAACTGCCGCAGGGCCAGTCCCTCGAGCTTCGGCGCACGCGTTTCACCCTGACCCTGGAGGACGGGCACAGCGCGAGCGGCGCGGCGGAGCTGCTGCTGAGCCCCCCCGGCTCCGGGGGAGCGCCGACCATCAAGCTGGGAGGGCTGGCCGGCGAGCCAATCCCCGAGGGCTATCACGAGCTCGCTGTCGAGGGCCCTCGCCATGTCGAGCGCGCCCTTTTGATCAAGGCTCCCAGGTGCCCCCGTCCTAAAAGGGGATGGGGTGGCTTCCTTCCCATCTACGCGCTGCGCAGCGAGTCCGACTGGGGCATAGGGAGCTTCCCGGATCTGTGCACCTTGGGCGATCTGCTGGTCGGCAAGGGCGCCTCGTTCGTGGCCACCCTGCCTCTTTACCCGGTGTTCACGGACTCGGCCACGAGCCCTTACCTTCCGGTCACGAGGCTCGGCCTGAGCGAGCTGTATGTCGATCCGTGCTCGATTCCCGAGCTCATGGGCTCCGACGAGCTCGAAGGGCTGCTGCTTGGACGCACCAGTCGGATCGAGAATGCCAGGCGCTCCGAGCTCGTCGACTACCACACCGTGAGCCGGCTCCGGCGCGAGGTGCTCGCACCGCTGTCAGCACAATTTGTCCAAGAGCTTGCGCGATTTGGCGCCGCGCACCCCGAGCTGCTCTCTTACGCGGCTTTTCGTGCTGCAGGGGAACGATTCGGGCGTGACTGGCACGATTGGGGTCCCGAGGCCAAGGCTGCCGCCGCAAGAACCCAGCGCTTCGACGATCCCAGGTTCCGCTATCACCTCTTCTCCCAGTGGTTGGCCAATCGACAGCTCCGCGAAGCCGCACGCAGGGTGCCCCTCTACTGCGACATGCCGCTCGGAGTCCATCCCAACGGCTTCGACCCGTTCTTGGAACCCGAGGCGTTCTGCCAGGATGCGAGCGTCGGGGCACCTCCTGACGCGTTCCGCTCCGAGGGTCAGGATTGGTCCTGTCCGCCTATCCATCCCGGTGGCATTCGCCAACAGCGCTACAGGCACCTGATCGCCGTGCTGCGCACAGCGATGTCCACATGCTCGATCCTCCGCCTCGACCACGTGATGAGTCTTCACAGGCTCTGGTGGATCCCTCGAGGTTTCGAAGCGGCCGACGGCGTGTACGTCTCCTACCGGCCGGACGAGATCTACGCGATAGTCGCCCTCGAAGCAGCGAGAGCGGGCGTCGTCGTGGTGGGAGAGGATCTCGGCACCGTGCCCGGAGGCGTCCGGGAGGCGATGGCGGATCACGGCGTGCTCCGCTCGTGGGTCTTCCAGTTCGAGAGCTCGATCGCGGACCCGGTCCCTCAGGCGCCTCCTGGCTGCCTAGCCTCCCTTGGCACACACGACCTGCCCAGGATGTCCACGCTGCTTGGGGCCGACGGCGAAGCCCCGGGCGCAGCCGACGGCGGCGTGCAAGCAGCGGTGGGGGAGAAAGCCTGGAGAGCGGCGTTGCTCGGTGCCCTCGGCTTCCCCGCGGCAGAGGAGATGTCGCATGCCATCCTGCTGGCTCTTTTGGAGGAACTCGCGCGAAGCCCTGCAGATCTGGTCCTGGTCGACATCGGCGAGTTGTTGGGCGAAAGCCAGCCGGATAACACCCCAGGAGCCCCGGCCCGCCCGGCCAACTGGGCGATGCGCGCACGAATGACGCTCGAAGCCATGGCTGAGTCCTCGCAGCTCGTCTCGGTGATGACCGCCATCGGTGAGTGCCGTAGCGAACGGGCTCCCCGCAGGGCTAAGTCTTGATGGACATCGGCTCTCGTGGTCAGAGTCCCCTGGGAGACGACGATCTGTTCTTGTTCAACGAGGGTACCCATCGCAATCTGGGCTCCAAGCTCGGTGCTCGGTTGTTGCCTGGGGGCGAAGGGGCACGCTTCGGGGTGTGGGCACCGGCGGCCTCGGCGGTTGCGGTGATCGGAGATTTCAACGGGTGGACGAAAGGAGAGCCCCTGGCGCCAAGGGGGAGCTCGGGGATCTGGGAGGGCGAAGTTGCCGGCGCGCGCCAGGGGAATGTGTACAAGTTCGCCATCGAAACCCGGTGGGGAGAGCACCTGGAGAAGGCGGACCCGATCGCCATGTATGCCGAGGTTCCGCCTCGCACGGGCTCGGTCATCTGGGATCTCAACTACGACTGGGGTGATCGAGCCTGGAT
>JBOGFX010000010.1:0-3109 GCA_050743805.1 Acidimicrobiales bacterium
GTCCACGACGGTCGCTCTAGTGGTGGAGATGGAGACGACAGTCGGATGCAGCGTGGTAGTTCCTCGTCCCACGACCCCCTGTCGCTGGTCGGCGACCAGATTTGCCTTCACGCCTTCGAGCTGGGGATTCACCATCGTGGCCGTTAGGGACGGATCGTTCGGATTGGCGGTAGCAAGCGCCTGTTCGAACGCCGACCAGCTCGCGCGATAGGCGGCCAACACCGCGTTTCCCTCCGAATCGGTCGTCGGGGTGGCGGACCGGGCAGTGGACGTCGTAGTCGCCTTGGCGGCAGCGGGTCCGTCGGAGGTCCCGCAGCCAGAAAGGACCAGACCGGGGCCAACAAGGCCGAGCGCGACTATCGCTCCGACTCCACGCCGACCGAAACGCATAGGCGGCTACCTCCACCGCCGGCTGGGCATGCTCCGACAGCAGCCGACAAACCGACACCGGCTGGAGGATTATTCCCATTCGTTCCATGGATAAAACGGTTCAGAGGTACCAGGGAGCCCCGGGACAATCTGCGAGACCGGGCGGGGACCCGGCCAGCCGCCACGCCAGCCAGGTGTCCCAGTTCAGCGGCCCGTCACACGGTGCCCGTAACCTTGGGGGCTGTGAGCAGGAACTCGACGGCCCTCGTACGACGGTCTGCCCAAGTGCAACGTCTCTACCAGGGCATTCGACGTCCGCCGGACGGGGTCAAGCCCGTCGATGGGAGGACGCATGCCGGTTGAGAGGACGCGACTTGAGGATCTAACGAAGGGCGCCCTCGTCCGAGGCGTGCTCGCTGACCGGTCCGTGAGGGTGGTCGATGTCGCGTGGCACGGCTCCAACGCCGTGACCCTCACCTACACCGATGAGCCCACTGGAAAGGTCGACCAGGAGCTGCTCTACCGCGACGACGAGCCCCGCCTCAGCGTCGAGGAGGCCGGCCGGGCCTGGTCGATGGACGCCGATGGCAGCCTCTTCCGATTGGTCTCCGAAGCCAAGCGGATCTCGCTGGCCTACCTCTTCGACCCGTTCCTGGCGGTCCAGACCTCGAACCTCGACCCGCTGCCGCACCAGATCGATGCCGTCTACGACAAGATGCTGCCCCGTCAGCCCTTGCGCTTCCTCCTGGCCGATGACCCCGGTGCTGGCAAAACGATCATGGCCGGGCTGTTCTGCAAGGAGCTCATGATCCGCGGCGATGTCGAACGCTGCCTCATCATCTCACCGGGGAGCCTGGTGGAGCAGTGGCAGGACGAGCTTTGGCAGAAGTTCGGCCTCAACTTCGACATCCTGACCCGCGACATGATCGAGGCGGCTCGGACCGGCAACCCGTTCGCTGAACGTCCGTTGCTCATCGCCAGGCTCGACCACCTGTCGCGGAACGAAGACCTCCAGGCCAAGCTCCAGGCGACCGACTGGGACCTCGTGGTGGTGGACGAGGCCCACAAGATGTCGGCTCATTACATCGGCGGCGAGGTCAAAGAGACCAAGCGCTACAAGCTCGGCCGACTGGCGGGGTCCGTGGCCCGGCACTTCCTGCTCATGACCGCCACTCCCCACGCCGGCATCGACGAGGACTTCCAGCTCTTCCTGGCCCTCCTCGATGCAGACCGCTTCGAGGGTCGCCCCCGCGACAGTACCCACACCATCGACACGTCCGATCTCATGCGCCGCCTCGTGAAGGAGAAGCTGCTCAAGTTCGACGGCACTCCGCTGTTCCCGGAGCGTCGGGCCTACAGCCCGACCTACCCCCTCTCCAACGACGAAGCGCTGCTGTACAAGCTGGTTACCGAATACGTCAAAGAGGAGATGAACCGGGCCGAGCGGCTGAAGGCTGAAGGCGAGGGACGGCGCGGTGCTGTTGTCGGTTTCGCCCTGACCACGCTGCAACGTCGATTGGCCTCTTCACCAGAAGCCATCTTCCAGTCTCTGGTACGGCGTCGTAAACGACTCGTTGACCGCGTAGCGGAAGAGCGCCTACAGCGGCGAGGGGCTGAGGTCGCGGCAGCTCTCGGCACGCCGTCGGTGCCGGACGAGTTCCGTGAAGACGATGACTTCGATGTCGACGACCTACCCGACAGCGAGCTGGAGGAACTGGAGGAGGAGTTGGTCGACCAGGCGTCGGCAGCTGGCACGATCACCGAGCTGGAAGCCGAGATCACCAGTCTCAGCGGCCTAGTGGAGATAGCCGCCCAAGTTCGGGCGTCCGGGGTTGACCGGAAGTGGGAAGAGCTGGCGAGCCTGCTCCAACACACGCCCGAGATGTTCGACGCCTACGGCAGCCGTCGGAAGCTGATCATCTTCAGTGAACATCGCGACACCCTCAACTACCTGGTCGAAAGGCTACGCACCCTGCTGGGCAAGTCAGAGGCGGTTGTCTGCATCCATGGCGGCCTGGGTCGGGAGGAACGGCGGAAGGCCCAGGAGGCTTTCACCCAAGACAAGGACGTCCTGGTTCTTGTGGCCACCGACGCTGCCGGTGAGGGCATCAACTTGCAGCGGGCTCACCTGATGGTCAACTACGACTTGCCCTGGAACCCGAACCGCATCGAGCAGCGGTTCGGCCGGGTTCACCGGATCGGTCAGACCGAGGTCTGTCACCTGTGGAACCTGGTTGCCGAGGACACTCGCGAGGGCCAGGTGTTCCAGCGGCTCTTCGAGAAGCTGGAGGAGCAGCGCAACGCGCTCGGCGATCAGGTCTTCGACGTCCTGGGCGAGGCCTTTCACGGCAGGAGCCTGCGCGACCTGCTGATCGAAGCTGTCAGGTACGGCGAGCGACCCGAGGTAAAGCAGAGCCTCGAGATCATCGTGGATGCCACCGTGGGCGACGCGCTGCGCCGGGTGGTCCACGACCGTGCGCTCGTCAGCGACGTCATGACGGCGGGCGATGTGGAGCGGATCCGGGAGGAGATGGAGCGCGCCGAGGCCAGGAAGCTCCAGCCGCACTTCATCCGCTCGTTTTTCCTGACGGCCTTCGCTCACATCGGCGGAGTCTTCAGGGAACGCGAGCCGGGCCGGTTCGAGATCAGCAACGTCCCGGCTGAACTTCGCCGCCGCGACCGCCAGATCGGCATGGAAGCTCCCTTGCAGCGCCAGTACGAGCGCGTGACCTTCGACAAG
>JBOGFX010000011.1:0-2149 GCA_050743805.1 Acidimicrobiales bacterium
GGCATCCACCTCGCGAATCTGCGCCAAGAACCTGTTTCCCATGCCCTCCCCAACCGAGGAGCCGGGTACGAGGCCCGCCACGTCTACGAACTCGACCCCGCCGGGCACCACCTTGGCGCTCGAGCTCAGCGTTGCGAGGGCCTCCAGGCGCTTGTCGGGCAGCGGGGCAACCCCAACGGTGGTCTCGGTGGTGGAGAACGGATGGGCGCCAACCGGGACCTTCGCTCCGGTGAGCGCGTTGAACAGGGAAGACTTCCCCGAGTTGGCAAGACCGACGAGTCCGAGGCGGCGCATCGAGACGAACGCTAATGGCGCCGCGGCCTTCCAGTAGCCTGTCGTCCATGTCCAAGCGAACCGTGAAGCGCAAGCTCCGCAAGAAGAACAAGGCCAACCACGGCAAGCGCCCCAACGCTGGGCGGGGCTGAGCTGGACCCAAAGGCAGCTTGGGCCGGCGTGCATTCGTGGATCGCAGGCACAAAAGAGCCGCCCACAAGCTGGCATGGCTAGGGCATCCAGCGCGCACCCATCGCCTCGAGCACGCCGCTCAACTCCTCCGGCAGGTCGGTGATGATCCCGTCGACTCCCAGCTCCACGAGGCGCCCCATGGATTCGACGTCGTTGACCGTCCAGACGTGCACCGCGAGGGAGCTTGTGTGGGCCGCGTCGACAAGCCGCCGATCGACGACGACGACCGATCCGTAGCGCTCTGGCACCTGAAGCGCGACGGCATCAAGGGACGGAGGGGCGTCTCCGGTGGTCAACGCTTGCACGAACAAGGTCGTGCCCCCCACGCCGGCAGACGTAGGGACGTGGGGCGCACGCTCGTGGAAGCTCGCCGTGACCGCATCGTCGAAGGACGTGACGATGACGTCGTCGGCTCGCCCGAAGTCCTCGAGGAGCCTCGCCACCGTTTCGACGGCTTCGGTGCTCTGCGCGCCAGGCGTCTTGATGTCAATGTTGAGGATCGTCTTGGGGAACGTCTCCAGCACCTCGGCGAGGGTCGCTATCTTGAACTCGTTCTCCGAGCCCGCACGGCCACGGTAGGGGTACTCGTGATCCCCAAGGCCCATGGTGACGTCCGCCCCCCCGGCGAACCAGTACGCGGCGTCCAGCGCCCGAACCTGGGCAAGCGTCAGGTCGCAGATCGCGCCCGTGCCATCGGTCGTTCGGTCGACCGTCGCGTCGTGACAGATGACGATGTGCCCATCGACGGTGCGGTGTACGTCGAGCTCCAGCGCGTCGGCACCCATCTTCAGGGCATTCCTCATGGCGAAGAGCGTCGACGAGGGCCATGCCCAAGCCCCGCCCTGGTGAGCGTAAGAAAGGACCCGCCGCTGCAGCCACGGGTTGCCAGCGCCCATCGGGGCGATGGTACAAGCCCAGCACTCGGCCACCAGGTCCGAGGGGAACCCCGATCAACCTGGGCGGATCTCTGTGTGCTCGGTGTGCTCGACCCCTGCTCGATGCGCGGTGACCGAGGACCCCAGAGCGTCGGCGGAGAGCTCCTCGCGCGCCAGCCGATGGGACACCTGGCGCTCCACCAGGAAGGCAACTCCGGGCACGAACCCCGCCGCCACCATCGCGAGCAACTGGAGCAACCCGAACCGAGCCCGCCGTGCGAGGTCCGCGGCAGCGAGGAGATAGATGATGTACAGAGCGCCGTGGATGGGCCCGACCACCTTGACGACGGCCTGAACCCCCGCCGCGTACTGCAGCGGCACCCCGACGCACACGAGCACGATCAGCATGCACCCGACCACGTATGCCATCAGCCGGTAACGGAAAATGGCTCCGTTCATAGCCTCAACCTCTGGCGCCGGGGGTCGGGTCGGTCCCGTGCCATCGATGCGTCCGGACGATCGTGGGAGGCAGCATCCTCTCGTTCGACGCGGCGTTCCCCGAACGCAAGCGGACTTTCCATGGAGACCTGCTTAGCAGCGATTCTTCTCGGTGGCCGATCACCCACCGGGTCCCGCCGGTGGGGATCAAGGACCCCGCGCCCACACATCCACGATGGCGGGCACCGGCCACTGCGGCAATCACAGGTGCTGCGATCCCTGCCCGAAGGCCCTGGTCACCTTCCCCGGGCGACAACAAGCCCCGGAACCAGGCCAACGCGACCCGCTGAAGGATCGCCGCGCACAAAGAC
>JBOGFX010000012.1:0-13659 GCA_050743805.1 Acidimicrobiales bacterium
ATGGGGGACACTGCCGACAAGGAGACCATCGAGCTCATCCGAAAACGCGCGGAGGCGGAGCTTGGCAGGATCGATATGTATGTCAGTAACGCCGCCCGACGCCTCCACAAGGACTTCTTCGAAACCACGGACGAGGATTGGGACCGGTACCTCAACCAACAGCTGCGAGCTTCGTGGTACCTGGCAAAGGCATTCGTTCCAGCCATGAGAGAGGCGGGCTGGGGTCGCATAATCCACATGAACGGGGGTGACGGGTGGTCTGGTGGCTGGACAAGAGTGCCCCACTCGACGGCAAAGGGTGGCCTCCGGACCCTGACAAAGTCCCTAGCTCAAGGACTCGGTGAGTACGGTATAACTGTCAATGACGTGAGCCCCGGTCTCATCCAGACTGTCCGAGATCCCCAGACCCACCCGACCATCACGCCGGACTTTGAGAAGGAGTTCGCGTCACGCATCCCTATTCGACGACTGGCTACTCCCGAGGAGGTCGCGTGGGCATGCGCGTTCCTGTGCTCCGAGCGGTCAGCTGCCATAACAGGCTCAGTGATTCACGTGGATGGCGGCAGTGGCATGCGGGGGTAGTTCGGGCCGCTTTTGGGGTCAATCTCTCGCAAAGACATCTCTCGCAAAGACAAGGAAACTAGATGCCTGATCACTCAGAGGTCCCTGCGGTAACAAGGGCCATTGTCGACTACGCTCACCACGACCGCCCGGTCGACCTCTCCCCGGAGCCAGTCGAGTTGGCCGTTCGATCGCTCGTCGACACCATCGGCGTTCTCCTCGCAGGACGCACGGAAGGTTCGGTTTCTCAGCTCCGCGCCAACTTTGGATCGAGGAAGAATCGGTCTGCCACATCGACCGTGCTCTTCGACGGCGGCAAAACCGACCCTGAGACGGCTGCTCTTTTGAATGGCACAGCGGCGCACGCGCTCGACTACGACGACGTGGCGATAGTTACACACGCACATCCAAGTGCCGTCTTGTGGCCGGCGATCTCTGCTCTGGCAGAAAAGCACGGCGCGTCTGGCCTGGAGATGATCGAGGCGTATCTCGTCGGTTATGACGTGTCAGCAGCGATAGCTCGCGGAATGGACCTGATGACCCACTATTGGCGAGGCTGGCACACAACTTCGACCATCGGCATCTTTGGAGCCGTGGCGGCAGCCGGGCGCATGCTGAGATTGAACACCGATCAACTGCGTTGTGCGATAGGAATTGCTGGGTCCATGGCTGCAGGTAGCTGTCAAAACTTTGGGACCATGACCAAGCCGCTGCATGCCGGGCTGGCTGCGCGTGGTGGGCTATTCGCAGCGAACCTCGCAGCGCATGGTTTCACGGCTGATCAAGACCAGTTGGAAGCACCTTTGGGCTTCTTCCGCTCCTACAGCGAAGATCAGCGGCTCGAGGGAGCGATGGAAGTGCTCAGGACCGAATCGCCCATCAGCGTCTACGGATTGAACTTCAAGCAATATCCATGCTGTTATGCGGCACACCGTGCCATAAGCGCTGCCCTCAGACTCAAATCGGAGCATCAGATCGACGCGTCGGAAATCGAGAAAATTGAGCTGGTCCTTCATCCCCATGGGTTCGAATCGCTGATCCACCATCAGCCCGAGAACCCGGTCGAGGCGAAGTTCAGCGGCGAGTACGCGGTTGCTACGGCCCTCTTGGACGGCGCGGTCCCGTTGCGTAGCTTCACCCCCGAGGCCATAGCAAGGCCGGCTGTGCGCAGACTTCTAGAGCTGGTTCAAATCTCAGAGCTTGCGATCCCCCCTCTGGGCAACGAGGCCTGGAACCGGGGTTACGCCGTCGTCAGGGTCACTAGCGCGCGAGGTGAGTTTTCTGAGCGAGTCGACTCCTTGGATGGCGATCAACTGGCGGGCCTCACAAGAGACGTCGTTGAGGAGAAGTTCAGGGACTGCGTCGAGTTCGCGGCAATCGGCTCTCGCCCCGACGACCTCTTGGAAGAGCTGTGGGATCTTCCCGAGCGACAGCACTTTGACGGCTTCAAATCATTGGTGTTCGACTCCTAGCCCCAGTACCAGCCAAAGGGGCGTTGTCGAAGAAACTGGAGGACAGCAGTGCCTTACGCGTTCGACCCACAACTTGCGCTTCGCCTGCCTCCCGCTGGCACGCCCACAGCTTCAGCGGACCTGCCCAGTCGCCGTGCTGAACGGACCAAGGGGATCCTCGAAGCGGATCCACCGGACTTGACCGGTGTCGTCGTGGAGAACCTGGAGGTTCCTGGGGTCTCGGGCCAGCCGGCCGTGGCGCTCCGGCTGTATCGGCCTGCGGAGGACCGCGGCCCCAAGCTGCCGTGCGTCTACACCATGTTCGGCGGCGGCTTCATGGTGGGCCACATCGACGACACCGAGGCGCGCAACGCTAGGTGGTGTCGCGAGCTCGGTGCTGTCGTTGCGGCCGTGAGCTATCGCCTGGCACCCGACCATCGGTATCCCGCAGCCGTCGACGATTGCTATGCAGGGTTCTGTGGGCTGATCGACCGAGCCGGTGAGCTGGGGATCGACCCGTCTCGTGTGGCTCTGTTCGGCATCAGCGCGGGAGGCGGGCTTGCCGCAGCGCTCACGCTCAGAGCCAGGGACCAAGGAGGGCCTTCAGCGTGCTTCCAGTTCCTGAGCGTTCCGGAGCTTGATGACCGGCTCGAAACTCCGAGCGCTCGGAACTTCGTAGACACTCCGGTGTGGAACCGACCTCGGGCCGAGGTCAGTTGGGAGCTGTATCTGGGTCGCGACCGGGACGACCGCACCACGGCTGCTTATGCCGCTCCCGCGCGAGCGACCGATTTGAGCGGACTGCCTCCGGCATATATCGCAGTCATGCAGTTCGATCCGCTGCGAGATGAGGGAATTGCCTACGCCCAAGCGCTGATGGATTCCGGAGTGCGTGTCGAGCTCCATATGTTCCCAGGAGCCTTTCACGGCTCATACAGGATTCGGGAGGCAGTGGTGAGCAAGCGAGAACTCACCGAGCAGGTTGAGGTACTGAGGACGGAGCTATTCCGAAAAGACGGCTAGATGGCAGCAGCGCGAGGGCCTTGTGCCCCCGAGACGGCAATGGCGACTAGAGACAGGATGTGAGCAAATGACGGATTTCATCAGCCCCCCTGGCCTTGCGGAAACCTCCTATTGGTACGCCGCAAAATCAGGTTCAACGGTGTGGTTGGCCGGGCAGCTCGGAGTTGATCACTCCGGAGTTGTTGTCAGCGGTGACGCAGGGGAGCAAGCCGCCCAGTGCTTGTCGAACATGGCTGAGGTTCTGGCAGAGGCCGGAGGCGCCCTGACTGACCTGGTGCACATGAGGATCTTTCTCACGCACTGGGCCTACAGGGAGGCGGTCAGAGACGCAATCCTCCAGCACTTCGACAAGCGACCGCCTTCGACAATGGTCGTCGTTGCAAGCCTTGCGCGTCCAGAATGCAAGGTGGAGATCGAAGGCGTGGCAGTTGTCGAAGGGAAGGCTTGACACCGGGGCCTGGTGTCAGCCTTTGCCAGGCGGGAGTGTGGGCCCATCGAGGCGATCTATCGTTGTGAACTCATCGACCTCGTGCCTTGAGAGACGTGTGGTGAGGCGTTCGGGCTCGCCCATCGCCACAAGAGCCGCTACGGCCATCTCAAGTGGGATACCGAACAGCTCCCTGAGCGCCATCTCCCTTCGCACCGGAACGGTCGTGATGACGCCACCGAGCCCCTCGGTTCGAGCTGCGAGCAGGATGTTCCAAACGAACGGGTAGATCGAGGCCCCGCCGGCGAACGTATAGCGAGGAAGGTCCCGGTCGACCGAAGCCAGTGCCCGGAGGTCTGCAAGGACGAGTAGTAGCACGGGAACCGTGGCAAGAGTTTCGGCGAAGCCCTTGGGGTCCGCCTCGGCTCGGAACCGGCGTGCCTGAGCGAGCGAGCTCTGCTCTGCGTCAAGGTCGGTGATCGCAGCCCAAGGCACGAGCCCTGCAGAACGGATCGCAAGGTACTCGTACCAGGCTTCGAGGTAGATCTCTTGGAGGGACTGACGTGCCCGAGGGTCCTTCACGACGACCACGCGCCAACCTTGTCGATTTCCTCCACTCGGCGCAAAGCGTGCCGTGTCCAATACCCGTCTCACGACTTCGTCACTAACGGGACCTGAGCGGAAGCTCCGGACGGCTCCAGTGCTGCGAAGCGCCTGGCCGAGCTCCATGCACCAACGATACCGGGCGATGTGGTGGGGTTCAGACCGGCGTGCTCAAATCCACGCGATCGCAGGCGCTCGGAAGGTCGAGTCAATATGCTTCTTTCGATGGACTATCGACACCTTGGTAGAAGCGGAATGACGGTTTCAGCGATCTCGTATGGGAATTGGATCACCCATGGCGACCAGGTAGATGAAGAAGCAGCCATAGCATGCGTTCATGCAGCACTCGATGTAGGTATCACCACCTTCGACACGGCTGACGTCTACGCCGGCGGAGCCGCTGAGGAGACCCTGGCCCGGGCGCTCGCGGGTCAGCGGCGCGACTCTGTCGAGATCTGCACAAAGGTGTACTGGCCCATGGGCGCGCGCTCGAACCACCGCGGGCTTTCGCGAAAGCACATCATCGAAGCTTGTCATGCCTCGCTCGGGAGGCTGAAGACCGACCACATCGATCTCTACCAGGCCCATCGCTACGACGTCGAGGCACCTCTCGAGGAAACTCTTCGAGCCTTTGACGACCTCGTTCGAGCTGGAAAGGTGAACTACGTGGGGGTTTCGGAATGGACAGCGGGCCAGATCGAAGCCGCCACCCAGATGGCCAGGGACATGGGCCTGGACTCTATAGTCGCGAACCAACCGCAGTACTCGCTCCTTTGGAGGGTGATCGAACCGGAGATCCTGCCCCTGTGCAGGAGGGAGGGAATCGGTCAGATTGTGTGGTCGCCGCTCGCTCAGGGCGTTTTGACGGGAAAGTACCGAGTGGGGCAACAGCGCCCTCAGGAAAGTCGGGCCGGATCAGAATCCAGAGCGACGGACATGGGTCGCTTTCTTGATGAGGCCGTCCTCAGTCGGGTCGAGGAGTTTGCCAAGCTCTGTGCAGAGGCGGGGCTGGCTCCGGGCAACGTCGCCCTGGCCTGGGTCCTCGACACCCCGGGAATCTCGTCAGCCATTGTCGGAGCTAGCCGCCCGGGTCAGATCATCGATAACGCGGGTGCGCTCGAGGTCGACCTTACGTCTGACTTCAAGTCGGCCGTGGAGGCAGTGCTAGGTCCGGTTTGTGTCGACGACCCGAGTCGCGTTTCTCAGCTGGAGCGCCGTCCGTAGTCCGTTGTCCGATCGTGGGCTATGCCGCAACCCCCGAATGGGAGGCGATGAAGCTGAGCACTCGCTGCCACGCATCGGTGCACTCGTTGTCATAGCCACCCGCGCCATCAAAGAACGCATGGGGAGCGCCTTCATAGATGATGAGCTCGTGCTCGACTCCGGCCTCTGACAGGTCTACATCGAACTGCTCATTGTCCTCATGAGTGGTCATCATGTCGGCGCCAGCCGCCAAAACGAGCAGCGGGGCCTTCATCTGGGACATCAGAGGCCGGCTCCCGTCCGGCCGGCCGTAGAAGCCGATGGCTCCCGCGACCCGGGCGTCCAGCGCGGACTGGTTCCACGAGAAGGAGCCTCCGTAGCAGAAGCCGACCGTAAAGACAGAGCGGCTGGCATCCCCGCCTTCGGAAGCGACGAAGTCAACGGCCGCTTTGATGTCAGAAACCACCTCATCGGGCACAAGCTTGCCGACCAGGGGAAACATCGCTTGATGGCTCTCCTGGCGTGGTCCGTCGGGAAGTTGCCGTGCGAAGTAGTCGATCGCCACCGCATTGATACCTGTCTCGGCAAATCTCCTCGCGAGCGCCTTGTAGAACTCGTGAAGTCCACGAATGTCAGGCAGGATTACAACTGCGGCGCCGTTGGGGTCCTTGGGTCGGGCGTGGTAGGCCATGAGCTGAGTTCCATCGGCACTGTTGAGATGGATGTCCGCCCCTTCGCCCGAGTTGTCGCTGCCCGGAGGTGCGGGGGGACGTGAGTCATTGTCGTGACACATGGAGACCTCCTTCGACGGGGTGCACCTGGACCCTCTTCCGCGGGCGCTTCGCGGACAATACCAGCTTCGCTACTCTCTGGCCTCAAGAGCTGCTGGAGCCTGGCATCGGGGGCGGCTCGCGGATGCGCCGGGAATTTTGGTCGACCCGGATCGTAAGATGCTGACGATCCAGCTGTTCCAGTAGGGGAACCGCAACGCGTCGTGTGGTTCCCAAGATCTGACGTGCTTCGCTCATTGTGAAGGGCTGGGTCAATGTCGATATGCGCTCCATGGCGAGCTTGGTGGCGTCTGGCAGCAGGTAGATGCCGTCCGCGATGCTCGACAACAGGCCGAGCCTTACGGCGGTGGCCAAGAAGCGTGGTTCCAGCCCTGCTTCCTCCAGCTCGGCAACTTCAGGCGCGACGAATGGCTCGCGTTCCAGACGTCCTCGGAGCTCCTCCAGCGCCTGTCGGACCTTGGCCGGAAGGGTGGGAGAGACACCGACACGGTGGATCCCTCCTGTGTCGCTTGTGAGGTCGGGCTGTGAAGTAATGAGATGATCGACGAGGCGCTCATCGGGTAAGCCCAGAGTCATTACGGCGCTCGTACGGGGGATGCCCGGCGCCAGCGCGTGGCCCGACGCCCAATCGTCAACCACATCGAGCAGCTGTCGCCTCCACGACTCCCAACGCTCGACGTCTATCAGCCATTCATCGAACTCGATCACTCCGGCGGGCGTCGATGCACCTTCGTCAAGAACCCCGGCAGCGATCAACTCCGAGCGCCTCGCGCACCCCCTCCGGTTCACTTCTGCGAAGGGGTTCGGCTCATCATCCATCTCTTGGAGCTGGGCGGTCCGCATGGAGGCAGCTCCCCGCCGGCGCAGCGCAGGAGGAGACGTGTCGAGCACAATGATCCCTGCAGCGATCTCTCGAGCACCGGGATCTCGTAGGAGTCCACGGTCGCTCACGTGTAGCGGGAGCGGAGCTTCCAGGGTGAGCCGGGCCAGGTATGACTCGAGCCGACGCACACGCACCGAGACGGCCGCGGACCCGACATGGAGGATCGGAGCAAGGCAAATCTGTTCAGCGGGCTTGACGAGGCGTACGTCGATCGATCTGGTCATGGCCCACTGACCGCGCGACAAGAGTGCCTGGCCCCGTTGGATCTCCCCCGGCTTAACTCCCCTGAGGTTCACCGCGACCCTGGCCACCGCGTCCGCCTGGTCTACCGCCGTCTTCAGTGTCTCCAATCCACGTACCCGTACGGTTCGGCCAGATGGGGAGAGCTCGAGCTCGTTGCCCACAGATATCGATCCCATATGGAGCGTGCCGGTTACCACGGTCCCGGCTCCGGCGACATTGAAGACGCGGTCGATCCACAGACGCGTGCCCCGGTTGTGCGGCGGGGTTGGCATTCGCCTCACCAGACGACCGAGAGCGGCCCTGAGCTCCTCCACGCCCGCACCGCTGAGTCCGTCTACCGCCACTGCCTCGATGTCTGCAAGTGATGTGGCTTTGAGATGTTCCCGTGCCTCTTCCTCCGCAAGTTCGGGATCGCCCAAATCGCTTCGAGTAATGGCGAGCACCCCGTGACGGACATCGAGGACGTCAAGCGCCGCGATGTGGTCTGTGGTCTGGCGGCACCATCCCTCGTCGGCGGCGATCACCAAGAGCACGGCCGGCACCGGGCCAACGCCGGCCAGCATGTTCCCAATGAAGCGCTGGTGCCCGGGGACATCGACAAAGGCGATCTGATCTCCGCCCTCCAGCGTCGTCCAGGCGTAGCCGAGGTCGATCGTCATCCCGCGGCGTCGTTCCTCGGCCCACCGGTCAGGTTCCATCCCGGTCAGCGCTCGCACCAACGTCGACTTGCCATGATCGACATGGCCCGCCGTGGCGACTACGTGCATGCTGGGGAGTCCGACGAAGCGCGGCTGCTCAGAGCAGTCTCAACCGCTCGGACGATCTCACGATCGTCGTCAGCGTCCACACAGCGAAGGTCCAGGATCAAGACGCCTTTCTCAATGCGTCCGATGATCGGTGGATCGCCGGTTCTGAGCGGCGTCGCGAGCTGTTCGGGCACTTGGACGGCCCATCCCCCCAGAGCCAACCCCGGAGCGCTGCCACCACCCACCCTGCCTGTGCTCGGAATGGGAGCAGCGTCCACTCCTCGAGCCACCAAGGTGTCGGCCAAGGTCGAGGCCCGTTCCTGGAGGAGCTCGTCGGACGCGTGGATTGCATCACGCGTAGGTGAGCTCGGCGCCCGAAGTGTCGCCTCCAGCGCCGCGATCGTCAACTTGTCGACACGCATCGCACGCGCGAGGGGATGTCGACGGACCTTGTGGACCAGGTGGTGTTTACCTAGGAGCAGGCCCGCCTGTGGCCCACCCAGTAGCTTGTCACCGCTTGCCGTGACGAGATCAGCTCCGTCCCGCAGCCACGACCCCACGTCGGGTTCGCTGGGTAGCAGTGGGTCGTGAGCAAGGAGCCCCGACCCGATGTCCGCCACAACGGTCACGTCCAGGCCGGCGAGCTCATTGATCGGAACGCTCGCGGTAAAGCCCTCGACACGGAAGTTTGACGTGTGCACCTTGAGGACAAATCCGGTTGCACCCCCAATCGCCTGCGCGTAGTCCGATATGTGCGTCCTATTGGTCGTCCCGATCTCCTTTAGTCGACCCCCCGCGGCGGCGACCAGCTCGGGGATGCGGAACCCGTCGCCGATCTCGACCATCTCGCCTCGACTGATGACTACTTCACGGCCCGATGCGAATGCCGCAACCGCAAGAGCAAGAGCAGCCGCACCGTTGTTGACTACGTGACCATCCTCGGCATCTGGCACTCGCGAGAGCAATGCCTCGAGCATGCCGGCTCCCCTGCGTCCGCGCTCGCCGGTCAGAGCGTCGAACTCAACGTCTGTGTAACCGGAAGCATCGACCAGAGCGTCGACGGCGGCCCTCGAGAGAGGTGCCCGACCGAGGTTGGTGTGCAGAACGACCCCAGTCGCATTGATCACCTTTCGGAGGGTCCACAGCTTGCTCGGGAGCGCGGCGACAGCGGCATCCGCGACCGATTCCGGTGGTATGTGGCCGGCCCTTGCCCGTTCTTGAGCTGCGTGAACCGCCCTTCGAACGGCATCTGGACCGAGGCGAACCCGCGCAGCCGCCAGGCGGTCGTCTTCCAGGACGTGGTCCGTCCTGGGTATCAGTCGCCGACGGTCCGGCGGCTTTCCCTCATCGCGCTGGTCCAACGTCATCGAAGTGAGTCGCAGCTCGGCCTGGGTGAGGCAACCGCTGCGAACCCGTGACCGGCTGTCATCCGACGATCAGTTCGGAGTCCAAACGTGGCAGGAGCTCTCCGATGATCTTGGCACCGGGCACCTCACCAGCTATTAGCAATCCCCCCGAGGTCTGGGCGTCTGCGAGCAGGAGTCTTTCGATCTCCTCTATCTGGGGTCCCCAGGTCACGTGGGGATCGACCCAATCCAGGTTCCGACGGGTGCCCCCGCTTATGAAGCCGGCTCGCGCGGACTCACGAGCCCCCTCCAGGTACTCGATGGCCGACGGATCTACCCTCGCAGTCACGTTGCTCGCGCGGGCGAGCTTGAACAGGTGACCCAGCAACCCGAAGCCGGTCACGTCCGTCGCGCACTTCGCTCCGGCGGCTAGAGCCTTCTCTGCCGCCTCACGATTGAGGGCGGTCATGGCTTCCACGGCCTGGGGGAACGCTTCGCCGGTGGCCTTGTGGCGCGTGTTGAGAACACCGATCCCGAGCGGCTTCGTGAGACTGAGCGGCAATCCAGCTGTTGCAGAATCGATGCGCAGCATGTGACCCTGTTTGGCCACGCCCGTGACGGCGAGGCCGTACTTTGGCTCGGGGTCGTCCACGCTGTGTCCCCCCGCAAGGTGGCAGCCGGCAAGCCTGGTGATTTCCAGGCCCCCTCGCAATACCTCCTTGGCAAGCGAGAAAGGCAGGAGGTCCCGCGGCCAACAAAGCAGGTTGAGGGCCACGATCGGCCTGCCACCCATCGCGTAGATATCGGAAAGCGCGTTGGCCGCGGCGATCCGGCCCCAGTCGTATGGGTCGTCCACGACCGGCGTGAAGAAATCGGTAGTGGCGATGAGCACCTCGTCGGCATCTTTGGCGACCGCGGCTGCATCGTCACCGTCTTCCAGCCCGACCAAAAGCCGGTAGTCGCTTTGGATGACCGGCGCCACGAGCCCGCTCAGGGCCTCCTCTAGCTCCCCTGGTGGGATCTTGCAGGCACAGCCGCCACCATGGCCATAGCTGGTGAGGCGAGGCTTTCCGGTGAGCTCTACCATGCGCTCGGGTTCTCCATGACCGAAGTTCTTCCACGCACCAACTCGCCGCCTGACGATGCCGGCTTTTGTCTCGAGAGGTGGGTGCTTCCTTGCAATATCGTACCCCTATACTCCAGCGGTGGCGGAGGCCGCATGGAGACACATAGGGGATGACCTGGTCTTTTGGTTGGTTCGGGCGCACGAGACCCGGTTTCGCTCAAGCGGGACCGCGAGAAAGAGGGGCTCATGGCAGGGGGCAATGGCGCTGAGATTGTCGTAGCCGGCGGAGGAATGGCCGGCCTCAGTGCTGGACTTTTCGGTGCAAGAACCGGACGCCGGACGACCGTCCTGGTGGGAGAGCAGATGGGGGGTCACCTCGTCACCATCGGGACCATCGAGGACTATCCCGGATTCCCCGAAGGGGTCCCCGGTTATGACCTGTGCCCGATGTTGCAGGAGCAGGCAGAGAATGCAGGTGCCGAGCTTGTGGGGGGGACCCTCGAAAGTCTCGCTCGCGACGACGCTGGTTGGGTGATCACCTCCAGCGAGGGCGAGCTACATGCCCCGGTGGTCATCGTTGCGACGGGATCCGCACTAAGAGCTCTCGAGGTCCCAGGTGAGGAGAGACTTTTCGGCAAGGGCGTTTCGGACTGCGCCACCTGCGACGGGCCGTTCCATCGCGGAAAGACGGTTGCCGTCGCGGGCTCGGGCGACTCTGCGCTGTTGGAGGCGCTCGAGCTCACCAATCATGTCGACAAAGTCCTTTTGTTCGCGCGCGGGGATCACCTGGAAGGTCAAAAGACCTACGCGCAACGCGTGTCGGAGCACGCGGCTATCGATGTGCGCTTCGATACTTCGATACAAGAGATCGTGGGTGACGATGTTGTCCAGGCGGTCCGAGTGAGGCGGGGGGGAGCAGGAGAAACCGAGGAGGTTGCTGTTTCCGGCGTGTTCGTGTACGTCGGGATCAGACCACGCACCGAGTTCCTCGGGGACCTGCTCAAGCTCGACGCCGAGGGCCGCGTGCCAACAGATGGTCAGCTTCATACCGAGCTGGAAGGGCTCTTCGTCGCTGGCGACATCAGAAGCGATTCCTCCAATCAGGCAGTGGCGGCTGCAGGCGATGGGGCGACCGCGGCCATTGCCGCCGACGCGTATTTGTCGGGCGAGGCGTGGCCGCGGCGTTGACGCGGGTCGGCTTCGACCGAAGCAGAAGGTAACCGGCGAGCTGTGCTTGCGATCTATATCATCGTTCTGGCAACTCAAGAAGAATCGGAGAGTGAGAGATGGCGAACGAGCTGAAAGTTCACGACCCTCGCGGCTACCCGCCAAGGGTCGATGGGAAGTCGTTGGCTCCCCGACTGGAAACCTTGCAGGGCAAGGTTGTCTACATGGTTCACATCCCATTCGACAACGCCGAGCCGTTCATGCACCAGTTGGCTGACGTCTGGGCAGAGCGACTACCAGGATCAGAGGTTCGAGTCCTGCCAGAGAAGGTGTTCGGGGGGTTCTCCCAAGAGGTACGGGACGAGATCGTGTCCAACGGAGATGCAGCCATCGTCGGCTTGGGCCTCTGAAGCACATGTGCCCCGGCGGTCGTCGGGATCACATCGCAGCTAGAGCAGGCGGGCATTCCCACGGTGGGGGTGCATGCTCTTGTGTTCCATCGTTTGGTGCAGTCGGCGACCAAGGTCCAGGGCATGCCGCGGCTGCGCGCCACTTATCTCCCCGCGGCTATCGGTGGGCGCTCCGGGGGCGAGCTCAGATCCTTGATCGAGGGTGACGACGCCATCAGCCACAAGGCGGTCATGGACATGCTGGTCGAGGGCCTCACCGCTCCCCTGGACGCTCAGGACAAGGCGGGCCAGGCCTTTGAGAGGACCACTCCTCGTTTGATCGACGTCGCAGATGCCCAAGCTGCCCACCGGCTGTTCGAGGAGAATCGCTGGACCGATGGACTGCCGATCGTTCTCCCGACCGAGGAGCGGGTCGCGGTGATGCTGGCTGGAACGAGCCACGAGGCGGACGAGATAGTGGGGAAGCACGCTCCCGCGCGTGGCCGCGAGGAGTGGGAGTCCACGGTAGAGAAGGTTGCAGTAAATGCTGTTATGGCAGGCGCGCGACCGGAGTACCTCCCCGTCATCCTCGCTATGGCCGCAGGAGGGGTGACGGCCCGTATGAGCAGCCTGACCTCGATGGCTGCTCTTGCGATCATCAATGGTCCGATCCGCAACGAGATCGGGATGAACTCGGGCATAGGCGCCATGGGCCCATACAACACGGCCAACGCAACCATAGGTCGTGCCTACGGCTTGCTGTCCCAGAACCTCCAAGGTGGATCGGTGCCTGGCGAGACCTATATGGGTACCTTCGGGAACAACTACTCGTACACGGCCGCGTTCCCCGAGAACGAGGAGGAAAGCCCGTGGGCACCTCTGCACACAAAATACGGGCTCCCTGCCGAAGAGAGCGCGGTGAGTATGTTCCTCGGAGGATGGTGCACTATCAGTGGAGTCGGTCCCCGCGGGCCTAACTGGGAGGAGAAGCTTGGCACCGCCCTGCGCGCAGCCGATCCGGGCTTTCCGCCCCTTGTGGTGATCGATCCGACGCTCGCGAAGGCCTTCGTCGGAGCCGGCTTTGCCACCAAGGAGGACCTCGCTGAATGCATCGCACGCAACAGCAAGGTTCCCGCCCGCGAGTATTGGTCGAACGGTGTCGTCCAGGCCACGTTGAAGCCGATCGCTCAGGCCGGGGTCGAGCCGTTTGCCAGCAAGCTACGGGCGGCACCGGATGAGCTCATCGAGACGTTCTCGGCTGAGTTCGTGAATGTTGCGGTCATCGGTGGGGGGACCGCAGGGGCCTCCAAGCTCATCTCAGGCCGGCATGGGGCAACCGTCTCGGTCGACAAGTGGCGTTGATCGGCTAGGCCTCCTAGCGTTCCTCGCTGTTCGCTGCTTGACATGACATAACGGTTGAGCTGCGGTCTCCGCTCCGCGTCGTGAATGCGAATCCGTAGGGGAGTGGGGGGTCTGCATGGCGGCAGCAGTTCTTGGTCGGGGCTTGGCCGTTTGCGCTCTTGCTGGCGCTTGGAGCTTCATCGCGGCGACGACGACGGGAGCAGCCTCTACCACGGCGGCCCTCATGAGCCCTGCTCCTCAAGCCCACTCGCAGCGTGGTGGCTCCGCGACCGTTCTCCTGCGGTCGGGGGTGACTGGCAGCTGGGAGAACCTCGATCCCATCGAAGATCCCGACGTGGCGCTCAATAGCGGGATCCTGAACGCGATATTCGGCACTTTGTTCGCGCAGAACGCCAAGG
>JBOGFX010000013.1:0-9055 GCA_050743805.1 Acidimicrobiales bacterium
CGTCTCGGACGGTGAGGCCGAGGTGCTGGAAACCCGAAACCTCCGGAGCGGCTTGGGTTGGAGGGGTGGATTCGGCGACGGTGGTCATGGTGTCCCTCCTTGCGGGGAGTTGTCGTGGAGTTAGACTTAGTCTCTCGAACTGAGTCCGCATGTCTTACTATGAGACTATGAGTATCATGCAGTCAGGATCCTGCCTTGTCAAGAGTGAATGCGATGGAAGGTCGAGGTAGCACCGGGGGACGCCCGAGCCCCAAGGAGCGCACGCTGCGCCTGCTGCGAGAAGCGGCGCGCGAACTACTGCGCACCGGCAGACCGCTGACGGTCCCCGCCGCGGCGGAGCTCGCCGGCGTGTCTCGGGCAACCGCCTACCGCTACTTCCCGACCAACGATGCGGTCGTGCTCCACGCGACGATGTCTTTGGCCGACGACCCGCTCGAGGACTCCGAGTGGGCCGTGACTGCGGCTTCCTCACCCCGCGAAGTCGCCGCTCGGGCGGCTGATCTTGTGCGAGCGACGGCGGCGTGGGCGTTCGACCATGAGACCGAGCTGCGCATGATGCTCCACCTCTCGCTTGACCCGGGCACGGAACACGCAAAGCGCCGCCGAGGACTGACCAACCGCGGCCACTGGATCGCGGCCCTCCTCGAAGGCCTACCGAACGACGTTCCTAAGGATGCCCGAGACCGCCTGGCGAATGCGCTGGTCCCGTTGTTCGGATCCGATGCGATCGTCTGGACCACCGACATGGCCGACCTACCGCAGAAACAGGCAATCGAGCTTCTCGCGTGGATGGCGCAAGTCCTCGTCAAGGCGACCATCGCAGGGTGGTAGGCAGACCGGCGCCAACGCGACGCCCGATCCGCGACACTGCAAGCTTCTGAGAGTGGATCACCGAGGTGGCACTGGGGGCTCAACAGCGGCGATGTGGTCCGCTCGGGCGCACCGAAACACCTATCGCTCTTCGCCCTGCGGCTCTCCCTCCGTCCGGCGCCGATAGGCCTGGGTCTCTGCGACACGCTCCTCGGACTTCAGCGGGATGGGCGTCGTAGTCAGCTCGGCGAGTCCCAGTCGCGCGCCGTCGTAGCCGATCGGCGCCCAGATCGCCTCGTGCGGCGGCTGTGACGGCCCAAGGCGGTCATTGCCACCGGGACGGTTGGGCATGTGCCAAGACGCTGCTTGCACCGGCCTCCCGGCACGGGTGGCCGAAGCAGACCCGGTAGGCGTGCCCGGAGGCCACCTGGAGGCCGTCGTGGTTCTTGAGCTTCTTCTCCAGGCGCTCCAGGGTCTCGGTCGAGCGGTCGTACTCCAGGTAGAAGATGACCTGGTAGCCGGCCCCTGGGTGATCCGGCCGAACTGGTTGGCGCAGTGGCGCTCGGACCACCAGAGCCTGGTCAATGGCGAGCTCAGTGACGATGCGAGCGATTCGTTCTTGCACCGGGCTCCGCATTCAAGATCGACCCCGACCGTGGCGGCGGAACCACTCCGACCATTCGGCGCGGACGCAGGGGGCAGAACGAGTTCATCAAAAACGCGCGCCAGCTCGTCAACATCGATCTAGTAGCGGACATCGTCCGTCGCCCCTTGCGTAACACCTGCTCGTAGACGCGGAGTCGGTCTGAGCGGCGGTCGCAACACCGGTGGCTTCTCCTCGTCGGCGAGCTCGACGACGCGGATCGGCACCGCTCGGAAGCCAAGCCGGAGCTCGGCTTCTCGGCTGACCCGGATGTTCCGCACCCATTGGGTCGTCCCCCGCGGCGACACAAGGTACTTACGGTCGCCGAGGGTAAGCAGATTAAACGGCGTCCTACGCCAGTCACCGCTCTTTCGCCCCCGTACCGCCAGAACACGGGACCCCCAAACGCTGATCCGCACCCGAGTGAGCCCTGCCACGATGCGATTGAAGACATTCTTGGTGAGCCAGCCTGGGGCAACGTACGTTGCGGTCATCACATGCTCCTAGGTCAAGCCGCGGTCGCGATGCAGCTCGAACCTAGCCGTGCAAGCCTGTGCTGGGCACGTCCGTCCTCACATCGATTCAGGGGCACCGATGCCGAGCAACCCGAGCCCGCGTTCTAGGACCTGAGCCGTCACTTCGCAGAGCAAAAGCCGGCTCGCCCGCGTCGCCGTGTCCTCGGTCAAGACCCGACATCCCTCGTAGAAGGTGGTGAACGCTGACGCGAGCTCATGGAGATACCCGCAGACCCGGTGGGGTGCGCGTGCGTCAAGGGCGGTTCGAAGCTCGCTCGGGAACCATAAGAGCTTGAGCGCGAGCGCGCGCTCTGCGGGCTCGTCGAGAACTGGGACCGACGGCAACGCATCCGAGACATCCCTGCGGAATATCGAGCGGATCCGAGCATGCGCGTACTGGACGTATGGTCCCGTATTGCCCTCGAACGCGAGCATCCGATCCCAGTCGAAGACGTAGTCACGAGTGCGCTCGGTGGAAAGGTCGGCATACTTGATGGCGCCGATGCCGACCACACGGGCCACTGCCTCGGGCGAACCGGCGTCACCGGACTCATCTCCTTCTCGGGTGTCCAGAGCTCGAGCAGCGCGCTCGATCGCCTCGTTCAAGAGGTCCACCAGCATGACGGACCTCCCCTGACGGCTTGCCAGCATCTTGTTGTCGGGCCCGAGGACGTTGCCGAACGACACGTGCTCAAGCTGCACGCCATCCGTCGTCCAGCCGGCCATCTCGGCGACTGCGAAGCACATCTTCAGGTGCTGGGCCTGTGGAGCTCCGATCACATAGAGAACCCTTCGCGCTCCGAGGTCGAAGATGCGATGCCGGATCGCCGCGAGATCCGTGCTCGCGTAGCCGAAGCCGCCATCGGACTTCTGGACAATCAAAGGCAAAGGATCCCCGGCCCGGTTGATGAAGCCGGGGGGAAACACACACCTCGCGCCGTCGTGCACGACGAGGAGGCCCTTGTCGTCCAACTCTGAGACCATGAGGGGGAGCTGGTGGTTGTACGAGCTCTCCCCCGCGAGGTCATCGTCGGAGAGCTCCACTCCGAGCAGGTGGTACACGGCGTTGAAGTAGTGAATGCTGCCGACCACAAGCACACTCCACAGGCGAAGGGTCTCAGGGTCGCCGGACTGAAGCATGACGACGCGACGCCGACTCCGATCTGCGAACTCCTTGTCGGAATCGAAGGACGCCCTGGCTCGCTGGTAAAAGCGGGTCAACTCCCCTGCCGAGAGCGTTTCGACGGCCTCCTGCTCTCCAAGCTCCACGAGGTGCTCGATGAGCATCCCGAACGGGGTCCCCCAGTCTCCGATGTGGTTTTGGCGCACGACCTTGGCGCCCATGAAGGAGAGCATGCGGGCCAGGGCATCTCCGATAAGAGTGGTCCGTAGGTGACCTACGTGCATCTCCTTCGCGACGTTCGGGGCGGAGTAGTCGATCACCACCGTCTCGTGGTCCCGTTGCTTCCCCACTCCCAACCGCTGGTCGCCCACGAGCGCGCCGACACGCGTCGCGATGTAGCCGGTCGACAGGGTCAGGTTGATGAAGCCGTTCCCGCTGATCTCGACCTTGTCGCAGATATCTGAGACCTCGAGGCGGTCGATGACCATCTGGGCGACTTCGGTCGGGGCGCGACCCAAGAAACCGGCCAGGGCGATCGCGCCATTCGCCTGGAGATCGGCGCGATCGGATGGGCGCACGACGGGGTCCGTGCCAGGGCGGACGGCGTCAAATGCTCGCTCGAGACGCTCTTGGACCAAAGAACGCACGTCCATGTGCCATCTTGGCACCCGCGGTGGGACCACGCCGAAACGGGCAGAATGGGACTATGCCAGACGCCCACGATCACCCCGACAGCTTCGACGCGCGCTCAACCCTCAAAGCTGGAGACAAACGCCTCGAGATCTTCCATCTCGACGCACCAGGGCTGAAGGATTTCTCGGTGGGGCGGCTCCCCTACTCCCTCAAGGTCCTCTTGGAGAACCTCCTCCGCCACGAGGACGGGCATCGGGTCAAGGCGGCCGACATAGCAAGCCTCGCCTCGTGGGCCGATCATGGCGGACGACCCGAGACGCAGGGCGCAGGCTCCGAGATAGCCTTCAGCCCCGAACGCGTGCTGATGCAGGACTTCACCGGAGTGCCCGCGGCCGTGGACCTCGCCTCGATGCGAGACGCGATGGCCCACTTGGGGGGAGATGCCGCCCGCATCAACCCTTCGGTGCCCGTGGAGCTGGTCATCGACCATTCGGTGATCGCGGAGCGCTCAGGTGATTCGAGGTCCTTCGACGCAAATGTCGAGATCGAATACCGAAGGAACATGGAGCGCTACCAGTTGCTGGCTTGGGCCTCCCGGTCGTTCGACAACTTTGCGGTCGTGCCGCCAGGGACGGGCATCTGCCATCAGGTCAACCTCGAGTACCTAGCACGCGTCGTTTTCGAGAGAGCCGGCCAGGCCTTCTGCGACACCTTGGTCGGCACCGACTCGCACACCACCATGGTGAACGGGCTCGGCGTGCTCGGATGGGGGGTAGGAGGGATCGAGGCGGAGGCGGCGATCCTGGGACAGCCGTACTCCATGCTCATCCCCCCCGTGGTTGGCCTCAAGTTGTCCGGTGCACTCAGGGAGGGCACGACCGCCACCGATCTCGTCCTCACGATCACTGCCCTGCTGCGCAGTCACGGGGTCGTCGGCAAGTTCGTCGAGTGTTTCGGCCCAGGGGTAGCGAGCGTGCCAGTGGAGAACAGGGCAACGATCGGCAACATGTCCCCTGAGTACGGAGCCACTTGTACGATGTTCCCGATCGACGAGGCGACCCTGTCGTATCTGCGCTTCACCGGACGCGACGAGGCCCATGTTGCCCTGGTCGAGACCTACGCCAAGCACCAGGGCCTCTGGCATGATGCCGACGAACAGGAGCCGGTGTACAGCGAGCTGGTCGAGCTCGATCTCGACAGCGTCGAACCCAGCCTCGCGGGACCCTCGCGCCCACAGGACCGGGTGGCCTTGTCGGGGGCCAAGGCAGCCTTTAGCTCCGTGCTTGGCCGCGAACCGCGCTCGGTTGATGTGACGGGTGGAGAAGCCGGGGTCTCATCGGCGTCCGACGGTGATGTGGTCATAGCAGCGATCACCAGCTGCACCAATACTTCCAACCCCCAGGTTCTCGTGGGTGCCGGTTTGCTTGCCAAACGTGCCGTCGAACGCGGCCTGCGCTCGAAGCCGTGGGTGAAGACCTCCCTAGCCCCTGGCTCGAGAGTCGTGGTCGACTACCTAGAGCGTGCGGGTTTGATCCAGCCCCTCGAGGAGCTCGGTTTTTATCTAGTCGGCTTCGGTTGCACCACGTGCATCGGCAACTCTGGACCTCTCATGCCGGGCGTGTCGGACGCGGTAACCGCAGGGGACCTGGCGGTCTGTGCGGTCCTGTCGGGCAACCGGAACTTCGAGGGCAGGATCCATCCCGATGTGCGAATGAACTACCTCGCCTCTCCGCCTCTGGTGGTCGCCTACGCCTTGGCGGGCACCATGGACGCCGACCTGACAACCGAGCCTCTGGGCACGGGCAGCGACGGGACACCGGTCCACCTCGGGGACATCTGGCCGAGCTCGGACGAAGTGGCACAAACCATTCGCGACTCTCTCGACTCAGCGATGTTCCGACAGCGCTATGCCGCGGTCTTCGACGGCGACGAGAGGTGGCGGGCGATCCCGATAGCGCAGGGCCAGACCTTCGCATGGGACCCGGAGTCCACTTACGCGCTCCGACCTCCGTTCCTGGAGGACATGGGGCGGGGTCCAAGCCAGATAGACGACATCGAAGGGGCAAGGGTGCTGGCCCTGCTGGGCGATAGCGTGACCACCGATCACATCTCGCCCGCAGGATCGATCGGCATCTCGACGCCGGCCGGGCGCTACCTGTCAGAGCACGGGATCGAACGCCGAGACTTCAACTCCTACGGAGCACGCAGGGGTAACCACGAGGTCATGGTGAGGGGAACCTTTGCAAACGTAAGGCTGCGCAACCGCCTCGCACCGGAAACCGAGGGAGGCTTCACCGTGCATCTTCCCGACGGCGAGCAGACGACCATCTACGAAGCGTCCAGACGCTACCGCGATGAAGGTGTCCCGCTCATCGTCATCGCCGGCAAGGAGTACGGGTCCGGCTCGAGTAGGGACTGGGCAGCCAAGGGTCCCGCTCTGCTCGGCGTGAAGGCGGTGATCGTCGAGGGCTTCGAGCGGATACATCGCTCGAACCTGATCGGCATGGGAGTCCTTCCTCTGCAATTCCGGCCGGGAGACACTGCAGAGAGCTTGGGCCTCGACGGCCACGAGACCTACTCGATTGGCGGCCTGGAAGAGATGAACGACGCTTCCGTGCCCAAGGAGGTTCCCGTCAGGGCGCGGCGGGACGGCGGCGGCAGCGTGGAGTTCGCCGCGCTGGTCCGGATCGACACCCCGACCGAGGCCGAGTACTTCCGCTACGGAGGGATCCTGCGCTACGTGCTCGCTCAGCTCGCAGCCTGATCAGCCGGTCGCGAGCACAAAAAACAGCTCGGCCAAACGGCCGGGGGACATGCCGGCGCTCTGGGCCGAGCCACCCCCCCACTCACGCAGCATGGTCACGATCTCCTTGGCGTCCGCCCCCTGGCTCTTGTGGCAGGCGAGCGCCGCCACCTTCTGATCGAGGCGCTCGGTGACGTCGACCGCGAGGTTCGGCGAGGGAGGGCCCATGATCCACAACTCGCGCACGGTATGGGGTTCGAGCCCCTGATCGATCAGCTCAGGGTGGGCAAATGGGTTCCTCGCGTCCGGGTACACCGCCGCGATCGCGGCCTCACCCGCGGCGAGGTGGTCCGGGTGCCCGGCATAGATCGACCTCCAATTGCGCTCAGGCGATGGTACGACAACGACGTCAGGACGGCTGCGACGGATCACCGCGGCCATGTCTCTGCGCAATGCCATGTCCGGCGCCAGACGCCCGTCGGGGTACCCGAGAAAAGCAATGTCGCTCACCCCCAGGGCCGTGGCGGCTGCGGTTTGCTCTCGGCGCCGTAGCGCGGACACGTCCGCGCGGGCCACAGAGCGGTCAAAGCCACCTGCCTCGCCGTCAGTCGCGATGCAATAACCCACTTCCACTCCTGCTGCCCTCAAGGTGGCCACCGTGCCTCCGCACGCGTAGTCGATGTCGTCGGGATGAGCTGCAATGAAGAGCACGCCTCCCATCGCCGCCTCCTCGGGCGCAAACAGGCGCACACCATCACCGGGAACCGTGGTCATTAAGAAATAAAGCTTTGCCGAGCGCTCAGAGGACGCCTTCGTCTTCTCGGGGTTGCCACGCGGTCAGGTCGTCCAGGCGCGGATCATTGGAGAAGATCTCGACGATCGGCATACGTATCCCGAGGCGTCGCTGGATCAACTCGGCCGCGAGCAGCTGGTTCCACAGAAGGAGAGTCACCGCAATCCCGGTCTCCCCGGCTCGCGCCGTACGCCCGGAGCGGTGCAGGTAGGCCTTGTGGTCCTCGGGCGGATCGAAGTGCATGACCACGTCCACACTGTCGATGTCGAGGCCTCTCGCCGCAACGTCGGTGGCCACCAGCACGGAGAGCTTTCCCTTGGCGAAGTCGGAAAGGGCCTTCTCCCGATTGGCCTGCCGCAGGTCACCGTGGATCGCCGCGCTGCGCACCTTCTCTCTGGCCAGCTCGGTGGCCAAACGATCGGCTCCGCGTTTGGTGCGAACGAAGCACAGGGTCTTCGTGTGCGCCTGGCAGATAGCGGCTGCCACACGGACCTTGTCCATCTGGTGCACCTGGAGGAAGCGGTGGTGCATCGCGGCAACGGTAATGGTCGCTGATGCGACCTCATGGAAGACGGGCTCTTTCATATAGCGCTTGACCAGACGGTCTACGGCGCCGTCCAAGGTCGCAGAGAATAGAAGCGTCTGATGCTCGCGTCGCAAGCGTCGCAGGACCCACTCGACCTGGGGCATGAAACCCATGTCGGCCATGCGATCGGCCTCGTCGAGAACGAGGATCCCGACCTCGGCAACGGAGAGCTCCCCTCTCTCGCCCAAGTCGATCAGCCTCCCCGGGGTGGCGATCACAACCTGCGACCCCTTGCGCAGCCGAGATATCTGGCGCTCGATGTCCTGACCGCCGTAGACGGCAGCAACACGGAGATCGAGGGCGGCACCGAGCGGCTCGAGAACCCCGTGCACCTGAAGGGCCAGCTCCCTGGTCGGTACCAGCACGAGCCCATGGGGCTCCGACGCGGAGCTCGCACGGCGACGGCGACTGCCGAGCGCGGCAGCCGTGCGCTGAAGGAGGGGCAGGCCGAATGCGAGCGTCTTCCCCGAGCCCGTTTTGGCCTTTCCGCAAACGTCCTGGCCGGAGAAGGCGTCCGCGACCGTGAGGGCCTGGATCGGAAAGGCAGTTGCTATGCCCTGATCCGCAAGCACTTTGGAGAGCCGGAAATCGACCCCTAGGGACTCGAAGCTCCGTTCGGTCTCATAGAGGTCAAGGGCGGGATCCGCCTCTGCTCCGTCAGGGAGCAGGTCGTTCAAGGTCATGCGTTGTTCTTCGACCAGTTTCTCCACGGGCCGCACCCGGCAATGCTGACTGTCAACGCACATGTTGCCGGTGCGACCATCGGTCACGGGTGCGCCGGTCCAATCTGTCGATTGGAGCAGCAGGACCAGGTTACCAGGCGCGGCCTTGTCGCCTGCACATGCGCGTGGCCCCGGGAGACTGGAGCTCCCCAAGCCACAATTCGACAGCGCCGCGGGGAACCTGTCAGGCGCTGGGTTAGCGGGCCGGCCTCGAACCCCAAAGCTCGATCCGTCAAGGGAGTCATCTCGTTTGACAGTCGTGCCACGGCGGCGATTGAAACCGACACAAATGGTCAGCTCCAGGGTTCACGGCGTTGGGGGGGCGATTGCGCTCGCCAGTGGATTGGTGGCACCGGGTGCACGCACCAGGCACAGCAGAGCGCCGATTCGAGAACCAGCACACAGCAGCTGAGGGAACGGGCCGACCTCACCCGAGAGACATCGGCGTCCGAAACCGGCTTGGCGTGTGGTCGTGACGGGCCTGCCC
>JBOGFX010000014.1:0-8982 GCA_050743805.1 Acidimicrobiales bacterium
CCGATGAAGAGGTTGAACCAGAAGATGTCCCTCCAGCTGTTCAACCCGACCAGCGCGCCACCGATCACCGGACCCAAAGCCAGTGCCATGCCCGAGACCGCGGCCCAAACCCCCAGCGCGTCCGCGCGAGTCCCACGGTCCGGGTAGACGTGGCGGATGATCGACAGTGTCCCGGGCTCGGATGCGGCGGCACCAACACCCATGACGACCCGACCGGCGATCAGCCAGCTCGCATCGGGCGCGACGGCCGCGATCACCGAGCCGGCACAGAAGACCGAAACCCCGGCGAGCATGATCTTCTTGCGTCCGAGCAGGTCACCGAGGCTGCCAGCCGCCAGCATCAGCGCGGCAAAGGTGAGCGCGTACCCGTTGACCACCCACTGCAGGGAGGTGACCCCTGCATGGAGACCGCTCTGTATGTTCGCGAGTCCCACGCTCACGATCGTGTTGTCCAAGAACGTGAGGAACAGCACTATGCACAGGGTGGCCAGAGCGAGCGCTTGGGCGGGAGAGCCGAGCCCTGACCTTCGGATCTCCATCCCCGGGACAGCGCCGGAGGGGTGGGGCACCGCCTTTGGTGCGCCCGATCCGTTCAAACCGTCTGTCGAAGCATTCACGAGCGCGCCGTGTCTGTACCGGCGGCCCCGAACACCCACCGGGCCGGGGCAATCGCGTTTGGGTTCTCACACATGGGCGCCTCAGAAATACCCCTCAACCTCCGTATGACAACACAAACGCGACGTCGTCCAACGGACGATCGTTTGAACGGTCAACGGTTGAGATTGAACCGGGGGTCTTGCTGACGGCTAACCACCGGCGCGGCTGCGCGGCGCTCCCCGTCACGCTTTGGGAGCAAGCGGCCGAACCTTGTGATGCGCAGCACTCTGGGGGCTTCCAAAACCGTGGATAACGTTGCTCGTCTGAGGGAGGCGAACGTGGAAGCACCAAGGCTCGAATTCGCGATGGCTGTACAGCTGGCGATGACCGAAGGCCGCCACGACATAGGACCGCTCCCCTCGGGCGGGCGACGGTGGGCTCTCGGGGTAGCCGGTGGACGCTTCGAGGGACCGCGCCTCAGCGGCGAGGTTCTGCCCGGAGGTGGCGAGTGGCCCCACCTGAGGCCCGACGGCGTTCTTGCGATCAATGCTCGCTACTGCCTCAAAGAACGGGACGGCACGATCATCTACTTGGAAAACCGCGGGTTCCGCTGGGCCTACGAACCCAAAGACTTCGAGAGATGGCTTGAAGGCCGCGGGGGCGGCGCGAGCGGTTTCTACATGAGGGTGACACCCACCTTCGAGGTGCCCGAGGGCCCCCACGACTGGTTGACCAGGCACGTCTTCGTCGGGGTGCTGGGCGACGGCGAGGCGGGGGTCAGGGGGCCTTTCATTCGCTACTACCAGCTCCTCTGACACCTGCGCCGGACGCGCAACGACCCTTGGCCTCCAGGGGGGGAGTGGTGCCAAGGGCCGCGTGCGCTCTGTGACTGACGGGGATTAACCCGAACAGGTCGATACCCCTCCCGCACGGCCCCAAACACCTCTGCCCCAAACCGCTCTGGCGGGTGATCCCCGCTCTAGCGGCCCCCGTGGGTCCGGCACTGCGCGCACAAACCGCTGATCTCCATCACGTGCTCGACGTCTGTGTACCCCTGCTGCTGGCCGAGCCGCCGGGCGAGGCTCTCCAGCTCGGGGGCGTCCACCTCGACGGTCGCCCCGCAGCGCCTGCACACGAGGTGGTGGTGATGTGCAGGCGTCACGCACCGGCGATAGAGGGTCTCACCGGATTCCGAGCGCACGCTGTCTATGTCACCTGCGTCGGCCAGCTGGCGTAGCTGCGCGTAGACCGTGGCCAGGCCGATCTGGTCTCCGCGCGCCTTCAGGCGTGCGTGCAGGTCCTGTGCGCTCGTGAACTCGTCCGTCCCCTCCAGCAGGGCGCCCACAGCGCGCTTTTGCTTGGTAGCCCTCCCCCTGGGCCTCGACTCCTGTGCCGGCGCGCCCACCCGGCGGACCTTAGTCGTGGCGCCCCGAGGTGCCCGCCGACGGCGGGGCCGACCCGGCCGCTTCGCCGCCCCAAACACCGCCGGAAACGGGGCCTGTACGCTGGTCCCATGATGGCTCGGCCGCTCGATGCGGCGACGAAGGGGCGACTCGCGCAAGGTGCGCAAAGGCTCTTCTCGTTCCCGGACCCGGTGAACGAGGTCGCGGCAAGGATCGTTGCCGCCGGAGTGGTGATCATGGCTGTGGTCGGGATCGTGGTGAGCCCCTGGGCGATCGTGGCGCTCGCCTACGGCTTCGGCGCTCGGGTCCTGACCGGGCCGACGCTGAGCCCCCTAGGGCAGCTAGCGACGAGGGTCGGCGTGCCGCTCCTCGGGCTGGAGCCACGTCCCACCCCTGGGCCACCCAAGCGCTTCGCTCAGGGCATCGGGGCGGCATTCTCCTTCGCGGCGCTGTTCACCTGGGCGGCGGCCGGCTGGCCGGTCGGCCGCTGGATCCTCGTGCCACTTTGCGTGGCGGCATTCTTGGAGACAGCCCTCAACTTGTGCCTGGGATGCCGGATCTTCTCCTTGCTCATGGCACACGGCGTCATCCCGAAGACCGTGTGCCCGCAGTGCGCGGATCTCTCACGCCGCCACCGCCAGCTCGCTCGGACCAACAACGAGGCGATCTAGCGAGAGGCGACGATCACGTCGGCCAAAGAAGAGCCCTGGGGCAGGCGGCTTCTCCTCGCCTTGAATCCCGCCCGGTCAAGGGCTCTCGCGAAGTACCGATCATCAAAGCCGAGCTCGAGCCATCCGTGGCGCCGCACGGACCACACCGAGTATCCGTCGAGCCGCAGACCCCAGGGGTAGGGCATCGGAGCGACCGGCTCGCCGGCCCAGATCACCCTGCCGCCGGGGGCCACGACGTCCCTCAGGCGCTCCAGCATCGCTAGGTGATCCGCGCAGTGGTGGAAGGACTCGTAGAAGAGGGCCGCGTCGAAGCGCTCCTCGGCTTGGAACTCCAGCATCCCGCAGTTCACGACGTGGACCCTGCCGACGGGATCGGGCGCTTCCACCATCAGCTGGCAGAAGCGCGGCTCGATCTCCACCGCTGTCACCTCGAAGCCCATCCGGGCCAGATCGAGGGTGAGATTCCCCCACCCCGAGCCGAACTCGACGATGCGCGCGGGCGGCTCGAGCCCCAGGGAGGACACGATGAAGCCGCGGGCCACGAGCTCCTCGCCTACCACCCTTGGCGATCTCGTCGAGTACGGGTACGGGGTGGCGAGCGCCTCGAGAACATCGAAGGTGCTCTCCTCGTTGGCGGTCGCGTAGCTCTCGCGCCCCGAGACCCGGGCGTACTGAGCAAAGACCCAGTCACGGTAGGAACCAGAGAACGGATCGTCGGGTTGGCCGCGCGCAGGAGCCAGACGAAACCCCGCGAGGAAGCTCCGTGCGTCATCCTCGGAGACTCGGAAAAGCTCGGCGGCATGGTCGAGCTCTTCGTCGAGCCGGTCCATATCTACGACACGCGGCGATCCACGACCTGCGATCGACCGGAGCTTCTCGGCCACAGGCGAAGGGAGGGTTCGCCCGACCCGGCTCCGCAGCCGCCGATAGGGATTCTGTGGGAGGGCCAGGGCGGAGGGGTCCACCGCCGAAGCCCACCACGATCGCTCCGGGGTGTCAAAGCATCCCGAGCTGGCCAAAGCGCTCGAATCGAGCACCGCCCTGTGGCTTGAACCTGTTCGGCGACTTGGGGGCGGGCGCAGCTCTTTCCAAGTCCGCTCTGGTGTGGGACGCTTGAGAGACGTAACTGCAAAAGACTGCCGTGGGGCCCCGACAAGGCCCTCTACCAGGGCGGCGCGTCGATCCGTCAGGCACAGATGGTCGCCTGGCTGGCGGGGAGCGAGTGGCGAAACCGACGCCCCTTTCGAATAGGCCGAAAGGACGCCGGTGAGCCGAGACGAAGGGCATGTCAGCCAAAGCGACGACTGCGCCCCAGCAAATGCGGGCCTGCTCGCCATCGGCGATGGCGACCCCACCGCCAGCAAGCAGGCTGGTGCACAGGCCAGAGACAAGGCGGACGTCGCGATCGCTCGCGAGCGGGCGAGGCGGCGGCGGCTGACCTGGTTGGCAGCTGCCCTTGCCCCGATCGCCGCGTGGCTCGTCATAAGCGACGTCTTGTGGCACCACGCGGGCTTCGCGGTTCCCCATCTCCCGGCGGGTTTCGCCCCGTATGCGCCGGCCGTCGTCCTCATCGCAATTCTGGTGGTCGCCATCTTGGGCTCCCTCCTCGGAGGAGGACGCTCTCCGCACGTTCTCTACCGGCCCGGCGAGATCAAGGTCGGCTTCGACGATGTCAAGGGCTCTGACGTCGTCGTCGAGGAGGTGAAGAGAACGCTCGATCTGTTCTTGGCCCACAAGAGATTTGCCGAGAAGATGGGTGGCACCCCGCGTCGCGCCGTCCTCTTCGAGGGGCCGCCGGGGACGGGCAAGACCTACCTCGCCAAGGCGCTCGCCGCAGAAGCCGGGGTGCCGTTCCTGTTCGTCTCCTCCTCGGCGTTCCAGTCGATGTACTACGGCGCCACCAACCGAAAGATCCGTTCCTACTTCCGGGCGCTGCGGCGCTATGCCCGCCGCGAGGGCGGGGCGATCGGCTTCATCGAGGAGATCGACGCCATCGGCGCGGCGCGCTCAAGCGCCGGTGCCGGCCGCCACCGGGAGGGCATCGCCGGGGTGGTGAACGAGCTGCTGATCCAGCTCCAATCCTTCGAGACCCCCACCTCGGGCGCGAGGTTCGCCGGAGCTTTGGTCGGCTTCGCTAACGGATGGCTGCCGACCAACCGCCAGTTCTCGAGGCCAACCGCAGCCCCGGCAAACATCCTGGTGATCGGCGCGACCAACCGGGCGGACGACCTGGATCCGGCTCTGCTGCGGCCGGGCCGCTTCGATCGATCCATCTACTTCGACCTTCCGACCCGGGCGGGTCGAAGGGAGATAGTCGACTTCTACCTAGCCAAGAAGGCCCACACCGACGAGCTGGACGAGCCGGCGCGCCGCGAGGCCTTGGCCGGGATGACGACCGGGTATTCGCCGGTCATGATCGAACATCTTTTGGACGAGTCGCTGGTTTGGGCTCTCCGACGAGGGGACACCGCGCTCAGCTGGGCCGACGTGACGCGAGCCAAGCTCACGGGCGAGATCGGCCTCGCCAACGGCGTGCTCTACACCGAGGCCGAGCGCCGCATGATCGCCACCCACGAAGCAGGGCACGCCACGGTCGCCTGGCTGGTGGGGCGAGGCCGCAATCTCGACGTGCTCACCATCGTCAAGCGAAAGGACGCGCTCGGGCTCCTCGCGCATTCCGACTCCGAGGAACGCTTCACCCGGACCAAGAGCGAGATGCAGGCGCTCGTCCAGATCGCGATGGGCGGCATCGTCGCCGAAGAGCTGTTCTTCGGCGAGCACTCCTCGGGAGTCGGCGGAGATCTCGCCACTGCCACGCGCACGGCTTGCCAGATGGTGGGTGCTCTGGGCATGGGCTCCACGCTCATAGTGGACGCCTCGGACGGCCCCCTGGGGGTGGGTGACCCCGCCTCCAAGGTGCTCTCGAGCGACCAAGGTCGAGACGAGGTCGACCAGCTCCTGTCGCGCGCCAAGGCCGACGCCCGGTCGATGGTGGTGCACAACCGCCACGTTGTGGAGGCCCTGCGCGACGCATTGCTCGTCCACGACGAGCTGGTTGGTCCCGAGATCACAGATGTGATCAAGGCCGCGGTTGCCAAGCCCAGCCCTGCGAACGACGGCCTCTTGGTCTAAGCGCTGCGCGCTAGGGGGCCGTGCAGCTCCCTGGCGACGTCGCGTAGTTTGGGTACGACGTCGACGGGGTCCAGTAACCGGGAAGCTGGACTCCGCTGCAAGCGACACCTTGGGCCACCGCGGTGGACGCGATCGCCCAGCGGGGGGTCCCAGGGTTCAGGTAGTAGGGAACGTTCACGTAGCCCAACCGGCTGTCCCAGAGGTAGTACTTGGAGTAGCCGGCATAGACGCTGTCGCCGGAGAACTCGCCCACAGCTGGGCGATAGTCCTGAGAGATCGATCCGTAGACGTCGAGGGTCCCTTCTGAACCCGGGATCTCGTAGTTGTTGACGCCGAAGCCGTCGTTGAGCGCCAGTATCGCAGCGTCGATGACGACGCCAGAGCCGCTCGAGGGGTCACAGAGGGGGGCTGGGAGCGCGCCTTGGGATCCACAGCTCGCAAGGACCGTCACATTGCCACCGTACCCACCGCACCACTGTCCCTGACATTGGCTGACCTCTACAGGACGGTTGACGCCCACGTAGGCGAAGGCGATCAACCCGAGCGCGTCATTTGGGGCTCCGAGCGACGAGTTGTACGTGCATTGGTTTGCGAATGTGCTGTCGAACCCCGCTCCACAATCGGTGTAGGTGATGTTCCCGTCGATCTCGATGTCGTTCTGCGTAGCGATCGTCAAAGTTCCGGTGAGAGCTCCGGAGACAAACGCGTCTCCCTCGCAGTCTGGCGTGGAAGTCTGCCCGTAGTAGTAGCCGAGCTGCGAGTCGGTGCCGGACCCCGACACACCGTCGAAGGGGTTCGCGTAGTAGTCGTAGGCCGACGGCTGCGACGAGTTGGGGCACGATCCTGCGACGTTCTCTATGAACACCACACCGTTGGTGGGCACCGCTACCGTCGAGCTGCCCCCGGCACCGCAGCTGTTCTTGTTGTACGGAGCCAGATCCTGGTTGACACCGCCAGTCGAGTTGTACACGGTGCCAGAGGAGGTCGTAAAGGGAGTGTCAGGGCTGGTCACCGTCATGTACTCCGTGGTCCCCTGTGCGTCGAGCGTTATCTGGGTGGGTCCCGAGTAGACGCAACCGTTCTGGGCCGCGATGGTCTCCAGACTGGCGTCTGTGCTGGGCAGCGGCTCCAGGGCTGCGTTGTAGGAGCTGGCCGACGAGTTGTAGTACCCGACATCGGCGCTCGCGCCCGAGCAGCTTTGAGGATCCGCGTTGTCAGGAGGGGCGACGAACAGACAGTTCGGGTCGTGGGTCGTCACCGTGGAGGGGTCGGCCTGTGAACCGAAGTTCGGCCCGTGTTTCGCAACGTAGATCGAATCGTTGGAATAGACGGGCCCGTAGAGGACGTCGTTGGGGCCGAAGTAGACGGCAGAGCAGTTCGAGCTGTTGAAGTTCCCCGGTTCCGTCGTGTCCGGACCCTGGTAGTCGTCGTTCCAGTCGTAGGTGCACGACGAGGTGTAGCCCTGGGCGGGGACGGTCGACTCGTAGTTGCTCCACCAGATGTGGGTGAGGAAGCCATTCTCGGGCGTCAGCTGCAGGTAGGAGGTCTGGTAGGAGATGGTGGTTCCGTTGACCGCGGCTCCGTACACGAGCTCCTTGACGTACTGGAGCGTCTGGCCTGCGGTGCCCCCCGGCGCTGTGCAGGCGTTGTTGAAGCACAGAGCAGGATTGGTCCACATGAAGTACTCGGAGACCGGGTTGTTGCCATTGCCTTTCACCTGTATCCAGTTGTCCAAGGCTGGGACCTGTGACGAAGGGCAGACGGCGCTCGAGGGTGACGTGTTGTTCGAGTTGCAGTTGACCAGGTTCGGTGACGCGTTCAGTGCCGCCACATAGGAGTCGATTCCCGACTCGAGCGCCCGGTATGCGAGGTGCTGCACGACGTCGTTGGAAACGAGCGGATCGTGCTGCATGGCGGTGGCTGCGAGCAGTCCACCGCTCAACGACAGCAGCAGGATGAGCCCAATGACGATCGCCATCGCCGCTTGGCCAGTCTCTTTGGCGAACGCGAGCGCACGAGCGGATCGCCGCTTGTTTCTCCTATCGAAACGTAGGTCTCTGCGAGTGGCCATCTCTCAGCCCACCATCGGTTGATATTGCGATGACACCGGTGAGATCAGATAGACCGTGGTATCAGCCTCGGACTGGCCTCCAGCGGTCCGGCCGCTCGACACCCCGTTGGGACAAGCCGGGGTCTGTGGAGGTGGTGGACCCGTGCCGACGCACCCAAGGACCTGCAGGTCGATGGTCACCGCGTACACCTCGGCGGATGGACAGTTCCCCAGCACGTTCCCCGACGGGCTGGGGGCGCTGGTGCAGGAGGCAAAGACATCTTGGTCGCTCGACGCGTAGCAAGAGGGACTGGGCGATGAGCAGCCCGCTCCCGTGGGATAGACGTACGGCGGATCGACGCCGACCTGGGAAAGAGTTTCGGTCGTCCCCGAGGGAACCGAGTTGATGACCAGAAGGCTGTAGACGAACAGGGCAGCTCCATCGTTCGCGTTGGAAACGCCGTAGACGATGATGAGCGTCTGTGGAGTGCGCCACGTGCATCCCGAGCCCGTCGGTGGACAGCTGTTGGCCGTGGCTCGTGCCTCGGTCACCGTGAAGGTGGCGCCCGGGTCACAGAGCCCCGAGCTCGGATTGGAGGAGGTGCAACTGGCGACGATCTCCGCGGGGCCGTTGGGGTCGCCGATGTTGGTGTACAAGGTCATCGAGGTCGGAGACACCGCGCCCGTCACGAACGCCGGCGCGGGTACACCGCCAGCCATGGGGCCGGGCTCGACGGCGGAGCGGATGAACCGCTGCAGGTTGGTCGACACCGGCAACAGCTGGTTGACGTTCACATAGGTGTTGTTCACCCTCGCGATCGTCGAGAAAAGGGTGTCCACGATCGGCACGGTCATGGTGAAGATGATCAGGAGCGCAGCCAAAGAGACCGTGAGCTCGACAAGGGTCAACCCGGCTTCGTCTGTGCTCCGCGTTCGTGCGCCCAAGCGTCGCGAACGCCATCGGGGTGAGCGGGTGAAGGTCGTCATCTCAATCCATGAGCGGCACGATCGCCGGTCTGAAGTAGGTGGTTCCGCCAACGACGATGGTCGTCGGGGTTACGGTGACGGCGGTGGTCGCTTTTTTGATCCCCACGGTCACGGTGACGTTGTAGGTGCCGTAGACCACGTC
>JBOGFX010000015.1:0-2136 GCA_050743805.1 Acidimicrobiales bacterium
GCTGGAATCGAACCAGCGACCTCAGCATTATCAGTGCTGCGCTCTAACCGACTGAGCTATAGCCCCCGGACGGTAGGTGGATCAGAAACGGTCGAGATTATCCTTGAGTCCGGGCTCGGTGTGGCAAAGTCCGCATTGCCGATTGAGAAGGCTGGTTCCCGACAAACGTATCGTTGTGGGCGGCGGCATTCAATGTGGGTACTGGTCGGCGCCGCAGGTGCCTCTTTCCCAACGCAATGCCGGCTGGAGGCGGCTCGACCCCGCACGATGATGCTGGTCAGAAAATTGCTTGCTGCAACCCCAATCCGGACCCTCACCCCGGCGTGGTTATGGCAGCTTGGTGTGCCCGAACCCGCGGGAAAACGACAGCCCACACGAGAACGCACGCAGTTCCGTAGGCGACAGTCATGGCCAAGGTCATCGAGTGGGCGGTCGCACCACCGACTGACACCAAAGGAGCCAAAACCGGCCCCACTACAAAGCTGGAGGTTCCGAGTACGGCCGACGCCGTGCCGGCGTGACGACCGTGGTCCATCAACGCGATGGCCGAGCCGTTTGCCATTGTGCCTCCCGTGAAGAACATCAGAACCGCGAGCGCAATGATCAGTGCGGCCAGGCCCAATCCAAGAAGTACGGAGAGAAGTGTTACCGCCGCCATCGATGCGGTCATCGTCACGCCGATGGTGTACAGACGAACAGGCCCGAAGCGATGCACGAGTGCCCGGTTAGCCTGCGCGCCGAGCACAGACGCAATCGCGTTGAGCGCGAAGCATGCGCTGAATATGCGGGGACTGAGGTGGTATCCGTTCTGGAGGACAAAGGTTATCGATGCGAGGTAAACAAAAAAGGCGGCACCACCTGCCGCTCCTACCATCAACACGCGCACGAAGACGCCGTCTCTAAGGACGACTCCGAGCGTGCGTGCCGTGCCCCTGACTCCCCCAGAGCGCCGTTGTTCCAGTGGGAGGCTCTCGTGAAGACACACCGCGGCCAGTACGCACAATGCCGCTCCGATCCCCGCCAGCACACCGAAAATGCCTCGCCAGCTCATGACAGATGTCAGCTGGCCGCCAACCACAGGCGCAACGATCGGGGCCAGGGAACCGATCGAAGTCAACATCGCAAGGAGGCGAACGAGCTCGACGCCGTTAGCAAGATCACGGGCTATGGCCAGACTCAGAACGATTCCGGCGGAACCGCAGACTCCCTGGAAGAAGCGGGCGACTAGAAGCACCTGGATCGAAGGCGCGGTTGCGCAGACAACTGAGAGCAGCGCAAAGCCAGCGATACCGATAATCAGCGGTCGTCGCCGCCCGAAGCGGTCACTCAAGGGGCCCATGACCATTTGGCCCAATCCGAGGCCAAGCATGCAGACCGACATGGTCGCCTGCCCCATGCTGTCGCTCGTGCCGAGACTGCGAGCGAGTGCTGGCAACGACGGACTGTAGAGATCCATCGAGATCGGACCAAAGATCTCGAGAAGACCTAGGACGACAATGATCCGTTTCATACTCATTCGCTGAGCAAATGGTTGGGATGCTGGCGCCGTCAACGGACTTCCTCGATGGCAGAACAAGACAGAGGACTCAAAGACGCCTCGACCAGTCGAACGCGCCCGCCCCACGGTTTGCACCGCGAACCCGAGGCTTGCGGTGGTGCAGCCTCGAAACGGGGGTGACCTTGGCGCCGGCCCTGCTCGATAGGCCGGGAAGTCTTCGATGCTCGCCGCAAGAAGAGATGAGGTCGGTCAGAGCGGCGAAGACGCAACCTCGAGTTGATCTGGATCGAGTAAGGAGGGTGTGGGTCGGGGACATGACTCCGGACAAGCGCAGGCCGTGGGGTACACGTACGTTAGGCGTTCCATCTGTCGACGGCGCTCGAAAGGTGAACACTTTCGGCGGGCGAAAAGTGGACAGTTGTGAGGCTACCTCCCGTCTTCTCCTCTGGTGACTCGAGCACTCGGGAGGCTGTCGATGTCCCGGCCTCTGATCCTGTAGCGCGCCCCTTTCAAGGCAAGGTGCGATGTGAGGCCCAGCGAGGCGCGCTCATAGCGCGACGAGACGAGCTGGAAGAAGAGGTTCGCGGCGTCCTGTTCGAATGCCAGGTAGCCAACCTCGTCGATGATCATCAGGCCAT
>JBOGFX010000016.1:0-1635 GCA_050743805.1 Acidimicrobiales bacterium
GGAGAGCTGTGGCTGTACGGCATGCACATCCCGCCGTGGCGGTTTGCCAGCGGGTGGGGTTCGCACGATCCCGACCGCAAGCGCAAGCTCCTCGTCCACCGCAAGGAGATCGACGAGCTCATGGGACGGAGCCAGCAGCAAGCTCTCACCATGGTGCCGTTGTCGCTGTACTTCCACGACGGCAAGGCGAAGGTCAACTTGGCGCTGGCCCGGGGTCGCAGGCTGTTCGACAAGCGCCAGGCGCTGCTCACTCGGGAGGCCGATCGGGAGGCGGCTCGAGCAATGCGCAACGCCCAGCGCTGGGGGGCGAGGGGATGAGGGGGGCTGGTGGAGCGGAGGCTGCGGCGGTGCCGGTACTATGTACTTGCCACCTGACCGGGCGGCACAGGCAATCAACCAGGGGGTGAATGGTCTCGACTCCGGTGGTCGAGTTGGGAGAAGCGAGCCGTGGTCTCCGGAGCCACGTAAAAGAGCCGGAACAAAAAACAAACGCCGAGCCTCAGCTCGCGATCGCTGCTTAATCAGTAGCGACGTCCGCCCAGCCTCAGCCCTACAGGCTGGTGAACGGGCGTCATAACGTAGGGCTCACCCGTCGGCCGTTCCGACCGGCCGCCGGGGACACTTCGTCGGATACGGGGCGCTGACGCCGCCGGCAGCAGCGGCGCCCCCGACAACCACCTGCCGGCTGCGCTCGGAGAAGGCCCGATGAGAAGCCGGGGGACGCGGGTTCGATTCCCGCCACCTCCACGACGATCGGACGAATTGCGACAAATTATTTCGGTGAACTTTTCCTGACGAGACAACTTCCGGGTTGGCCATCCCCCACGCGGAGGCGCCGCGCCGGATCCGTCGTTCTGCTCGGTTCAGGACTTCGATGACCGGACGTCATCGACTACACGGACGGAACAATCTGGGCGGTACCGGGTCAGGCCCGAGTGTCGGTACGCACCCACGGAAATCTGTGCCACTTCAGCATCAGGTGTGCCTGCTCGATGCGCCCCTCTGCGGAGATTGATGCATGCCGTGAACTGACCTCTCTGTCGAGCAGGGGGGAGGACCGATCGCGGCGTGCTTTAAACGTGCCCAATACGGGCGGCGAGAGACTCAACCGTGCGATAGGGCTCATGCCGCTCGACGGCGAACAAACCAGACCGTCACGACGAACAAGAGAACCGATAGCCCAAGCAACCAGTCACCCTCGATCCATTGGAATGGCCAGAAGTGACTAGCCGGCTGAAAGTTGGCCCACTCCGTGTAGCCGTGCTGGAGGAGACACTGCGTTGGGCTGATGGAGCCTGACGTCGTGAGGCCCCGGCCTGATGGAACGAACGCCACCGGACAGAGCCGCGGGAGCAGATTGAAAGGTATCTCGCCTCCGAACGCGAACTTTCCCCCTTTGGTCCACCACTCACTCAGGATCAAAGCGGTACCAGGAATGTTCAGGTCTTTCGCGACCAGCGGTGCCAGGTAGTGCTCGCGCAAGACGTTTGTAGCAATGATGGCGAGCCCGGCGTACGCGGTGAGGGTGGCGACGATCGCGGGGACGATCCGACGTATGAGCGTGCCGGCCAGGACGCCGATCGCGAAGGCCGCCAGCGTCCAAGCAGCAAAGTCGACCCCGCGCAGGTCGAAGAG
>JBOGFX010000017.1:0-5823 GCA_050743805.1 Acidimicrobiales bacterium
GGGCTAGACATCCAGGTCACCTTCCCGGTTGCAACGCGTGAGTCGGAACATGCCAATGCCCAAACGGCAGCTATCGCGAAGAACCAGCCGAGAAGAGCAGAGCGTCAGCGTCTGCACGCAGCCCCGAAAGAGACAAGATCACTGGCGGGAACACACGACCCGTCATCGATACCTTCCGGGGCGCGGGCAGGCCAGACGAACGATCAGCCAACCGCAAGCGCGAATACCCGTTCCCGCAGCTCAGGGAAGTTTGAATAAGAGATCGTCGTCTCCGCCAGGCCACATGTAGCCACATATGCTACAGTGGTCCCTATGGACAACTCGATATCGGTCCGCGACCTGCGAAACACGGTCAGCGAGGTGCTGCGTCGGGTCGAGGGCGGCGAACGGTTGACCGTAACGGTCGACCGACGCCCCGTCGCTGAAATTGTGCCGCTCCGCCGCCGCCGGGCTGTGCCAGTCGCCGAGGCGCTCGCCGTAACTTCCCGGCACGCCGCCGACCGCGGCCTCCTTGAGGACGTGCGTGGACGGCTGACTGACACGACCGACGACCTATGAGGGCCTTGCTCGATACCTCGTTCTTTGTCGCCACGGAGTCAGGGCGATCTCTCGGCGAGATGAAGGGGATCACCGAGACGGACGTGTCGGTGGTGACGCTGGCCGAGCTAACCGTTGGCGTGCTCATGGCAGACGACGATGATCGGTCGGTGCGAGTGGCAACGCTTTCCGCCGTGGAGTCAACGTGGGAGCCCTTGCCGATAGACGCGGAGGTGGCGCGTCAGTTCGCCCGCATCGTCGCTGCCCTGCGCGCCGGCGGTCGCCGGGTCCCGATCCTTGACGGGCTTGTGGCGGCCACCGCGATCGTCGAGCAGATCCCGGTCGTCACTCAGGACAACGACTATGAGGCCATCCCCGGCGTCGAGGTGATCCTGGTCTGATCACCGCCAGCGCGGACCTGGGACGAAGCGCACCGATCCGTTCCCGCAGCTCAGGGAAGTGTGAATAAGACATCGTCTTAACGAGGCGCACAACCGGCCAGCTTCCGACCCGAGGTGGTGATTGAAGGCGAAACGACGAGGGTCCTTGTTGAACAGGTCGGGGCCGTCGACATCAAACGTCTCGGTGATCATGTCGGCCTGCGGCGGGTCGGTGCAGGCGCCAAGCCGGCCATCGAGACCCAGCCCGGTCTCCTCGAGGCCCTCGACGAGCTGGTCCACCCCTCGACCCGGGGCAACCCGATGTCGCCATTGCGCCGGACGCTCAAGTCGACCTACGAGTTGGCGAGAGAGCTCACCGAGGAGGGCTTCAAGGTCTCCGCCGAGCTCGTGCGTCGCCTCCTCCACCAGATGGGCTACTCGCTGCAGGCGCCGGCCAAGGAGAACGAGGGCACCCAGCACCCCGACCGGGACCGCCAGTTCCACTACTTGAACGACCAGGCGACCGAACACCTGGAGAACGGTGAGCCGGTCATCAGCGTCGACACGAAGAAGAAAGAGCTGATCGGCAACTACCAAAACGGCGGCAACGAGTGGCAGCCCACCGGCGAGCCCCACCGCGTCAACGTGCACGACTTCAAGGACACGGCCCTCGGCGAGTTCGCCAAGGCCACCCCTACGGCGTCTACGACGTGAAGAACGACGAGGGGTGGGTGGCGGTCGGCGACTCGGCCGAGTTCGCAGTCGAGTCCATCCGCAGGTGGGGTGGAACGGAACACGCTTGGGCGGGTCCGCTTCCCCAACGCCACCCGACTCCTCATCACCGCAGACGCCGGTGGGTCGAACGGCTACCGGGTCCGAGCCTTCAAGTGGCACCTCGCCCAGCTGGCCAAGGAGACCGGACTCGAGATCACCGTCTGCCGCTACCCGCCGGGGACCTCGAGGTGGAACAAGATCGAGCACCGGCTCTTCAGCTTCATCTCCATGAACTGGCGCGGCCGGTCCCTGACCGACATCCGCACCATCATCGAGTTGATCGCAGCCACCAAGACCAAGACGGGCCTCACCGTGCAGGCGGACTACAACTCCAACTGGCCAGAAGATCACCGACCGCGAGTTCAACGCCATCCCACTGCGCCGCCAGGATTGGCACGGCGACTGGAACTACACCATCACGGCAGCATGAATCGCGCGGTCAATTCCGCGGCGAGCCCTAAACGTCTTCTTCAGGGAAATCGCGGAACTTCTCCCGCGAATAGCCTTCAAGTTGGCCTCGGCAGTTCTGTCGCTCCGATGGAGCTGAGGCTCGGATCGTGCAGGTTGAGCGCGAATGCTGGGTCTTTGGCCCCTTCGCGATCCAGGCATGCTCAAGACCTGTCCGGCATGACAGTCTGGGTGGTTCCGACGGCCGAGACGCAGGTCGTCACCCATCATGTGGACCAGAGTTGTAGCGCATCAGGTGGACTTTCACAGGCCATCCGAGAGCGTGTGACAGCATCTTCTTTACTAACTCAAGCCGGTCCCTGTCGGCGGACGGCTTCGCCGCCGCCTCAGGACCGAGACCACTATGCGGCAGTTCGTCGATCGGTCCGCTTCCGCCGAGATGTCCTCATCGAGTCAAGGTCCGCCCATCGGGTGGGTGAACATCCAGTTCACGAACCTGCTCCCTTGGGAGGAGTCGCGCCACGCCAGACGGCCGCCTGAGCATTGGCCATGACGCGAACGCCCCAAACAGCACGAACAGCTCGGCGGGCAGGGAAAAGTCCGCCCAGTACAACGGAAGCACGTATCCGGGTTGCTGTGCCGCAGAAAAAACTGCCAGCGTTCCAACTCCGAGGACAGTCGACAGGAAAAACAATGCTGACAGTGTTACTGCTGGGACAAAGACTCCGCCCTGATTGCGCAGTCGTCCTGTTTTCAGGATCCACGCAGGCAGTCCCAACAGCAAGACGACGAGGAGCGCCACGTCGAAGACTCCGTACAAGCCGTCGATGACCCGCAACACTGTGTACATTATTTTTGGGCTATTGCCCCTCACCACAGTGCCTGGTGAAGCCATGCCGGACAGGACGGACGACCAGAGCCTGTACTGCGCTGCCGTGGGTGCTGCTCCAGGAGGTGGTTCGATGGGCACCTCGTTCCATAGCATCGCCCATATTCCCCCCACGGTCCCCGAAGCGACTGAAGTCAACGGTATTTCGCTTAGCGGGGGGAGGCCCGTGGCGAGAACGGGGCTCGACGTGCAGTGCAGTTTCCCTGAAGCGCAGGCGGACGAAATCTGATTAGCAACTGTCGTGAAGAACTGCTGCAGATTGCGGACCGAGTGGATTCTCCCAGTGGAAGCGGCCGCGCTTTGCAGGTCCCACTCGAAGAGACTTCCCGATTCGTTGCAAATGTGCATCGATCGGCAATTCAGCGTCTTCCAAGGGTCAGTGGGCGCCTCTAGATAGTTCTCCATTTCGGCAGCTGCGGGGCTGACCTTGTAGACGGCCATTCGCATGGGCCTGGTGATTGGTACGTAGTGTCGAGCAGGGCCAGCCTCAACGCTGGCCCACACATCCCAGGTCCGCGCGAGTGCTCCCGTCGAAAAGTCTTCAACCAGGTTGACCCCATAGGTGTGATCATTCATCGTCTTAACCACTTCGATGACGCCGAACGCCGCAACCGATCCGATTATGATCACCAAAGTGAGCCTGATGACACGGACAAATCGCATGGCTCGCCTCCGCACCGGCATGATCGTCGACAGGGCCAATGGAGCCAATAGAGCAGGGAGTACCCACTGCCAGGTCGGCTTGGTGACCATGATCAATCCCGCAAAGCCGCCCATTAGCAGCGCACTGCCGAGAATGGCCAAGCGCCTTGCTTGGAACCGGCCCGGCACACTTCTGATCGCACCTTCGACTCGCGCCCTCGTAGCGCTGGCTGCTGCGGCCGACAGGTAAAAATGAGTTCCGATGACGAACGAAAGTCCGACCGCGAGTGCTGCAATATCATTTACAAAGATGTCCCGGTAGATCCTTTGGCTATCGTTTGCGAAGAAGATGGGGTTTAAAACCAGGGCTGCCAGCAGGATGCTCGTTTGCGACCGACTGCGGCTGAGTCTTCTCCAACTATTCACGATAAGGATGACACCCAACAGGTAGAGGAGATACCCGGATATCAAAGGGCTCCACGGTAGGAAATGTGCTCCCGCGAGGAACAACGGAAACCCAACCGGCTTGACCATGGTTGAAGTTCCCGTGGTAGACCAGCTACTTGACCACCGTCCGTCCAGAAAGCCTTTTGCCATCTCGACCATCAAGCCGTCGTCGTCGGCGGAGTTGAAAATGTAAAACGGCGACTGCCAGCACCGGATTGCCAACCCCGCACCAACAGTGATGATCCATAGCACTCGCCAAGGCCAGGCAGACCCAGACCAGTGCGACGGCCTGGTCCTGGTCCTAGTCATGCACACAGCCCACATTCTCCGGTGGTCTTGTCGCTCGGCCTCGACAACGGCGTTGTAGGCCTCCTTTCAGTTTCATTCGGGATGCGCTGAGGTGGTGGCCGGCGGTCGGCGACTGAAGCCCGAGCGCGCCGACGTTGGCCGCGCGGCCTTCTCGGAGGCTTCTGCGATCGCCTTGGAAATCACAAAGCACTCGGCCCCCTCGTGGAAGTCGTATCTGTTCCGGGCTTCAGGATCATTATCGACGGTCGCCGGTGGCCGGTATCACCCGCTGGCCCTCCGTGGTTTCTGCCACCTGAGTTCTCGATCTCGGTCATGAAGGCCTGACCGTATCGGCGTGCGGGGCTGACAACTTCGGTACCAAAGCCTGAGCCGAGTCCGCGCCCGGCCCCGGTGGTTCCGGAGTCCTAGTTCGACCGGGCAGCCGACGAGGACGAGGCGACAGCCGGCCCTCGACCGTTGCCGATCTCTGCCCAGCGAAATTGGTTCCCGAGTCGGTGTGTAAGCCTGATCGCTCTACTATCGCATGTGCGCCCGGTGTAGCCGATCACCGAGTGTGCAAAATCGGCTCAGGGCGCAGATACGCAAGCTCGGCTATTTGCGGTCCGGACGCTCGTGATCCTACGGCTGACTCCCCCCGGCTGTGCGATGAAGTCAGGGCCGAGACCGCTGACTGGAACTCGCTCGCCTTCGCCTGGTCCCCAATACCTCAATCGCGATGATTTACACCCGTGTATTGAAGACACCTTTCCCCCCCCTCGTCTACTAGGAATTCCCCGAAACCTCCGCCGAACAGGGGTGGCACTGCCTTCCCCTCTTCTCGCACCGTTGGTTTCCTATGCCGATCCGTTATGGGACCGCTGAGCGGATCCCTTGAATCGCGGCCCATGATCTGGCTTCTAATTGTAATAGCTAGTGCCGGAAGGTACCTCGACGTTCTCGCAATAGGGACCCGTCCCATATGCGCAGGCTGATGACTCCATGAAGGGGAGTTGATCGTCATTTGGTGCGTAGAAATCGATAACGGCAGTCCATTGAGTTTCGCTGAAACCTGAAAGGTTATCTGAGCAGTTTGGTGCAGGACTGCAGTTACTACTACCAGGGTACCCTTCAAAGTAGTAGACGCTGCCACCACCGTAAATGTACGTGTGCATATTGAGTACTGCTTCACCAACTTCTGGGTGGTCGCAATGATCTTCATAGGGGTTGTATCCCGAGAGGTTGTCGCACATGCTATTTACCTGAATTCCATGAATGAGCGCGTCTTGGGTTTCGATATACATCGTTGTCGAGCCCTGCCACTGCAATGCCAGCGCACCAAGTGTCCAGTAAAGCCCACTTTCACTGTAAACCGTTGATTGACCATTGTCACTCGGACTCGTCTCATCCATTCCAGGAAGGTTCCAGCTCTTTTCAACGGTCATATAGAGACTGTTAAAC
>JBOGFX010000018.1:0-11465 GCA_050743805.1 Acidimicrobiales bacterium
CGATGTAAGCGGTCGACTCCGCCTCCAGCTCGGCCATGACCCGGCTGTTGAAGGTCTTGTGCAACACGGCGTGAGCCAGTTCGTGGGCGAGCGTCTTGATCCGCTGGACCGGACCGTTCGCGACCTCCACCCGGATCTCATGGCCGAGGTGGTTGCAGTCGCCGTTGGCGGAGCCCCCGAAGTCGTGGTCGATCACATGGAAGCCGAGAGAAACGGCGCAGCCTTTAAGGCTATCGAACACCCCCGAGGGGTCATCGCCCGGGAGGTTCGAGCAGACGTCCGGAAGGGGTGGCCCCTGGGTTTGCGCGATGTCGAACACCGGCACGTACTTGAAGCCGACGACTCTTTCATCCTCTGAGGAGGTGCTGTCAGATCCAACCTTTCTGCGAATGATGGGTGCCATGATCCACAGCGCCTTTTCACCCTTTCTCACGCTACGGCCCAGCCTGCGCCAGGCGGAGAATCCGGCCACCCGGGTCGCGTCGGGGCGCTGGAGGCCGATCAACACGACGTTGTTGGCGCTGTAGTGGTGGAAGCGGCTCTGGAGGTCCAGGTGGCGACGCCATTGCTCGCTGTCGGCGAGTGCCCGGATCCCTTGGGTCAGCCTTTCGAACAACTCGTGACCGTGGCGCTCGGACCCGGCGCCCAGCTTTGCCAACACGTCCGAGGAACGGTCGCTGCGGGTCCTAGAGCTTCCCACGACATCTCCGGCCGGTCGCGGCTGACTGACGTACGGAGTCTGCACGAGATGGTCAGCGAGCCGGTGCCCCTGTGCCGCGCCGGAACCGCCCCGAGCCGTCGCCCCTGGCCAGGCGCTGTCGGCCCCGGTGCCCTTGACAGGGCCGACAGTATGCTCACTCCGATGTCGGGGCTCCCAGCGGCGAGTGAAGCGGGGGACCGAGCAACGCACCTGGAGCCCAAGGCACCCGGAATCCGTCGCACCGTGGATGGCACGCACCGTCGGGGTCTTCACCTGCCCACGGTGATCGTCATGGTCGTCGGCCTCGCGATCACGGCCGGCCTTGCGCTCGGCGACCTGGCCAACTACAACCAGAGCGAGGCCAGGATCTTGGCGCTGCGGGCACATGACGCGAGCGCCGTGCTCTCCGAGACAGCTCCCGCCGTGGAGACGCCTCTTGCGTCCGCGACCGAGGTGGCGATCGCGACCAACGATCCCGCCCGTTTTGCCGATCTGATGCGTCCATATGTGAAGGCCAGCGCCTCTACCGTCTCGATCTCTCTTTGGAGGGTCGAAGCCCCCGCCCCACAGCGTCTCGCCCTGGTCGGCCCCCCGTCCTCGCTGGCACAGTCTCCGGGTCGCATGGACCAGGCATTCGCGGAGGCTCTCGCCAACAAGAAGTTGAACCTGCTGAAGCTCGGTGGTCACAACGTGGTGCATCTCGGCTTTGTCCTCGCGAGCGCTACGTCACCGGGATATGTGGCCCTCGAGGAGACCGCAGGATTCAAGGAGGACCTGAAGGCGAGAGTCGCCGCCAACGACTCGTTCTCCGACCTGTACTACGCGTTGTATGTCGGCCCCGTCGCCAAGCCTGCGGCCCTTCTCGTGACAGATGCCCCGCAGGCTCAGATCACAGGTCTTGCCTCGACGATCAGGGTCCCCTTTGGCGCGAGCGCGTTCACCATGGTCTTTGGACCTATCGGCCCACTCCAGGGCGATGTCGCTGAGTCCATCCCATGGCTAATCGGGGTCGTCGGCTTCATCTTGACCATCGGCGTCGTGTGGCTAGTGGAACGACTGGCCCGCCGCCGACGGCTTGCGGAGACGATCGCGCGGGAAAAGAACGCGGTCGCGGACGAGAACCGGCGGCTCTACGACGAGCAGAGGAGCTTTGTCCACACGCTGCAGAAGGCGTTCTTGTCGCCCGCCTTACCCGAGTTTGCCGATGTCCAGCTGGGTGCCCGTTACGTCTCGGGGGCGGCAGGGACCGAGGTCGGTGGCGACTGGTACGACTTCGTCAAAATCGACGAGGACCGCCTCTTCTTCGTGGTGGGCGACGTATCGGGGAGCGGCCTCGCCGCTGCGACGGTGATGGTAGAGCTGCGCTTCGCAACCCTCGCCTATTTGTCAGATGGGAGCACTCCAGAGGAGATCCTGACCAAGCTTGGGCGCCTCCACCCATTCGAACCCGACGGGCATTTTGCAACCATGGTATGCGGGAGCCTCGACCTCGGCTCGAGCGAGCTGGTCGTGGCCAATGCCGGGCATCTCCAGCCTCTGGTCTTCGGCGCCGGTGACCCCAAGGCGCTGGCGGGTCCGGTCGGAGTGCCGATCGGGGTCGGCGAAGACCATCGTTACGAGGCACTGCATACCTCGATCCCACCGAGCGGCACCCTCCTCGCGTTCACCGACGGTCTCGTCGAGCGCAGAGGGCAGCCCATCGATCACCTGATAGGCCGTCTAGCGGCGACTACGGTTTCTAATGAACCCATCGATCGAGTTCTTGACTCCATCTTGGAAGATTTCGGTTCTGATGGGTTCGACGACGACACAGCGATCATTGGAGTGCGATGGATCCAGTGAGTGACCGGCCGGTGGCCGAGCTCGTCGACGCTGCTGATGATCAATATGCCGTCGTCGTCCTCCGTGGAGAGCTAGACGCTTCGACTGCGGCGGACGCGCGCGCGGTTGTCGACGAGGCTCTGACCAAAGAGCCCAAGGACCTGGTGTTCGACATGTCGGCCTTGGAGTTCATGGACAGTTCTGGCATCGCCGTGCTGCTGCACGCTGCGAACCGTTTGGGAAAGGTCTTCCTGAGGCATCCCAAGGAAATGGTCAGCCGTGTCGTCGAGATCACGGGCCTCGCAGATGTTCTGGTGGTGGAGACCTGAACCACGCCAAGTCCTTCGCGTACGACCGTGAGTCGGTCACGCGGGCCCGCCACTTCGCCTCGTCGAGTCTCGGTGCGCTGCCCATCAGCATGATCGAGCCCATCATGCTGATGGTCTCCGAGCTGGCGACCAACGCGTTTCGCCATGCACGGACCGACTTCGAGGTGGCGATCACCTCGGGTGATTCAGAGGTGAGGGTGGAAGTTTCGGACCGGGGCCCAGGGGAGGTGCAGATAAAGGAACCCAACTCGCGCGAGCTGAGCGGGCGGGGGCTTAGGATCGTCGACGCGCTCTCGGACTCCTGGGGCGTCCTCGCCAGCAGCGGTTCAGGGTGGACGAAGTCGGTCTGGTTCACTCTGCACATCGGGGTTCCGAGCAGCTAGGTCGGGCCCAGTGCGAGCAGCGCACCACCGGGCGATATCACGCGGGCTCGAACCGTTGGAAAGGAGCTTCACATGACGTTGGCAGTTGGAGTCCGGATCCCAGAGGTGACGCTTCGGACCCTCTCGGACCAAGGTCCAAAGGAGGTCCCGTCTCTCGAGGCGTTGGGTCGGGGCCGGACAGTGCTTTTTGGTGTTCCGGGCGCGTTCACCCCTACCTGTTCGGACCAGCATCTTCCCGGGTTCGTCGTCCGGGCCGACGAGATAGGGGCCAAAGGGGTGGGGACGATCGCCTGCCTGGCGGTCAACGACCCTTTCGTCATGGCCGCTTGGGCGAAGGAGCGGGGAGTAGGTGAGTCGATACTCATGCTGTCGGACGGCAACGGTGAGTTCACCCGGGCTGCTGGTCTCGAGTTCGACGGCTCGGGCTTCGGTCTGGGCACCCGGTCGCAGCGCTACGCGGCCGTGTTGCAAGACGGTGTGGTGACCGCTCTGTTCCTGGAACACGGCCCGGGACTGGAAGTGAGCTCCGCCGAACGCGTGCTCGCCGCCCTGTAGCGATCTAGGGCGTTCCTTGGTTGGTGCCTGCCGATCCGAGGAGCAGCTCTATAGACCGGACGTCCTCAGAACGGATGGAACGTGCGCCTGTTCCCTCGTTGCGGCGCTGCGCGCGGATGGTGGCGATGAAGCGGCGGAGTATCTCACGCTCGGGGACGTCTGCCATGTCGAGCTCCGACTCGAGGTCGAAACGCCGGGTCGAGGAGTCGTCGTCGGTCTCTCCATGGCCGGGCTTGGGGAGCAAGAGGTCCACGGGAATGCCGTAAAGGGTGGCCAGGCGCTGGAGGCGGGGGACCGAGATCGAGCGCTCCCCTCTCTCGTAGGCGCCTAGCACCGAAGCCTTGAACTCTTGGGAGCTCATGGCCTCGACGGCTTGAAGGGACAGGTGGAGATCCTTTCTCGCGCGCCTTAGACACAGCCCAACAGCCTTGGAGTACGAGGGCGAGTTGCCTTCGTCGTCGAAGTCTTCTGAGTGATCGAGAGCATCCGAACCGACGGCCATCCTCAGATTGTTGCGCGCAGGAGCGGCAATGTCACGCGCTCCGGGTGAAAATCGCCAGGTCTGTCTTGCGGTGGCAGAGCTAACGGGCCCTTGATCCAGAGGCCGCCTTGGCCTTGCGCGCCACTTTGATCGGCAGGTCGACGGAGGCGAGCACGTTTCCGCCTGCGGCAACGCATCGATTTGCGACGGGACATGCAACCGCGTCCATCCCTACGGGCACGAACTTGGATATGGAGTCGTGCCAGCTCAATCCGTCATCGACGGTCGCGACTATGGCTGGCGTCGGCTGCCGGGGATCGCTGGCAGTCCATCGGGTGCCCACGATCAGGCACGCCTTTTGGTTGGGACACGCCACGCCGAACCCGTCGTCGCCCAGGGGGGCTCTGGCAACGGACCAGCTGGCGCCGCTGTCGTCGCTGCTCAACAGCTGTCCGGGCGCCGGTGCAAACCCTGATGTCGGGCCCGATCCGCTCCCCACCGCCATGCAGTTGGCCGAGTTGCAGTCGACGGCGCGCAGCACCCCCACGCCGGCCGGGAGGGTGACCGGTGCCCAAGTGGTCCCTGCATTGCTCGTGGCTGCGATCGCGCCGTTGCCCGTCGCGCTAGAGGTGGGGACGAACCCCGCTACGAGACAGCTTTGGGGTGTCCAACAGGTGAATGCCCCGTTCACGCTCATTTGGCCGGGGAGGCCCCCGCCACGGCTCCATGTCGCTCCGCCGTTGGCGGTCAGCGCGCTCCAGTAGGTGCTTCCATCTGTGGCGATCGCGAGGCAGCGCAGTTTGGCGGCGCACGACACACCAGTGAGCGCGACGGATCCCGACGGGCTGGTCGCCGAGCTCCACGTCGTCCCGCCGTCCGAGCTGAACACAGCGGCGCCGATCTGGCCGGAGCCGGTCAGCGAGGAGCCTACGGCCATGCAGTAACCACCGTCGTCGCAGGAGACCCCGTTCAAGGCGTCAACGCTCGGCGGCACCGTGACCGCTCCCCAGCTCGCCCCGGCATCGGTGGTCAGAGCGATCGCGGCGCTCTGGGCAGACCCCAGCCCCACGGCGAGGCACCGGCGCGTGCTCGCACACGAGACGCCGAGCGCGCTCTGCATCGGAGGAGGCGCCGGTCGGCCCATCGCGGTCACCTCGGGGGGGTTCCGGTGCCTGGGTTTTTGAGGTGGCGACGAACGCAGGCAACCCGCAGCTGTCAGAGCCGCCACCACGGTGATGGCGATCTGGCACCATCCACGGGCTCGCGCTCGACGTCGCGCGCGTTTTCCGCTCTCCATCGCTCCCCTCCGCGGAAGGCTCCTCGCCCGTGCGCGGACCGAAACCTTACTGTCACCCTCGCGCTGTGGCCCCGCGGGTGCCTGGCTCGGTTACCCTCGGCGGGCGGTGAGCTGGGTCGATTTGATCCTTCTGGTGGCGGTCGTCGCCGCGGGCGTCCACGGCTTGCGTCTGGGCGCCCTCGTTCAGGTCCTTACCTTCGGTGGCTTCTGGCTCGGCCTTGTTCTCGGCACGCTCCTTTCGATCGCTCTCGTGTCCTCGCTGCGGCCAGGGCCTGTCAAGTCCACGGTGACCCTGGTCGTCGTGCTGGTGGCGGCGTGTCTGTTGGGCGTTGGTGGACGTGTGGTCGGCAGCTGGAGCAACGTCGCGTTACGCCGTCATCATCTGGGCGGTCTCGACGCGGGCCTCGGGGTGGCGGTCGCCGTGGTGGCGGTCCTGCTGTGCGCCTGGGTGATCGGCAGCGTGCTGTCCCAGTCCCGTTACACCTGGCTGGGCGCGCAGATCTCCCGGTCCGACGTCCTGCGCGCCGTAGACGAGGTCATGCCCCCGGTGCCCTCCGTGTTCGCCCACGTCCAGGCCTTTCTGAGCCAGGAGGGGGTTCCGCCGGTCTTCGCTCAGCTGCCTCCGCAGCTCGTGTCGCCGGTCCCCGCCCCTTCACAGAGCGGGGCGGACGCCCTGGCCGCCGCCGCGGTGGGCTCGACCGTCAAGGTCTTGGGAGCCGCGTGCGGGGTGATCCAGGAAGGAAGCGCCTTCGAGGTGACCCCCGGCGTTCTCGTGACCAACGCGCACGTCATAGCCGGCGAACGGAGCACGAGCGTCGACGTGAACGGAACTCTCTATCCGGCGACGACCATCCTTTTCGACCCCAACGTCGACCTGGCCCTGCTGAGGACCTCGGCGCCGCTCGGAAGGCCCCTCGAGTTGGCCTCGGGCCTCGCTCCGCGCGGCACGGCGGCCGCGATCGTGGGCTACCCCGAGAACCAGGGGCTCACGGTGACCCCCGCCGGGGTCGCCACGACCCTGACTGCGGCCTCTCGCAACATCTACGAGCAAGGGGTGCTGAACAAGCAGGTGTACGAGATTGACGGTGTCGTGCGGCCAGGGAACTCCGGCAGCCCTCTGGTCGCTGCGCCAGGGAAGGTGATCGGCATCGTGTTCTCGCGTTCGACCACCGACCCCACGGTCGGCTACGCGATGACCTCGGCCTCTGTTTTGGCCGAGATCCAATCCAACTGGTCCAGGCACGCCCCTGTGAGCACCCAGGCGTGCTCGCCCGAGTAGCTGACGCCGGTCTTGCACGCCCCCGCCCCCGGCGCGCAACAATAGGGCTCTGGTGCATCTGCCGATCGAGGACTATGCGGTGATCGGCGACCTCCATACCGCCGCGGTGGTGGGCATCGACGGCTCCATCGACTGGCTGTGCCTTCCAGACTTCTCCTCCGACGCGTGCTTCGCGAAGCTGCTCGGGGACGAGAGCAACGGGTTCTGGCGGATCGGGCCCGGCGGGCAGCCGACCAGGACCGCACGGCGCTACCGAGAGGGCACCCTGGTGCTCGAGACCGAGTTCGAGACCGACACCGGCACCATGCGGCTGACCGATTGCATGCCGATCCGAGAGAGCCACCCTCAGGTGGTCCGGATCGTCGAATGCGTCTCGGGCCAGGTCGACGTGCGGATGGACCTGTCCATCCGCTTCGGGTACGGGCGGGTCGTCCCCTGGGTGACCCATTCGGAGAACCTTCTCGTGGCGACCGCCGGCCCGGACTCGATCGCCCTGTGGACGCTCGCCCAGACACGGGGCGAGGACATGGCGACCGTGTCGGAGTTCTCGCTCGCCCAGGGCCAGTTCGTCCCGTTCTCACTCACCTGGTACCGCTCCCACGACCTACCGCCGAGGCCGGTCGCCCCCTGGTACTCGGTGGAGGCCACGACGAGCTGGTGGAAGGTGTGGTCGTCGGGCTGCTCGTACGAGGGCAAGTACAAAGATGCGGTCTTGCGCTCGCTCATCACCTTGAAGGCGTTGAGCTTCGAGCCGACCGGAGGGATCGTCGCGGCCGCCACCACCTCGTTGCCCGAGAGCCCGAGAGGCAACCGCAACTGGGACTACAGGTACTGCTGGCTGAGAGACGCCACCCTGACTCTGGAGTCGCTCATGCGTGGCGGCTACCACGAAGAGGCGATGGCCTGGCGGGACTGGCTGTTGCGCGCCGCGTCGGGGGACGTGTCCAGACTCCAGATCATGTACGGCACCTCAGGTGAGCGTCGTTTGGACGAGTGGGAGGTCGACTGGCTCCAAGGCTACGAGGGTGCCAAACCCGTGCGCATCGGCAACGCCGCATCCGGGCAGTTCCAGCTGGACGTCTATGGCGAGGTCATGTCGGCGCTGTACACGGCGTGCCAGTTCGACGGGGTCACGAGCAGGCCGATGTGGGACCTCCAGTCGAACATGATCGAGTTCATAGAGGAGGGGTGGAAGCAGCCCGACGACGGGATCTGGGAGGTCCGGGGCCCCCGCCGCAACTTCACGCACTCCAAGGTGATGGCCTGGGTGGCGGTGGACCGTGCGGTCAAGACCCTGGAGACCTGGCCGACCCTCGAAGGGCCGCTCGAGCGCTGGAGGAAGCTCCGCCAGGACATCCACGACGAGGTCTGCGCGCAGGGTTTCAACACCGCCCGGGGCGCCTTCACCCAGTACTACGGCTCGGACCTCTTGGATGCGAGCATCCTCATGATCCCCATGGTCGGCTTCCTGGCGCCCGACGACCCGCGTGTCGTGTCCACCGTCGAGGCGATCCAGCGAGAGCTCGTCGAAGACGGGTTCGTTCTTCGCTACCGGACGAGCGACGACGGTGCCGTCGACGGCCTGAGCGGTCGGGAGGGAGCATTCTTGGCCTGCTCTTTCTGGCTCGCCGACTGCCTGCACATGATCGGCCGCATCAAAGAGGCCGAAGAGCTCTTCGAGCGCCTGCTCGGTCTCCGCAACGATCTGGGCCTGTTGAGCGAGGAGTACGATCCGCACGCCAAGCGCCTCGTGGGCAACTTCCCCCAGGCGTTCTCCCACGTCTCATTGGTCAACACCGCGTGCCGGCTCAGCGGGCACGAGATGGGACATCCATCGCAGCGAGACGGCCACAAGGGCCTGTCGTCGCACATCGGCTCCCCGCTCGTCACATTGGGCAAGGCGACCAGACACCCCTGGCGCGCATCGGGGCGCGAGGGCGCGGGAGGTTCGGACCGGCAGCGGCTGCACATGAGCCCCAAGCTGCCGCAGGAGACAAGGGGGGGACCGGCCAAGAGGGGGGGAGCGAGGAGAAAGCGATGAGGGCCCTGAGCGTCATTCCACTGAAGAAGGGCACCGCAGAGCTCTTGGAGGTCCCCGAGCCTCCTGCAACGGACGGCCCTGTCTTGGTCGAGACCCTGGCCATAGGCATCTGCGGCACCGACGCCGAGATCCTCTCGGGTGATTATGGATGGGCGCCACCGGGCAAGGAGCGGCTCGTCCTGGGGCACGAGTCGTTGGGCCGGGTGCTCGAGGCGCCGGAGGGCTCGGGCTTCACGAAAGGCGAGCTGGTGGTCGGGATCGTGAGACGCCCGGACCCGGTGCCCTGCCCCAACTGCGCCGTGGGCGAGTGGGACTTCTGCCGGAACGGCAAGTACACCGAGCGAGGGATCAAAGAGCACGACGGGTATGCCTCTGAGCGCTACAGGATCACTCCGGAGTACCTGGTAAAGGTTGACCCCGCCCTGGGGGACCTGGGGGTCCTCCTAGAGCCCACGAGCGTCGTGGCCAAGGCCTGGGAGCAGGTTGACCGTATAGGTGGGCGTGCCCATTTCGTGCCGAAGACGGCGGTGATAACCGGTGCCGGCCCGGTCGGGTTGCTGGCGGCGATGATCGGGGTGGAACGGGGGCTCGAGGTCCACGTCATCGATCAGATGACGACCGGGTTGAAGCCAAACCTCGTGGCGGCGCTCGGGGCCAGCTACTCGACCGGCCCCATTGAGAGCGCGTGCGCATCGCCCGACGCCATCATCGAGTGCACCGGGGTGGATTCGCTCGTCTTCGATGCGATCGAGCACATCGGGCCCGGTGGGGTGGTGTGCCTCACGGGCGTCTCTTCCGGCGGTCGCACCATCGAGGTGGACGCCGGCCAGCTCAACCGCACCATGGTGCTGGAGAACGAGGCGGTGGTCGGTTCGGTGAACGCCAACCGCAGGCACTACGAGCAGGGTGCCCAAGCCTTGTCGGCCGCAGATCACGGTTGGCTCGGGCGGCTGGTGACCAGACGTGTCCCGCTGACCGACTGGCAGAAGGCCTTGGAGCGTGGCAGCGACGACGTGAAGGTCGTGCTCGCCTTGGGAGAGTGACCAACGAGCCTCCGCCATCCCTCTGCCTTCGAAATGTCGCTCCGGGTGTGGTGGAGATCGACACCGCGCTGGGGGGCCTTCCGAGGATCACCGCCGGCTACCTGATCGACGGACCGGCACCGGTGCTGGTCGAGACCGGCGCCAGGTCGTCGGTCCCCGTCGTTCTCGCGTCGCTAGAGCACCTGGGTCTGGGGCCCTCGGACCTGGCGGGCGTGGTGGTCACCCACATCCACCTCGATCACGCCGGTGGGGTGGGGGACATCGCGGCAGCGTTCCCTCGGGCCAGGGTGTACGTGCACGAGAAGGGAGCTCGCCATCTTGCCCATCCCGAGCGCTTGGTCCGTTCTGCCTCGATGGTCTATGGGCCTCTGCTCGACTCCCTCTACGGCAGGCTGCTGCCGACCGACCCTGGGCGCATCCACGTGCTCCAAGACGGTGAGGAGATAGAGATCGGCCCGGGGCGGCGGCTGTGCGCGGTGGACTCGCCCGGGCATGCCAAGCACCACCTCGGCCTCCATGACTCGCTCAGCGGGATCCTCTTCGTCGGCGACGCGGTGGGGGTCCGGCTTCCCGATGTGGGCATACTGAGGCCGGCCACGCCGCCACCGGACTTCGACTTGGAACTCGCCCTCCGATCGCTACGCCGTTTCTCGGACCGCCGGCCGGTTAGCCTCGCGCTCGCCCATTACGGCGTGCTGGCGGACCCCTCAGGGCTCCTCGCGCAGGCCCAAGAGGTGCTGGTCCATTGGGCGGAGACCGCGGAGGCAGCCTTTGGGGAGGGCCGAGACATCGCTGACGCCCTCTCGGAGCGCTTCGCGTCGCCCGCGGGGGTCGATGCGGTCGGCATGGAGCGGATGGAGATGATGAACGGGATACATTCGAACGCCCAAGGGCTCAGGCGCTGGCTCGAGACCCGCGAGGCTCCCCAGGGTCCTGACAGCTCAGTCCACCGCGAGGCGTGAACGAAGGTCCGCCTGACGGACCTCGAAATCGTCGAGCGAGATGCGGCCCTCCTCCATGTCTTCGTGGAGGCGGGCGAACTCCTCGAGAAGCTTTGCCTGGTCCTCTTTCGGCCCGTGCTCTGGGAGCCCCTCGGCAGAAGGCCTTTCGGTGCGCCTGGCCAGGCGGTCTTCCAGCTTGGCTTTGGCCTTGGCCCGCTTTGCCTGGTCACGCTGCAGCTTGCCGACGGTCGAACGCGAAGGTGTCATCTGAAACTCCTCTTCACCAGCTGATAGGGGTTTCGGGCCGGGCGGGGGAACCTGGCAGATCAGAGATCCTGCGGATGCCCGCTCGGCACCGTCGAGGCTAGCACCGACCCACGTCCAGTCGATCTCGCCCGATCCCGCTGCTGGTCCTCCACCGCGCGAGACCGCGTCCTGTGGTTGCCGTGTGTTCTTCGAGCCCTGAAAAGCAGCTTCGGGTGAGGCTCGCTTCACGGCGCAGTCCGGCCAAAACCGCTCCGAGAACGCGCAAGGTTCACTCCTCGGCGAGCGGTCGACACAAGACGATGGGTACCAGGAGGTAGCCCGTCTAGAA
>JBOGFX010000019.1:0-10418 GCA_050743805.1 Acidimicrobiales bacterium
TTCCAGAGCCGTTCGATTCTAGGGAGCCCCGCTATGTCCACCCGCGCCCAGAGAGGCGGAAGGGAGCCGCTGGTGGACAAGCGGCGAGACCGCTTTGGCGCGCTGTCGCCTAGCGGTGCTTGCGTGCCGCTTGCGGGGCAGTGCGCAGGTCAACGGCCGCGGGAGCCGCGGGGGCCGGGCCGTCGAGACGCCATGCTCCCGGGTCCTCGACGATCATGGGTGGGGCGGTGGCGCGACGGCTCTGGCGCCGAGTGCCAAAGGGGAGAGACCATTGCGCCCCCCGAGGTCGCTGCGACCGATCATTGCTGGCGGAGCGAGATCGCCATGGTCGGAACGACGAGTGAGAGGAGCCAGGTCGGCCAGATCATGGCGCCATGGCATCGGAAGCTGACGGTGTGACCGTCGCCGACATCGAAGCTCACCTCTTGGCTCGAGTAGCGGCCCTTGCGGAGCCCGAGCGTGTGGCGCCCAGGTTCGACCTGCACCTCGAAGTTCTCGTGGTTCTCGATCGAGCCGACGCGCTCGCCGTCAACGAACACATCGAACCGGCCTCGCCGGAGCTCGACCGGAATGCTCTGATCGCGGGTCAACCTGAGTGTTGCGGGCATGGAGGTGCTCCGTTCTGTGGTCGGTGACTCGGCACTGCCAGCCCAGCGCTCGGTGTGACTTTGGGCGATGGCCGGAGGACTCTTCGAGGTCGTCGGGGCCATGACGGCGTGGGCTGGCTGCATCGACGCGATTATCGCTCCCGACGGCAGCCGGAGTCCCACGGGGCCTTGTCGCACACATCTGGCGCTCGTCGCCTCGCCGAGCTAGGTCCCGAGTCGATGACCGCCCAATGCATCGGTCCCATCTCGCACGGTTGAGCCGCCCTACGGGCGGCCGCACGGGGCAGGACCTCTCTCCGAGCCTGCCGATCGGTAGCGCCAGCGCCCGGCCGCGGCTGGTGGCCGACACCTGCGCCTGCCAAGATCGTGGAGCCCGCCCGGGCTGCCCTGTGGCCGGGTGAAGACAAGGAGGAGCGGCATGCTCATCTCGACGATGAACGATGTTCCCGGATATCGGGTCACCAAGGTGATCGGTGGGTGCTTCGGGTTGACCGTGAGATCGCGCAACGTCTTCTCCCAGTTCGGCGCCGGCCTCAAATCGATAGTCGGCGGCGAGCTCGGTGGCATGACCAAGAACCTGGAGAAGAGCCGGCTCGAGGTGCTCCACCGCCTCAGCTCGAGCGCGCAGTCCCTGGGAGCGAACGCGGTCATCGCCATGCGCTTCGACACCTCGGAGATGAAGGGCAACTGGACCGAGATCTGCGCGTACGGAACCGCCGTGGTCGTCGAGCCCGCTTGAGCACCGAAGCGGTGCGACCGCCGTTCCTAGCGGCATGCCGGTGCGAGCCGGTCGAGCACACTCCCGTGTGGTTCATGCGCCAGGCCGGACGATCGCTCCCCGAGTACCGTGCAAAGCGAGGGGCGGGCAGCATCTTGGACGCCATCACCCACGCCGAGCTCGCCGCGGAGCTGACCATCCAGCCCGTCCGGCGCTACGGCGTGGACGCGGCGATCCTGTTCTCCGACATCACCGTCCCGGTGTGGGCGAGCGGCTTCGGGATAGAGGTGCTGTCCGGCAGGGGGCCGGTCGTGAACGAGCCCTTCAAGAGCCGGGCCGACCTGCAACGGATCCGACCGATCGACGCTGAGTCTGAAACCGGCTACGTCGCTGAGGCGGCGGCGATCGTGGCAAAAGAGCTCGGGCCCAAAGTGCCTTTGATCGGCTTCGCGGGTGCGCCTTTCACGGTCGCCAGCTATCTGGTGGAGGGCGGAGCGTCAAAGGACTTCGCACGGGTCAAGGCCCTCATGCATACGGAGCCTCGGACCTGGCATGACCTGGCGGGGCGCCTCGCCACGCTCGCGACCGGCTCCTTGGCGGCCCAGGTGCGCGCCGGCGCCAGCGCGGTCCAGCTGTTCGACAGCTGGGCCGGCGTCCTCAGCCCGGGCGACTACGAGCGCTTCGTGCTGCCCACCACCACCCAGATCCTGGCCGCCGTCAAAGAGATGGGTGTGCCCTCCATAATCTTCGGCGTGGGAGCCGGAGAGCTGCTCGGGCTGATGGCCTCCGCCGGACCCGACGTGGTCGGTGTCGACTGGCGGGTGCCCTTGGGCCAGGCCCACGAGCGGGTCGGCAACCTCGCGCTCCAGGGCAACCTTGACCCCGCACTGTGCCTCGCCCCCTTCGAGGTGGCCGCCCGTGCCACCCGGGACATCCTGGCCCAGGGGGCTTCGGTCCCGGGCCACGTGTTCAACCTCGGCCACGGGGTTCTGCCCGACACAGACCCCGGGGTTCTCAAGGCTTTGGTCGAGCTCGTGCATTCAGAGCAAACCGCGGGTGAACGATGAGCGGGCGCGTCGGCGTGCTGATGATGGCTCACGGGACCCCCGCCTCGATCGAAGAGGTGGAGCCCTTCTACACACGCATCCGCCGTGGAAGCCCTCCGTCGCAGGGCCAGCTCCAAGAGCTGGTCGGTCGCTACCAGGCGATCGGCGGCGCATCGCCGCTGGCTGAGCTGACCGCGGCACAGGTCGCCGGCGTGCGCGCCCGCCTCGAGGCCAGCTCCTTTGACCGCTACAAGGTGGCCTTCGGCGCCAAGCACACCGATCCGTCGATCGAGTCCTCGGCGAGCGCGCTCGCCAAGGAGGTAGAGGGGGTCGTGGGGGTCGTCCTCACCCCCCACCGCTCGGACCGGGGCTCGCGCGAGTACCTTGCACGGGCGGCCGCGGCGATCGGTGCCGCCGCGCCGGGACTGGCCTATGTGGCCGTCGAGCAGTGGTTCGACGCCCCGGGCTTCGCGGAGCTCCTGGGCGCAAGGCTGAACGCGGCGATCGACGTCTGTGGAGGGGAGCCCGCCGTCGTCTTCAGCGCCCACTCGGTGCCCGAACCGCCCGACGGCCAGGGACAGGACCCCTACGGTGCCCAGGTCGCCCTCTCCGGCGATCTCGTGGCCGGCGTGACCGGCCTGGCCGCCCGAGGGATCCCCTGGCAGGTCGCTTTCCAGAGCGCCGGTCGCACCGACCAGCGATGGCTCGGACCCGACCTCGACGCCACGTTGGAGACGCTCGCCGAGCAAGGCACTCGCTCGGTCGTGGTGTGCCCGATCGGCTTCGTCTCCGACCATCTGGAGGTCTTGTACGACATCGACATCGAGGCCAGGGCCACGGCGCGATCCCTCGGCCTGCACCTCAGCCGCACCGAGTCGCTCAACGCAGACCCCGAGCTCTGCGCCCTGCTGGCGGGGGTCGTGCAGAGCGCGGCCAAAGAGATCGCATGAGCGCGCCGGCGCGATCGCTTGGATCGGCCATAGTCGTAGGCGGAGGGATCAGCGGCCTGGCGGCCGCGTGGGAGCTGACCGGCGGGGCGACACCGGATGCCGCGGCCCCCCGGGTCTGCGTCCTCGAGGCCTCGCCAACTCTCGGGGGCCCGATCAAGACCACCCCGATCGCAGGACGGCCCGTCGACGTCGGGCCCGACTGCTTCGTCGGCCGCGTGCCCGACGCCTACGGCCTGTGCTCCGAGCTCGGCCTCACCGACGCCCTGACCCCGGTTGGTACGTCCGGCGCCTCCCTCTACGCCCGGGGCCGCCTCCGCCCGCTGCCGCCGGGCCTCGTCTCGGGGGTCCCCACCCGGTGGTTGCCGGTCGCACGTTCCGGGCTGCTCGGCCCCGCCGGCTCCTTGCGCCTGCTGCGCGATCCGGTCCTCTCGCGCCCTGACCGCCGCGGCCCCCTGGGTGACAGGGCGCTCGGACCCCTCGTGTCCCGACGGCTCGGGGCCGCGGTGGTCACGGCCCTGGTGGATCCGCTCATGGGCGGCATCCACGCCGGGTCGGTCGCCGACATGAGCACCGCCGCTGTTGCACCGCTCCTGCTCGCCCAGCCGCGACGCGGGAGCCTGATGCGCTCCTTGGCCAAGGCCGAGCGCTTGGCTGCCCAGGCCCGCGAAGACCGAGGCGCCGGGCCCAGGTTCTGGGCGCTCGCCGGTGGGATGGGGACCCTGATCGAGCGTCTCAGCCAAGAGCTCTCGGCACGTGGCGTGCAGATCGTGACCGGCGCGAAGGTCGAAGGCCTCCGACGGGAAAACCCTGGCTGGTCCGTCTCGAGCACGGCAGGCGAGCGGCACGCGCAAGGGGTCGTCCTCGCACTGCCCGCGTCGTGCGCCGCGGACCTGCTGGAGCCCCACGACCCAAACGCTGCCTCGCTCGCGCGCTCAGAGGAGCGCTCTTCGGTCGCCCTCGTCACTCTCGCCTACGACGAACCGACCGAGCTGCCAGAGGGAACCGGCTTCCTCGTACCGAGGGGCGCCACATTGGCTTCGATCACCGAGCCGATGCTTTTGACCGCCTGTACCTTCTTGGACCAGAAATGGCCACATCTTGCCGTGGGGGGACAGAGGCTTCTGCGTGCTTCGGTCGGTCGCTCCGATGACACCCGCTCTGAGCAGCTGAGCGACGCCGATCTCACGAGGCGTGTAGCCGGTGAGCTGGGGGAGATCCTCCAGATCGGCTCGCAACCCTGCGTGGCGGCGGTCACCAGGTGGCCAGAGGCATTCCCCCAGTACAAGGTCGGTCACCTGCTGCGGGTGAACGGCATCGAGGCGGCGACCGGACGTCTCGGAGGCCTCGCCGTGGCGGGCTCTTCATACCGCGGGGTCGGCATACCGGCGTGCATTGCAAGCGGCAGGAGGGCGGCCAGGATGATCTCAGAGGCTCCTCCCGACGCCTAGCCCACCGACCCCGAGGCACCATGGCGCCGGCACGCTGGCATGGGGTCTGGCCTCGGGCGTCGCTCTCGGCCTCTCGCTGCCACCGTTCGGGTTGTGGCCGCTCGCGTTCGTTGGGTCGGGGCTCCTCTATTGGAGGCTGGGAGCACTGGGTCCCAAGTGGAGGCTGATGGTCGGGGAGGCGGCTGGCATCGGCTGCTTCGGCATCGGCCTGTTCTGGGCCGAGAGGTTCAACTGGTACGGCTGGGTCGTCTTGGTGGTGGTGGAGTCGGCGACCATGGCCGTCGCTTCGATCGGCACCTTCGGCAGGGTGCGCCTCGTGACCTATGGATGCTCCTTCACATTGATGGAGGCACTCCGCCAGGGGTGGCCCTTCGGCGGGTTGCCCGTCGGGGGAGTGTTCTTGGGCCAGGCGAACGGGCCGCTGCTCGGAGCCGCACGCTTGGGCGGCCCGCTGCTCATCACCGCCCTCGTCTTTGCGGGCGGCGGGGCGTTGTTCGAGGTTGCGTCGAGGGTGGTTCCCTCGCACCCTCACCGCGCCGCGCTCCATACGACCCAAGGAATCTGTGTCCTCTCGGTCGTGGTTGGCCTGGTGGTGGCGGCCCAGACGCTGCCCGACGGCGGTCCGCCGATCGGCTCGGTCGAGGTTGCGGCCATCCAAGGGGGACGTCCTGCCCGCAGCGACAGCCCAGCAGGGGGGGTCTTGAGCTCAGAGCTCGACGCCACGGCGTCCCTGCTCGAGAGCGCCCGCAGACCCTCGCTCGTGCTCTGGCCCGAGGACTCGGTGCCGATCGCCCGCACCCCTTCGGAGCCCTTGGTCTCCACCGTCGAACTTCGGGCGCTCACTCAGGTCGCGTCCTTCCTGCGCGCCACCCTCGTCGCTGGCCTCACCATCAATGAGCCCGGGGCCAAGTTCAGAAATGAGATCGTCGCCCTGGGGCCCGATGGCAAGATCGTCTCGACCTTCGAGAAGGTCCATCGCGTCCCCTTCGGCGAGTACGTCCCGCTGCGCGGCATCGTCTCGCACCTGGCCGACGTGTCACAGGTACCCCGAGATGCGATAGCTGGGCACGGCAGCGGTCTCATGGACACCCCGGCCGGCCCGCTCGGGGCGGTCGTCTCCTTCGAGGTCTTCTTCGCCGATCGCGGGCGCTCGGCGACCAGGGCCGGGGCCGAGCTCCTGGTAGTGCCGACCAACACGAACTCGTTTCCAGGAGACCAGATGCCCTCCCAGGAGCTCGCCGCGGCGAGGGTCCTTGCGACAGCGGAAGGCCGTGATCTGCTTCAGTCCTCGGTCAGTGGCTACTCGGTCCTGGTCTCAAACCGCGGCCGGGTGCTCGCCTCCACGCCTCTGTCCCGGCGTCGGGTCCTCGTGGGCACGCTGTCGTTGCGCAGCGGCGCCACCGTCTACCAAACCCTGGGGGACATCTACCTGCTCGTGGTCGTGGCCGCGCTCCTGGCGGCCTGCTGGCTCATCTGGGTCGCCTCCACCGAGCGCCGACGCCAGAGCGCCGACAAGGGCGCGGGCGGTGAACAGCGCGCCGAGCCTGTGCTCCCCGCAGTAGGTGTGGGCCGTGGGTCCGTGAGTGCTGGTCGTCACCACGCAGGCGGCGATAACGCCATCATCGCCGCAGCAACAGATCTATGGACATCCCTAGCATCACTTCCGCTACCAGGCCGTCAAGAATGATCATCCTGTGCACCCCTATTGCGAAGCGCATAAACGGCGCGAACGTCAACAACACCACCTGTGCGCCTATGGCCCAGCGTCGATCCTCCACGCAGCCCTTGGTGGACGCTCGTTGAGCGGTGGATCGCATTGATCGGCGAGCGTCGCGATGATTGCCGACGGATCCGAGCCCGGACCGGCTCCATGGAGCCAGTTGCCGGGTCAGAAACGACCACCGGCTGGGCTCGGGACGCGCGTCGCCAAGCGGCTGCTCCGAGCGAGCGCGGGTTGGGCTCAGGTATGAGCTCGATGCGCCGGTAGGCGCCGAGGATGCCGTCGGTGGTCGGCCAACCCTCGATGATGCGAACCACGCGACGCCGTGCCCGGTGAACGAGGCGCCCAGGAGCGTGGGAGACGGACCAACGCAGTGCCTTGGGCCGGGCGTCTCGCCAGGACCCGTCGAGACAGAGCTGCTACCAGCGCACCAGGTTCGCAGAGAGGGCGACGGTCATCAGCCAGTTCGCGTTCGCCTCGAAGTTGGTGAAGGGGAGCCGGCAGAGCCCGGACTCCTTCGGCCGCTGGATGTGACTCTCGACACGGGCGTGGGCACGCATGGTCACGTCGAGGCCGGGTCACCGCCTTGATCGGTGTAGAAGCCCCAGTAGCGGTAGTCGAGGCAGGGGAAGAGACTCCGCCGAACACCTGGGTGGAGTGGCTCTCGCCGCACGATGAGCCGGGTGCCTGCTGGAAGTTGGGCGACCTCGATCAGACTGGTGAGCTCGGCCACGTGGGCATCGTCTCTCGGCTCGCCCTCCTGGTCGAGTGCGGGGAGCCACACCTCTTCGATCCCCATGGCGTCGAAGCTGGCAGCAGTGACCTGGGCATTGGAGCGTGCCGAGGCGAAGAACCCCACGTTACGGGCTCGGCATGCAGACAGGAGCCCCTCGGAGCATCCGCCCGAGTCGGCCAGCACGACGACGTCACGGGTGACGAGGTCGGTGTCTTCGTCTGCATGGTGTCCAGATCGGACCTCTTCGGGCAGTTGGGCGATGGCGGCCTCGAGCACGTTCAGGTGATCCGCGACCGTGTTCGCCCCGGCGTTCCCCGGACGAAGCGTTGCCACGGCCGGGATCGTCGACGAGGGCACCCCCGTAGCGCGCACCGCCGCGTTGACCGTGTGCCAGTCGCAGTCGTGCTCTTCGGCCACCTCGTCGATCGAGCGGGCGAACTTGCCGATCTGATAGGTCATGGAACGACCCACCCGGTCGGTCATCGACTTGCGGGAGTACGCGATCTGTGTCGCGGTCTCGGTCAAGGAGCGCTGACAGCAGTCGGGATCCTGGCAGACAAAGCGCCGCTTGCGCCACACCAGGACGACCGGTCTTGCGAAGCAGCACATGTCGACGAGCTCGACCACACGACGTTCCTTCGCGACGGCCACCACACCGCACGATGGGCAACCAAGCGGTCGAGGCGTCGTCTCGACGTGGATCTCCAAGACGTCGGCGCCACGCCGCTCCCCCGCGTGCCATTCACTCCCACCAGAAGCTCGCACATGCGCGTAGGGTCGGTCTCCGCGGGATCCTCTGAAGTTGGTCAACACTCCAGAGTGCGGGATCCCCGCTACGCGTCCACGGATCCCCCGGTCAGCTCACCCTTCGACCCCTACTCGTTTCCGAAGACCCGCATATCCTCGGCCTCGATGACTCGGTCATCGCAAAGAAGCGCAAGGGGCCGTCCCGACCACCACGACGAAGCTTCCCATGGGTCAGCGCTGGCCGGTTGAACGCACCAACTCGTGCCGTCGAACTTCGGCCAGCTGCGTCGGAACACGGACCGCAAGGTCACCGACCGCCTCGCCCAGTTTGCCCTTGCCACCGTCTTCCTTCCCACGACCAGGCTCATCGACTGGCGCAAATCGCTGGAAAGCGCGATGTGTCCCTATCCGCTGAAGCCCTAACTCCGATCTCTCCAGGTTCTCACCGACCGACTTGGAGGCGATCGCGACGTCTCTCAACGGACGGCCGCGAATGACCCTCGACTACATGATGCCCAAGGAGAAGTTCGCCGAGCTCGCTGCACTGTCCACTTGAAACCGCCCAATCAACAGTCGGAACCCGGCCACCTCTACTGTCCGCCGAAATTGGACTCAGTGGATCAACTCCAGGCGGATTCGCCTATCCGGTTCGCGTGGCTGAATCATCCTGTTTAGGGCGATACCCATCATCTTATGAGCCACGATGTACTTGTTGGAAAGTCCAACGACAGTGATTTGCAACAGGGTTGCTCGCGTCATCGCGGACATCGCAACTCCATCCAGAAACGTAGGTATCCATACTGTCGAGGTTCCATCAACCTCGATGAAGTGACGGCGCACCGGACTCGGGTACCCTTCCACTTCAGAGACCTTTGCCTTGGGTTCGAGGAGCCGACTGATATCCATGACCGTCTTCTGATTCTGAGATATACGCACAATCAGCTCTGGGTAACTGAAACCGATACGCGCGCCGGCGTAGATACAGAGATCAGGGCGGATGCGCGAAGGGTCAAATGAGTCGTGCGTTAGAGAGGCAATCGAAGACGTTGGCACCAGAGAGCAGGGTGATGCAGCCAGGGCGGCCAATTCTGAGCGGCTGGCGTTTGTAGCACCGCTTCCCGCAACACCCAGCCCTATTCCGAAGCCCGACCCGAGCACGAGCAGGCCGAGGAGAATATAGGGGGTTATCCGGCGCATCGGTTCTCTAATCGGGCGGCGTTTGGGCGTAGACAACAGCCACACCAAGCGGTCCAAAAGCAATCTGTCCGACTCGCATGGGTCTGCTGTGCCTTCCCCTTTTACTTAACGGCGTCGGTGAACCAATGAAGCTACTAGGGCCATTCACCACCTGAACTTGGGATATATTCCACCTACCCGCTAGAGCACTCATAGCAGTAGTGGCGCTCGTTGAAGGTTAGCCAGCTCCTCGGGGTGGATCGCGTCCCATGACTTGGTGGAAGTAACCCCGTGGTCACCCCGGTGTGGGCACCACCTTACGCGGCAGGAAGTTGGGGCTGCTCGGTCGAGATGGCGTCCCGCTCTTGTTCCTTGTCGATGAGCGCCATAGAACCCTCAGACAGGTAACGGCGGTCGCAGGTCTGCCAGTCGTCGTGGCACTCCAAGAGCACAGAGCCGACAAGTCTGATGATGGAGGCGTTGTCGGGGAAGATCCCCACCACGTTGGAGCGCCTCTTGATCTCCTTGTTCAGGCGCTCCAGGGGGTTGGTGGAGGCGATCTTCTTGTGGTGAGCCCTCGGGAAGTCCGCGTACGCGGTCACATCGGCCTCTGCCGCCTCCAGGATCTCCGCTCCCTTTGCGAACCGTTCCCTCAAGGCATCGACGACAGCCCGGAGATGGCTTCTCGTCGATGTCGCATCTGGTTGGGCAAAGATCGTCCTCACTGTTGCCGCCACCATTTCGGCCTGGGACTTGGGGACGGCGGCAAGGATGTTCCTCATGAGGTGCACCCTGCATCTCTGCCACGACGCGCCCTGGAACACCCTTCGGGTGGAAGCCTTCAGTCCCGAGTGGGCATCGGAGATGACCAGGCGGACTCCCGACAGGCCGCGGCCCTTGAGCGAGCGCAGGAATGCAGTCCAAAAGATCTCGTCTTCTGAGTCGCCGACATCGATGCCCAGCACCTCTCGATTGCCCTCCAGGTTCACCCCGGTCGCCACGACCACCGCTCGAGAGACAATATGGTGGTCCGCCCTGGCCTTCACGTAGGTCGCGTCGAGGTAGATATAAGGGAAGCACAGGTGAGAGAGGGACCTGGTCCTGAAGGCTTGCACTTCTTGATCGAGCTCGGAGCAGATCCTAGAGACCGTGGAGCGGGAGATACCCGAATCACATCCCAGGGCCCTCACAAGGTCGTCCACCTTGCGGGTCGACGTTCCGTTCACATAGGCGGTCATGATCACGGCATAGAGGGCCTTGTCCACCCTG
>JBOGFX010000020.1:0-10829 GCA_050743805.1 Acidimicrobiales bacterium
CTCCAGAATTGGGAGGTCAGCGACGCCGGCGTCGAGATGTTCCGTCCACGAGCGGTGCCGGTTACCCGATACCGCTATCGGCACACTCACATCCCCACGCCATGGGCAAGCGTCACCACGTGAAGGGTGCCCGCCCAGGCCACGATCTCGTGGAGAGCCGGATGCGGTGAGAGTCGCACGTCCGGTGCGGAGGGCGGGCCGGAGAAACCCACCAGCTCAGAGGCTGGCAGGGCGCTCCGGTCCGACCCACCATCATCGGCACGGGTGGTCGCTCCGCAGTCGGGACCTTGGTCGAGCGGTCCACCCGCTACGTCCTCTTGCTCCACTTGCCCGACGGGCACGAAGCCGACAAGGTCAATGCGGCGATGCAACGAGCGATCACCGAGCTGCCGACCGAGCTCGTCCGCTCGGTCACTTGGGATCAAGCTAGGGAGTTCTGGCACCACGCCCAGTTCAGCCCCTGGGAGCGCGGATCCAATCAGAACACCAACGGCCTGCTCCGTCAGTACATGCCCGAGGGAACCGACCTATCGGCGCATAGCGAGCAGGACCTAGCTCACTTCGCTGCCAGCCCCAACAACCGCCCGCGCAAGACCCTTGGGTTTATGAAACCATCAGGGAAGCTCGCCGAACTCGTTGCGATGACCGGTTGAACCCGCCCTTTGGAGGAGACACAGGTCGTCCCCTGCCGGGGGTCCCTCACGGTCAGTCCCGCTCGATGAAGATGCACTCGCCAGGGCACTCCTCTGCGGCTTCGACGACAGCCTCTTCGAGGTCCTCGGGGACAAGTGCGGTGCCGGCTGACCCGCCGGGGTCGTTCATGATCTGGTCGCCCTCTTTGACGTAGGCCAAGCCGTCGTCGAGCAGGGTGAACACCGCCGGGGCGATCTCCTCACACAGACCGTCTCCGGTGCACAGATCCTGGTCGATCCAGACCTTCATCGCCTTGAACACGCCTTTTCTCTCATGGGTAGCCCACGGGGTCGCAGGCGACCGCAATGGACCGGGAGCCCTGGGCGGGGTTGCGTTCCATCGATGCTAGTGGACTGAGGGCACCTGCTGGCCCGCCGCGCCCAAAGTCGTGGCGAACATCGGGTGGGACCGGCGACCCGGTTCGATCGTTCTGTCCCGATAGGGTTGAGTCGAGCATCCGCTCGGGAGGTGGTTCACACGCCGAGGCCTGAGGATCCGATGGAGATGGCCGCGCAATTCGAAGAGCTTCGCGCCAGGTTCGCGCAAGCCCAGGAAGAGATGGCCGCGCTCCGGCGGCGCGCCCACGAGAGCCCCGGCCGGATCCAGGCGCTCGAGGAGCGCCTGCTCGAGACCAAAGGCCAACTCAACCAGGCAATAGCCCAGAACGAGAGGCTCACCTTCACGCTGCAGCAGGCCAAGGAGCAGCTTGCAAGCCTGAGAGAAGAGGTGGAGAAGCTGACGCAGCCGCCCGCTGCCTACGGCACGTTTCTGGGGCTGAATCCCGACGGCACCGTGGATGTGTTCGCGAGTGGCAGGAAGATGCGCGTCGCACTGCACCCCGACATCGATCCGGGTGTCCTGCGAAAGGGCAACGAAGTGGTCTTGAACGAGTCGCTCAACGTGGTGCTGGTCCGCGACGGGGATCTTTTCGGAGAGATCGTCACCTTGAAGGAGGTCTTGTCCGACCGCCGGAGAGCGGTCGTGTACGGGCGGGCCGACGAAGAAAGGGTCGCCGACCTGTCCGACGAGCTCGCCCAGGTCCGACTTCGCAGCGGTGACGCCCTATTGATGGATGTTCGGAGCGGCTTGCTGATCGAGAAGCTCCCGCGCCCAGAGGTCGAAGAGCTGGTCTTGGAAGAAGTCCCCGACATCACGTATGCAGACGTCGGGGGCCTCGACCTCCAGATCGAAGCCATCACCGACGCCGTCGAGCTGCCATACCTGCATCGGCGCCTCTTCGCGCACTACAAGCTCCCCGCGCCCAAAGGGATCCTGCTCTATGGGCCTCCGGGATGTGGAAAGACCCTTATCGCAAAGGCGGTGGCCAACTCGCTCGCCAAGAAGGTCGCCGAAGCGACCAAGAACACGAGCATCCGAAGCTACTTCTTGAACATCAAGGGCCCAGAGCTCTTGAACAAGTATGTCGGCGAAACCGAACGCCAGATCCGGCTGGTCTTCCAGCGCGCGCGTGAAAAGGCCGAAGAAGGCGTCCCGGTGATCGTGTTCTTCGATGAGATGGACTCTTTGTTCCGCACTCGCGGGACCGGGATCAGCTCGGACATGGAGTCCACCATCGTGCCTCAGCTGCTGGCAGAGATCGACGGTGTCGAGACGCTGCGCGACGTGATCGTCATCGGAGCGTCCAACCGCGAGGACCTCATCGACCCTGCCATTCTGCGACCTGGTCGTCTTGATGTGAAGATCAAGATCGAGCGACCCGACCAGGAAGCAGCGATCCAGATCTTTTCCCGCTACCTGACGGCCGAGCTCCCCCTCGACTCCGCTGTGGTGGAGCGCACGGGGGGAGGCGACCCCGCCAAGGCAGCCCAGGCAATGATCGAAAAGACGGTTGCAGAGATGTACAGCACGGCTGAGGAGAACCGCTTCTTGGAGGTCACCTACCAAAACAGCGACAAGGAGATCCTCTACTACCGCGACTTCGCATCGGGGGCCATGATCGAGAACGTCGTCCGGCGCGCCAAGAAGCTGGCCATCAAGCGGGAGATAGCTGGCGAAGGGAGCGGTATCCGCACGGAGGACCTGCTCGAGTCAATACGTCAGGAGTACAAGGAGAACGAGGACCTGCCGAACACGACCAACCCTGACGACTGGGCGCGGATCTCGGGCAAGAAGGGGGAACGGATCATCTACGTCCGGACCCTGCTCACCGAGGACAAAGAAACGACCGGTGGTAGGTCGATCGAACGAGTCGGGACCGGCCAGTACCTCTGAGCTGGGCGGCAAGCGCCGATGAGCGCGCCCGCGCTATGTCGATGACAGGAGCGGTCGCCGCTTCTACAACCACGGGAACTAGGGTCCAGTCGTGGCCATAACCAAGGTCTGCGGCATAGAGACCGAGTACGGGGTACAAGGCTCCTCACCGGAAATCAGCCCGGTCACGACCTCGTCGCTCCTCGTCAACGCGTATGCGGCAGAGGTAGAGCGACGGACCGGGTGGGACTTCGAGGACGAGTCCCCCGAGAATGACGCACGAGGCTTCGCACGAGATGGGGCAATGGCCCCGATGGTCGAGACCCACCTTGCAAACACGGTCCTCACCAACGGCGCCCGCTACTACGTCGACCACGCCCACCCTGAGTACTCGACTCCCGAGTGCATCAACCCTCTCGAGCTGGTCTGTTTCGACAAGTCCGGCGAGGAGGTGATGCGCAGGTCCATGCGAGCGGCGGCAATGCGCGGTGCGCGTGACATAGTGGTCTACAAGAACAACTCGGACGGCAAGGGCAACTCTTACGGCTGTCACGAGAACTACCTGATGGACCGATCCATCCCGTTCGCGAGGATTGTCACCGGGATCGTGCCGCATTTCGTCTCCCGCCAGCTCTTCACTGGTGCTGGGAAGGTCGGCACCGAGACCCCGACCTTCGGGTCCGAGGTGGTGCGCTTCCAGCTCTCTCAGCGCGCCGAGTTCTTCGAAGAGGTGGTGGGCCTCGAGACGACGCTCAAGCGGCCGATCGTGAACACGCGCGACGAGCCCCATGCCGATCCGAAGCGTTTTCGTCGACTGCATGTGATCGTGGGCGATGCCAACCTGGCCGAGGTGGCGACGTTCCTAAAGGTGGGCAGCACTGCGCTTGTGCTCGCGATGATCGAAGACGAGATCCTCCCGAACAACGAGCTGGCGTTGAGCGACCCCGTGCGAGCGATGCACCAGGTTTCGGCCGATCTGACGCTTTCCACGCCGCTGCGGGGAGCCGACGGCTCGACGCTGACCGCCTTGGATATCCAGTGGGAGATCTTTGCGATGGCCCGCAAGTACGCAAAAGAGCGCGGGCTCGCCGTGGTTGGCGGAGAGGAGGTGGGCGAGCTTCTCCTGGACCGTTGGGAGCAGGTGCTCCACGCATTGGAGAGCGACCCCATGTCCCTGGGTGGCCAACTCGACTGGGTAGCCAAGCACAACCTGATCGAGGCCTATCGAGATCGTCACGGGTGCGGATGGGGCGACCGCAGACTGTCGGTTCTAGACCTCCAGTACCACGATCTTCGGCCCGAACGCTCCTTGTTCGCGAGGCTGCCCATGGAACACCTGGTCAATGATGCCGAGGTGACCAAGGCGGTGGCGGAGCCCCCACAGTCGACCAGGGCATGGTTCAGGGGGCGATGCCTGTCGAAATGGCCCGACGCGGTGGTCAGCGCGAACTGGGACTCTCTAATCTTCGACCTAGGCGCGGACCCGTTGCGGAGGGTCCCTATGATGGACCCTCTCAAGGGAACGGCGGATCACACTGCCTCTTTGTTCGAGGCTTGTGAGACTGCAGAAGAACTGCTGGACCGATTGAGCGCTTGAGGTGATGGCCGATGCCAGAACGTGAGCAGGTGAGGCGGAGCGCTCCTTCGCGCACCGAGACCGAAGTCGAAGAAGAGGAGAGCGCGGCGGCCTCGCCGAGGGCCGAGAAGCTCAAGGCAGATCTCGATGACCTCCTCGACGAGATCGACGAGGTGCTCGAGGACAATGCCGAGGAGTTCGTGCGCAACTACGTCCAAAAAGGCGGGCAGTAACCACCAAGGTGCCGCTGCCCCTCTTTCACCCGGTCGATGACCCGGGACCAGACTTCACGAGCCTCCTGAAGAGGTCGGGCACACCGGTTGGACAAAGCTCCGGCACTCCGCTGACCATCCGTCATTCGACGACAGTCGTCGCGTTGCGATGCGTACAAGGCGTCGTGATGGCCGGAGATCGACGTGCGACCGAGGGTTACTCCATCGCGCACCGGGCGATGGACAAGGTCTTCCCGGCGGACCGCTTCTCGGCGGTGGCGATAGCGGGAGCGGCCGGGCCCGCGATTGAGATGGTGCGTCTATTCCAGGTCCAGCTGGAGCATTACGAGAAGGTCGAGGGTGTGTCGCTTAGCCTGGAGGGCAAGGCGAACCAGCTTGCCCAGATGGTCCGGGAGCATCTGCCCATGGCGATGCAGGGACTCGCCGTTGTGCCGCTTTTCGCCGGCTACGACGAGAGGCGTGGAATCGGGAGGATCTACACCTACGACGTGACCGGCGGCCACTACGAGGAAGCAGACTTCCAGGCCACCGGCTCTGGCGGGCGCGACGCGCGCACGACGATAAAGCTGGGCTTCAAAGAGGGCATGAACGCGCCAGAGGCCATAGAGCTTGCGATCGAAGCTCTCTTTGAGGCAGCCGACGAGGATGCCGGAACCGGGGGAGCGGACCTGGTGCGAGGCATCTACCCGTTGGTCGCAGTAGTGGACGCGCTGGGCTACAGGGCTGTGGAGAGCTCCGACATAGCAGACCGCTTCCTCGCTTTGATCGAGCGCCGCAGAACCGAGAGAGGACGCGACCTCGGACGGGGTGAGCCGGGATGAGCATGCCGTTCTACGTCGCGCCCGAGCAGGTGATGAAGGACCGGGCCGAGTACGCTCAAAAAGGGATCGCCCGGGGTCGATCTCTGGTCGCCACCACCTACGAGGACGGGATCCTCATGGTCGCGGAGAACCCTTGGCGCTCTCTGCACAAGATCAGCGAGATCTACGACCGCATCGCCTTCGCCGGTGTGGGCAAGTACAACGAGTACGACCAGCTTCGGGTTGCAGGCGTGCGGCACGCCGACACCAAGGGGTTCGCGTTCAGCAGAGAGGACGTCGATGCCCGCTCCCTCGCGAACCTTTACGCCCAATACCTGGGCAACGTCTTCACCCATGAGATGAAGCCGCTCGAGGTAGAAATTCTGGTCGCCGAGCTGTCGGCCAGCGAGGGGCCGGACCAGCTGTACCACATCGGCTACGAGGGAACGATCATCGAAGAACAGAACTCCGCCGTCCTGGGCGGCGAGGCCGAAGCCATCGCGGAACGCGTGGGGGCGGCATGGCAGCAAGGTTGGGCTCTCGGTTCCGCGCTGGTCGGCACGGTCCAGGCGCTGGCTGGACCCGACCGGGTCCTGCGATCCGAGGATCTGGAAGTCGCGGTCCTCTCCCGTCAGAACGGGCGTAGGAGCTTCCGACGCCTCACTGACGGCGATCTGGCCGAGGCCTTGGCCGGCCCCGCTCCCGACGACCCGACGCACGAGGCCCAAGACCGAGAGGGGCCAGCCGAGACGCACTAAAGGGGGTCCTGCCTCAGCGGGGCCGGCGGACGGTACGGTGGCCGTAGTGCGACGTCGCATCTTCGGCCTGGAGAACGAGTACGGCGTGACCTTCACGTTGCGGGGCCAGCGCCGCTTGAGCCCCGACGAGGTCGCCCGCTACCTCTTCCGCAGGGTCGTCAGCTGGGGACGCTCGAGCAACGTGTTTCTGGAGAACGGGGCACGCCTGTACCTCGACGTGGGGAGCCACCCCGAGTACGCGACGCCCGAGTGCGATCGAATCAACGACGCGGTCGTCCACGACAAGGCTGGCGAGTGGATCCTCGCCCAGCTGGTTGCCGGCGCTCAGTCGAGACTTCGCGAGGAGGGCATCCGCGGGGAGGTGTACCTCTTCAAGAACAACACCGACTCCGCGGGCAACTCCTACGGCTGCCACGAGAACTACCTGACCGAGCGTAACGATGACTTCAGCCGCTACACAGAGGTCTTGATACCGTTCCTCGTGAGCCGGCAGATCTTTGCGGGAGCGGGCAAGATCCTTCATACTCCGAGAGGAGCCACCTATTGCCTGAGCCAAAGGGCTGAGCACATCTGGGAGGGGGTCTCCTCGGCGACCACCCGTAGCCGCCCGATCATCAACACCCGCGATGAGCCCCACGCCGACGCGGAGCGCTTCCGGCGGCTGCACGTGATCGTCGGCGACTCGAACATGTGCGAGTACGCGACCTTCCTCAAGATCGGGGCGACGAGCATCATCTTGGAGATGCTGGAGGACTCCTCCACGGTTCTGCGCGATCTGACCTTGGAGAACCCAATCAGGGCGATCAGGGAGATCAGCCAGGACATCGGGTGCGAGCGACGGGTTCGCCTGGCGAACGGCCGGGAGATGCGCGCCATCGACATTCAGATGGAGTACCTCCAACGTGCGCAGCGCTTCAGCGACCAGCGGGGCTTGAGCCCCGAGGGTGACCTCGCGTTGGCAATGTGGGAGCACTGCTTGAAAGGGCTCGAGTCCGACCCCCTCTCCATGTGGCGGGAGTGCGACTGGGTGGCCAAGTACCGGCTGATCGAAGAGGTCCGCGGAAGAGACCAGATTCCCTTGGCCCACCCCAAGATCGCGATGATCGATCTCATGTACCACGACGTGGACCGATCGAGAGGCCTCTTCTACAAGCTCCAGGACCGTGATCAGGTGGAGCGCACCTGCAGTGACGCAGACATCGCCGTCGCGATGACCCAGGCCCCCGACACGACGCGCGCGCGGCTCCGGGGAGCCTTCGTGCGAAGGGCCAAAGAGCGACGCCGGGACTTCACCGTCGACTGGGTGCACCTCAAGCTCAACGACCAGGCCCAACGCACGGTCCTTCTCAAAGATCCGTTCAAGTCCCACGACGAGCGCGTCGAGCGGCTCATCGCCTCGCTCTGACACTCCCGGGGCCGGGGCGCGGTGACGGCCGGGCGCTCTTTGCAAGAGCGCCGTTGGCGACCCGGAGCCAGACCCGACATGGGATAGCGTCGAAGGGCCGTGACCACGAGATCCACCGAAGGCCCGCGCGCGGGTCGAGACGAGCCGGGTCCCTTGGGTCCAGACTCGACCACGACCCAAGACGCCCGGACCCCGCCCGCCAGGCCCTCCAGGGGTTGGAGGCGCGCCGCCTTCGAATGGGTCGCCATCGTCCTGATCGCCGTCCTCGTCGCGTTCTTGATGCGGGCCTTCGTCGTCCAGACCTTCTTCATACCGTCGGCATCCATGTCACCGACGCTCAAGGTCGGCGATCGGATCCTGGTCAACAAGCTTGCCTACAAGCTTCACGGGGTCGGTCGGGGCGACATCGTCGTGTTCAAGCACCCTCCGGCGGAACACTGCGGCACAGAGGTGGACGACCTCGTGAAACGGGTGATCGGGCTTCCCGGTGAGACCATCTCGGACACCAACGGCACCATCTTCATCGACGCAAAGCCCCTCGCCCAGCCCTGGCTTCCCAAGAACGATCCCGGCACCTTCACCCCCTCGTTCCGGGCCGTTCACATTCCACAGAACGACTACTTCGTCATGGGGGACAATCGGGTCATATCCTGCGACAGTCGCTTCTGGGGCTTCGTCCCGCGATCTCTGATCGTTGGCAAGGTCGAGATGCGCATCTGGCCGCCCTCGAGGGTCGGGTTCTTCTAGCTCCAGCCCACGAGAACGGCGGCGCAGGCTCGTATCGGTGCTGGCAGAGGGCTAGATCTCTGCGTTGGAACCCTTCGCGAACTGCGATGTGGGGACGGCTCTCTTAGGATCTCCATCGGTGTTCTCCTTGGACCCCGAGAAGCTCTTCATCGTCTTGGTCGTCGCGCTCATCCTGCTGGGTCCCGACAAGCTGCCCCGGCTCGCTCGCCAGCTGGCCTCGGGTTGGTCGAAGATCCGGGCCTTTCAGCAGAGGGTCGAGGCGGAGGTGAGAGACAGCATCCCAGACCTCCCCTCCAGCCAGCAGCTCGTCCAGCTCGTCCGTTCGCCTGTCGCGTATCTCAACTCGATGTCTGCGTCCGTCGGAGACGCCCGCACCGAGACCGAGGCACTTGCGCCCAAGCTTGTCAGGCCGCCCGAGACCCGCAACAACGCCTCCGAGGACCCCCACAACAAGCCATCTCGGGCCGTCCCTACCGGGCTGGTCGAGATGGCCGAGGCTCCCGATCACCAGTTCCCAGCGGACCCGGGAATGAACTGAGCCCCGATGGGCCAAACCGCCGAGACACGGGAGCGCGACCCGGTCGCGGCACGCCTTTTCGCACGCGCGAGACGCAACGACCCCAATGCGATGACCCTGGTGGAGCACCTGAGCGAGCTGCGCAGACGTCTCATCGTCGCGGTCATCGCCTTCGTGATCGGATCGAGCGTCGCCGCCGTCTTCTATCAATGGATGCTGAACCTCCTCCAGCACCCCTTCTGCGATGCCGAGCCTCACCATTGCGCCTTCTACGTCACCGGGCCGCTCGATCCGTTGGCACTGCGCATCAAGCTGGCCGCCTTCGGAGGCCTGCTCCTCGCGTCGCCGATCGTACTCTTTGAGCTCTGGCGTTTCGTGACCCCTGGCCTCAATCGCAACGAGAAACGCTACGTGGTGCCGTTCGTCACGATTTCGGTGATCCTGTTCGTTTCGGGATGCGCGCTCGCCTACGCAGTGTTCCCCCACGCTCTGAGCTTCCTGCAGCGGGTCGGGGGTCCGAGCCTCCACCAGATCCTCTCGCCCAACGAATATCTGAGCCTGATCCTGGTAATGATGCTCTTGTTCGGCATCACCTTTGAGTTTCCCGTCGTGCTCGTCGGGCTCCAACTTGCGCGCGTGATCCGGCCGTCCCAGCTGCTCCATGTCTGGAGGTGGGCCGTGATCGCCCTAACCCTCGTGGCGGCGGTGTTCACCCCGAGCGCCGACCCGTTCTCGATGTTGATCCTCGCTGGCCCCTTGATCGCCTTCTATTTCATCTCGATCGCGCTCGGCAAGATCCTCGTGCGTTGAGCGATCCTGCCTCAGGTGCGCTTCGGCTGGGGCCGGCGACCCAGCGACTGCGGTTCCTCTCCAACCTCGCCTTCAGCGCCGAGCCCTTTCAGCTGGAGGCCTTCGACGCGCTGGACCGCGGCGGCTCGGTGCTGGTGTCTGCGCCCACCGGGTCTGGCAAGACGCTGATAGCCGAGTACTCGATCGCAGGCACGATCGAGCGCGGGACCAAGGCCTTCTACACGACCCCGCTCAAGGCCCTGTCCAACCAGAAGTACCAGGACCTCTGCAAGCTCTTCGGCGACGAGCGTGTAGGACTGCTCACTGGCGACGTTTCGATCCGTCCGGCCGCTCCGATAGTGGTGATGACGACCGAGGTCCTGCGCAACATGCTCCTGGCGGGGTCCAATCTGACAGCCGAACTGGAGACCGTCGTGCTGGACGAGGTCCACTACCTGCAAGACCCCTACAGAGGTGGGGTCTGGGAGGAGGTCCTGGTGCTGTGCTCGCCCAAGGTCCGCTTCGTCTGCCTCTCGGCCACCGTCGCCAACGCGAACGAGCTCGGATCCTGGCTTCGATCGATCCGACCCCCGGTCGAGGTCGTGGTGGAAGAGCACCGCCCCATCACGCTTCGCCACCATTTCGCGATCCGCGACCGGGGTGTCGACCGGGCACGTCTCTCGCCGCTGCTGTCCAAGGCGCGTGCCTCAGACGAAGCGCTGAGGGTGGACCAGGCCGTCCGGCGAGCCGGCCCGAGCCGTGCCCAGCGGTGGGGGAGGGGGGCCCGGGGCCGAGACGGCTCGGGCTTGCCGATCGTCACACCACGCCGCCTCGAGGTCATCGAGCTCCTGGACGACGAGGATCTTCTGCCAGCCATCGTCTTCATATTCAGCCGAGCGGCGTGTGACGACGCGGTGCGCCAATGCGTTCGCGACGGGGTACGCCTCACGGGGCGCTCGGAACGTGCCGCGATCAGGGCGGTCGCCGAGCGCCACGTCGAGCCCCTGACCGACGACGACCTCTCGGTCCTGGGCTATCCCGAGTGGCTGGAGGGCCTCGAGTCGGGTCTCGCCGCGCACCATGCCGGCCTGGTGCCGGCC
>JBOGFX010000021.1:0-9439 GCA_050743805.1 Acidimicrobiales bacterium
GGGTGGGGGGCCCGGACCGGGGTGGGTCGGTATCCGGCGAAGAACTCGCGCCAGCTCTCGCCTACGGACTCGGGGTCCTCCAAGAAGCGCTCGTAGGTGTCCTCCAAGAGCCAGTCGTTGGGGCCGAAGTCGCCCAGCTGGTGATCACCGACCCGTGGATCTCTTCCATCGGTCACCCCCCCACCCTACCGGGGCCGGTGCTGCACGGGTGCGACCAGGGAAGATGCGCCCTGTCCTTTGGCGGTCGGAAGATAGCCTCGACACATGTGCGCTTGGGGGGGCTCGGTCGGGTTGGAACCGGGGCGCTCCTCACTCCCGGCTTGGCCGGGCGATGACGGTCCGGACGGGTTGACCCGAGGAAAACCAGCCTGAGCCCGCCCTCCTCGGAGATCCCACGGGGACACACCCTTGTACGCCTCGGGGTCCTGGTGCTGTCGCTGGGTGCGCCCGCGGCGGTCGCGGCCGCGGCCTTCGACGCCCACGCCACCGCGCTGGCGGCCAGACAGGACTGGCCGCCGTTCGTGCTCGTGAGTGGCCTCCTGCTAATAGGCCTGGTGGCTCGCGGCGACGGGCTGTTCGAAGTCGCAGGGGCCGTCGTCGCCCGCGCGGCGAGGTTCCCCGCGCTCCTCCTCCTCGCAGTGGCGGCCCTGGTGGCGGTGGTGACGGTGACGCTCAACCTGGACACCTCGGTCACCTTCGTAACCCCGGTCGTCCTCTCCGCCGCCCGCCGGTCGGGGCGGCGCCTGGAGCCCTTCGCCTATCTGGTCCTTTGGATGTCGAACGCGGGCTCGCTCCTGCTCCCAGGATCGAACCTGACCAACCTGATAGTGCTGGCGGCAAGCCGAACCAACGGGGCACAGTTTGTCGCGCGCCTGGCCGCACCCTGGGGGGCCGCTGCGGTCTGCGTCGTGCTCTTGGTCGCCGCGTTCTGGCGGTCGTCGGTTTTCGGACCACCAGGTGCGAGAACCTTGGCCGATGGGCGGGCCCGTCTCGGGCCCGGCGTGCTCGGTGTGGCCGTCGCGATAGTGGCAATGCTCATCTCGGCCCCCCAGGTCTCGGCGATCATCGTCGCCGGGACCGGCCTCGTTCTGGTCGCGTACCAGCGTGCCAGCCGCCACGTGGGGGCCGGGGAGATCGGCGAGCGCCTCAACGTGCCGCTGCTAGTGGGGCTCTTCGGCGCGGCATGTGCGCTTGGGACCCTGGGGAGGGACTGGTCTGGGCCACATCAGGCCCTCGGGCACCTCGGGCTGTTCGCAACCGCTGGCATAGGCGCGGGGACGTCGATCCTCGTCAACAATCTCCCGGCGGCCTCGCTCCTTGCGGCGCGCCACGTGGCCCACCCTGGCGCTCTGCTGGTCGGGTTGAACCTGGGCCCGAACCTGGTCGTGTCCGGATCTCTGGCAGGACTGCTGTGGCTGCAGGCGTCACGGGCATCGGGCTTCTCAGCGTCGATCAGGCGTACGAGCGCCCTCGGGCTGGCGGTGGTACCGGCCACCATGGCATGTGCCCTCGCGGCACTCCTGGCGGCGAGCAACTGATCGGCGCTAGCCCGAAGAGATCATCCGCGGGGACTCTCCCTTGGGGCGCCTGTGCCGGGCGCTCCAGCGCACCGAGAGAAGGATTTGATCGTCTGCCCCGGTTCCTTTGACGCCACGCACCAGTGACGACCTGCACAGCACGAGGGCTCCGGCGAAAAGAACGAGCAGGGAGAGGGCCTCGAGGGGCCCCCACGGCGACGACGTCCTGAGCTGGTCCCCGAACAGGCTCACTCCTATGAGGATGCTGGCCAGAGGGTCCACCATGACCAGCGTCGACTGCGAGGCTGCGATCGGTCCCGCATGGAAGGCGTTCTGCGCGAGGAACAGCGACGCCCCGCCGCAGACCGCGATCCCGTAGGTCTCCCAGTGACGAAAGACCGACACCAGATCGTTTGCTGCGTAGCCCGAGGCCACCTTGGTCAGAGATGCGGTGAAAGCAAAGCCCACAGCGCTGGCCGTGCCGAACATCGCGGCGCGCCTCCACCTGGATCCACGCAACGCGAGCAGCACCGAGACGACGACCGCCCCGAGACACGCGAGGCCGACCTCCACCCACTCGGTGGCAGTCGGTATCACGTTGCCTCCTCCGGGCGACGCGAATATGAGGAAGCCGGCCAGCCCCCCGGCAGTTGCGATGGTGCCGATCCACTCCTTCCAGCCGATCCGGAACCCGAATGAGGAGCCCAGCAGGAGCACGAGGAACAACAGCTCGGTCGTGAGGATCGGCTGGACCTGTGTCAGGCGGCCCAAATGCAGCGCAAGTGCCTGCATGAGAAAGGAAAGGATCATGATGCCGAAGCCGGCCAGCCACATACCTCGCTTCAGCGCATGGGCAATCAGCCGCAGACGAAGCGTCGCCCGATCCGGAGCATCCTCCACCGCCATGCGTTGAAGGATGCTGGTCAGCGCATTTGCAAAGGCCGCCCCCAGGGCCAGCACGTAGACCATGGCGCCGACATGTTACGTGCCAGAGAGGACCTCTTCTCGCCCTGACCGGGAGAAAGGGCCTGGTGACCATGGGATTCCTCGGACGAACGCCCAGCTGGCTCGGTGGATCGCTGAAAGGCCGTATCCGCGCAACGCGTGCTTGTGGGCAGGCGAGGGGTACCCCTTGTTCTCGTCGAACTGGTACACGGGGAAGCTCGGGGCTTCGGAGCGCATGTGGCGATCCCTCACCACCTTGGCCAGCACCGATGCCGCTGAAACCGCAGCACACAGCGCATCGCCGTCGACGATGGGAACGACTGTGGTCGGAAGGCGCACGGAGGGGAGCTCGGCAAGCTCGGGCTTGGCACCTTCGCCCAGGAGATCCAGCTGGAGTGGCCTGGGAGCCACAAGGTTGGCGGGTCCGTCGATCAACAAAGCGTCGGGCACCAATGGCAGGGCCGAGAGCGCCCTCAGGCCGGCGAGCCGCAAGGCAGCCGTCATCCCGAAACGGTCGCACTCGGGGGCGCTCGCATGCCCGACCGCCCACCACGCGCACCACGACGCCACGTCGTCGAAGATGGCCTCCCGGCGCACCTCGTGAAGAAGCTTCGAATCGCGCAACCACAGCGGCATCGTCCTCCGGGTCACGCCATGGGCCATGACCGCGACCCCAACGCTGAGCGGCCCGGCCCAGGCACCCCTGCCGACCTCGTCCATGCCCGCGACCCATTCGTGGCCAGCCTTCCAAAGGAGCCTCTCTTGGTCGAGCGTGGGCCGCGAACCGAGCCGTCGCGCAAGAGCGGACCCCGCCACGGTCCTCCGCGACATCTTCAGAGGCCCCCCGCTCGGCCCATGTCCGGTTTTGCCTCCACGGATGCGACCAGATCGGCCTCGGCTTGATCAAAGGGAGTCGCGAGAAACGCATCGACCATCTCGAAGGCGAGCGACTCTGTGGTCAACCGGATGCCGTACGCAAGGACGTTGGCGTCGTTCCAGCGACGGGCACCCTTCGCCGTCTCGGCGTCGGTGCACAGGGCCGCGCGGATCCCGTGCACCTTGTTGGCGGCTATGCAGACACCCGTTCCTGTCGTGCACGAAACGACCCCAAGGTCTGCAGCTCCTCCCGCCACGGCCCGACCGACCTCCCCTCCTACCTGGGGCCATGGGATCCCGTCGGCCGCCACGCCCACTTGGTGGCCATTCGCTTCGAGGTGAGAGACGAGGGCGTCGAACAGCGCCGTACGTTCGTCGGTCCCGAGCGCTATACGCACGCCCTCAAGGTACTCCGATCCCCATGCCCACAGCGTTGTCCGTGGCGACTGTGCTCCATCGTCGTCATCGAATCGTGATCCGCCTCATAACCGGTCCTTGAGCACGCGTGGTGAGCTAGCAGTGGTGGTTTTCCGCCGGTCGCGTCCATCGGTTGCCGCCAGACAGATCGGCCGACGAAAGGATGCGACGACTCCTGCGACGGCTCCGAGCCCATCGCGCTCCAGCGGACCGCAAGATCCCGGATCGACCAGGCACGACCGTCCTCACATGCCATCTTGAGATACGGGCGCCAACCAGACGATGCCCGCAGGTTGACAAGCGCCGAGCGCGGCGAACCTGACCCTGCGCGCGCGGCATTGCGACGATGGAGAGCCGCTGGCCCCAATCAACGGACGCGCTCGAGCAGAGCCGGCGGCTCTCGCCGTCGGGATCGCCATAGCGAGCGGGCCTAGCCTGGAGCCAATGGTGTCACCCCGCCGGGTCACGATCGTGCCTCACACCCATTGGGATCGAGAGTGGTACGAGCCCTTCGAGACCTTCCGGCTGAAGCTCGTCGATACCCTGGACGCGCTTCTCGACCTGTTGGAGTCCGATCCCTCCTACAGCTGTTTTTTGATGGACGGCCAGATGGCGGCCGTGGACGACTACCTCGAAATGCGGCCCGAGGCGGAGGGCCGGATCCGCGCCTTGGCACTGGCCGGACGCCTCAGCCTCGGACCCTGGTACGTGCTGATGGACGAGTTCCTGGTCTCGGGCGAGACCATCGTCCGAAACCTCGCCTTGGGTCGCGAACGTGCCGCGCTCTTCGGCGGAGCGATGGAGGTGGGCTACCTGCCCGACATGTTCGGTCACGTGGCGCAGATGCCACAGATCCTGGCGAAGGCTGGGATGGCCGACGCCGTGGTGTGGCGCGGGGTCCCGTCGTCGATCACCAAGGGCGCCTTTTGGTGGCAGAGCCCGGACGGATCACGGGTGCGCACCGAGTACCTCGTCGACGGCTACGCGAACGGCGCCACGCTGCCGACAACAGCTGCGGAGCTCGTCGAACGGACCTCCGCCCATGAGCGCGCCTTCGGAGGTTTTTTCGACGGCTCGCTGCTACTCATGAACGGATCGGACCACCTGCCCGCACAGGCACACCTCGGGCGCCTGGTGAGCGAGGCCAACGGCGCACAGACGCGCTACGAGTTCGCGGTCAGCTCTCTTGGCGCTTACCTCGCCGAGGGGGTCGACGATAGCCTGGAATGCCTTGAAGGCGAGCTCCGCTCGGGCGCACGGGCGAACATGCTCATGGGGGTCACCTCCAACAGGGTCGATGTGAAGCGCGCGGCTGCCAGAGCCGAGATCGGGCTCGAGCGCCGGGCCGAGCCGTTGTGGGCACTGTTCTGCTCACCGGAGGCTTTCCCGAAGAGACTGCTCGACCTGGCTTGGCGTTGCGTGATCCTCAACGCCGCCCACGATTCGATCTGCGCGTGCTCCCACGACGACGTGGTCTCATCGGTGCTCGAACGCTTCGGCCAGGCCTCCAGGCTCGCGGAGGGCCTCGCTCAGAAAGCCCTTCAGGCGCTCGCCGCCTCCATGGCCAGGGACGGGACCTACGTGGTCAACACCTCGTCACGAGCACGTGGGGGGCTGGTGGAGCTTCTCGCATCCGGTGAGGGCGGCCACCCGGCCGAGCAGGTGTTGAAGAGCGTGGCCGGCGGCCCGGGAACCCTGGACCTGGATGCTCAGAGCGTGTCTGCAATTCTTGCGCTGATCCACAGCGCGCGAATCGGCGACGACGCGTGGATCCGCGGCGTCAAGATCGACGAGGACGCCGACCGGATCCATGTCCTGGTCGAGGTGGGCACCGACGAGCGCAAAGACCTGCCCCTCCAGGCTCTCAAGGAAAACCTGGCGGCCCGGCTCGCCACACGCCCGGACTCTCAGGTCACGGTGACGCTCGACCAACCTCCGCTTCGAAGGGTGCTCGCTCGGGTCAGCGCGGTGCCCGGCCATGGCTGGTCACCCTATGAGCCAACGGCGCCCGAGCACCCGGTGACCACGCGTCAATCCGCTGGGCCCCCCCACCCGTCGTGGGCCCTGACCAACGGGCTCTTGGAGGTAGCCGTCGACGCGTCCGAGGGGACGTTCTCCATCAACGGCCACGGCGGGCTCGGACGGGTGGTCGAAGGTGGTGACGCAGGGGACTCCTACAACTACTCCCCCCCGGGCAAGGACTGCGTGGTCGAGAGGCCGGCATCGGTGTCGGTGACCCTCTTGGAAGAAGGCCCCCTGCGTGCGGTCGCAGAGATGGTCGCCCTGTACCACTGGCCAGAGGCGGCCGACTCGACCGTGTCGTCCCGGATTGGTGACGTCGAGGTGACCGTCACGACCCGGATCGAAATGGTGGCGGACGAGCCCTTCGTCAAGGTGAGGACCGGGTTCGTCAACAGGTGCCGCGACCACCGGGTCCGACTGCACTTCCCGCTTCCCCATGGAGCGGCGTCGTCGGAGTCGGGCAGCGCTTTTTGCGCGGTCAAAAGGGGCCTCGTTGCCGAGGGGCGGCCCGAAGAGCGCGGGCTCGCGACGTTTCCCGCCCGCAACTTCGTGGTTGCCGGCGGCCTCACCCTCTGCCACACCGGCGTCTACGAGCACGAGCTCATAGACCTTTTGGGAGACGGCGAAGACCGCAAGGCCGGGACGCTTGCCATGACCCTGGTGCGCTCGACCGGGATGCTGTCCAGAGTCGGAATGGCGTATAGGCCCGTGCCGGCCGGTCCGCTGCTCCCCCAAGAAGGGCTCCAGATGCTTGGCGAGAGGATCGAAGCGACCTATCTGATCTCCACCGGAGAGCTCGACCCATGGAGGGCCGCAGAGGACCTAGCTGCCCCCCTGGAGACGATCGTCGCTCCCGGCGGGGGGTGGCGTGACGAGCGCGGAAGCGCTCTGGAGCTGGGTGGTGCCCAGGTCAGCTCGCTGCGTCGCGAAGAGGGGTGCCTTGAGGTGCGCGTCTTCAACCCGATGGACGCTCCCAGCGTTGTCAGCTTTGGAGATGTCAACGGTTGGGAGATGGACCTGCGCGGCACACCGTTGCGATCCTTCGACGGATCCTTCGAGCTCGGTCCCAACGCGATCGCTACGGTTCGGCTGAGCGCGCTCAACCCGCGCTGAACGACGCGGGCGACGGCCCCTCTTCGGGCTCGGCCCGTGGCGCCCGACCCATCAAGATGACGAGCGCGTCCATGGGGCTGGTGCGTCCCTCAACTATCGCTGCCACTTGCTCGGCGATGGGCATCTCCACGCCCATCTCGTCCGCAAGGCGCACCAGAGGCGCAGCGGTCTTCACGCCTTCTGCGACCATCCGCATACCTGCGACAACCTCCTCCAACGGTTCGCCCCGCCCTACGGCCAGCCCAACGACGCGATTGCGACTCATGGGACTGGTGCACGTCGCAACCAGGTCGCCCACCCCCGCGAGCCCCGAGAAAGTCTGGGGAAGTCCGCCGAGCGCGCTCCCGATCCGGGTCAGCTCCGCGAGCCCCCGGGTGATGAGGGCGGCGCGAGTGTTCTCCCCGAACCCAAGGCCATCGCTCATCCCCGCGGCCAGGGCGATCACGTTCTTGACGGCCCCGGCGAGCTCGCATCCGACCACATCGCTGCTCGTGTAGACCCGGTAGGTGGTCCCGTGCAGAGCCTCTTGGACCATGGCGGCCAGACGGGGGTCCTCGAGCGCGACGACGCTCGCAGCCGGCTGGCCCTCTGCGATCTCTCGCGCAAGGTTGGGTCCCGTCAAGACGCCGAGGGGAACGTCTCCCAGCACCTCGGCTGCGACCTCGGTCATCCGACGGTTCGTTCCCGACTCAATTCCTTTGGCGAGGCTGACCACAGCGGTTCGAGGATCGATGTGTGGTGCCAGATCCTCCAAGACCCCTCTGAAGCCGTGCGAAGGAACCGCCACGAGCAAGGCAGACGCCCAGGACGCGACCTCTTTTAACTCGCAGGTCACAGAGAGCCCTTCGGGCAGTTCTATACCGGGCAGGTAGGTCTCGTTTCGCCTGGTCTCGTTGAGCGCCCTGGCCATCTCGGGCCTTCGTGCCCACAGGACGGTGGGAGCCCGACGGGCGAGGGTCGCCGCGACGGTCGTTCCCCAAGAACCCGCCCCTATCACGCCCAAGCCCCCGGCCACTGGTGGCGAGCCTAGAGGGCTGAGCCCTGCTGTCTGCGACCAACGAAGCGAACCGTTGGCGCTCCTACACTGACGCCGTGAGCCCCGGCCCCATCGCTTCTCCCCCGCGCACCTCGCAAAGAGCCTTTGGTACCGACGCGGTCCTCGTGCCCATCAAGTCGTTCCAGGCAGCCAAAGAACGCCTCCAAGGTGTGCTCTCGGAAACCGAGCGCGTGGCCCTCGTGAAGTCGATGGCCGACCGCGTGCTCAAGGCGGCTGCGCCGTTGCCGGTCGCTGTTGTGTGCGATGACGTAGCCGTAGCGGATTGGGCCAGGCAACGAGGGGCTCTGGTTGTCTGGGAGCCCGGCCGCGGTCTCAACGGTGCTGTGCAAGCCGGCATCGAGCGGTTCGCCTGTCTCGGGGTGCTACGAGCCACCGTCGTGCATGCCGACCTCCCCAATGCCGCAGGGATCGGATCCCTGGAGCCCTTCGACGGGGTCACGCTTGTTCCGGACCGCCAGGAGGACGGGACCAACCTCATCCGTCTCCCCGTTTCGTGCGGGTTCCGCTTCTCCTATGGACCGGGGTCCTTTGGCCGCCACGTCCAAGAGTGCGAGAGGCTCGCCGTGGACGTGCGGGTCCTGCACAGCACCGAGCTCGCCTTCGACATCGACTCGCCCAAAGACCTCCCCATCTCATGATTGAGCCCCAGCGCGCTGGACCCGGGATCATCTCGGAGCGAATCGGAAGGCTCGAGTCGCACGATCGGCCCACATCCAATCTCGACGTTCCCCGAAGTGCGCTCGCGGTGGGTGCGCACCCCGACGACATCGAGATCGGCTGCGGGGCGACGTTTGCCAAGTGGGCGGCCGCAGGATGCTCTATCCATCACCTCGTCCTCACCGATGGTTCCAAGGGCACCTGGGACCGCACCGAGGACTCCGCGAGCCTCGTGGCCCGTCGGCAAACCGAGCAGTCCGAGGCGGCGAGGCGCCTTGGTGGTGGTGAGGTCGTGTTCCTGGGCCGACCCGACGGCGAGCTCCGAAACTCGATACGAGAGCAATGGGAGCTTTGCCGCCACATCCGCCAGCTTCGACCCGAGGTCGTCCTGGGGCATGACCCCTGGCGTCCCTACCGGCTCCATCCGGACCACCGCAATGCGGGGTTCTTGTTGACCGACTCGGTCGTCGCGGCGCGCGACCCTCTCTACTTCGCCGATCAGGAGCTGGAGGCATGGCGTCCCCGGACCCTCTTGCTCTTCGAGGCGGGTGAGATTGACCACATCGAAGATGTGACTGGCTTCGAGGATACGAAGGTAGATGCCCTTCTGGCCCACGAGAGCCAGTACGAGACCACCTTTTCGATCGACCACCCGGGCAGGGCCCTTCGCGTCAGAGATCCCCAGGCCGCACCGCTGTGCGAAGCCGTTCGCCGGCATCTGACTCACGAAGGGCGGCCGGCGGGCTTCCACAGCGCGGAGGGCTTCCACCGGCTGGAGGTTTAGCGGCACCGACGACCACAGGCACTCGCGAAAGTGGAGCGGGGACCCGAGTGT
>JBOGFX010000022.1:0-2153 GCA_050743805.1 Acidimicrobiales bacterium
GGGGCATTCGGAGGCCAGGTGCTGGCCGTCGGCGACGACCGCCTGACCGTGATGCTGGCGGAGCGTCCGGAGAGGGTCGACGAGCTGGAGGGCCTCCTCGCCCCCTACGGCATCGTGGAGGTCCAACGAAGCGGGCGTGTGGCTCTTCCCAGGTTCGAGCCGACGCCCATCCAAGTGTGACAGCAAAGCACTCCAAGCAGGCAAGATCAGAGAGGCGATCATGGCCACCATGTACTACGAGCAAGATGCCGATCCACAGCTGATCCGCGAGCGGCGCGTCGCGATCCTGGGCTACGGCTCCCAGGGACACGCCCACGCGCGCAACCTGGTCGAGTCGGGGGTCAAGGTGTGCGTCGGGCTGAGAGAGGGCTCGAGCTCCAAGGAGAAGGCGGAGGAGGCCGGCCTCAAGGTGACCTCTTTGCGCCAGGCCGCTCAAGAGTCCGACGTGATCATGTTCTTGGTCCCAGACACCGAGCAGAAGGGCATCTATGACCAAGACGTCGCTGCGGCGCTGGAACCAGGCGACTGTCTGCTGTTCGCCCACGGCTTCAACATCCGCTTCGGTCAGATCGTCCCGCCTGAGGGGGTCGACGTCGCCATGGTCGCGCCCAAGGGTCCCGGGCACCTGGTCCGACGCACCTACACCGAGGGCGGAGGGGTGCCCAGCCTGGTCGCAGTTGCCCAGGACGCCACGGGCAAGGCTCACGACCTTGCCCTCTCCTATGCTCATGCGCTGGGCTCGACCCGTGCGGGGGTGCTCGACACGACCTTCGCCGAGGAGACCGAGACCGACCTTTTCGGCGAGCAGGTGGTGCTCTGCGGCGGCACCACCGCGCTGGTGACCGCCGCGTTCCAGACCCTCGTCGAGGCCGGTTACCAACCCGAGTCCGCTTACTTCGAATGCCTTCATGAGCTGAAGCTGATCGTCGACCTCATGTACGAGCAGGGAATAGCGGGAATGCGCTACTCGATCTCGGACACCGCCGAGTACGGCGACATGACCCGAGGGCCGAGGGTCATCGACGACCACGTTCGCGCCCAGATGCGCCAGATCCTGGCGGAGATCCGCGACGGCAGCTTTGCCACCGAGTGGATCGAGGAGAACCGGGCTGGCCGTCCCCGATTCAAGCAGCTGGCGGAGCGAGCGCGGGCCGAACAGGTTGAAAAGGTGGGTGAAGTGCTCCGTTCGATGATGCCGTTCATCTCCGCCGGGCACCAACGGGTCCAGGACGTCTCGGGGGGCTGATCGGCCGCGTTCGACGGACGCGGCCGGTGATGTCACAAAATGCAGACCGGCCGCTCAAAGGCGCTTCGGAGATCACTGCGACACCGACCACGCGACGGCGTGGGTGCGCATAGCGGCGGTCCATCTCGCACTCAATGCTCTGCGGGGCCGGCGCAGGCGCGACCTGCGTCATCTGCGCGTTCCGATCTCCGCCGTCGCGAGCGGGCCCGAGGAGGCCGCCGTCGAGAACGACGAGGGAGACGAGGTGCGGCGCGCCCTAGCCCGTCTGCCGTCGCACAGCGCGACCGTCCTGGTCATGCGCCACAGCGGGCTCAGCTATGCAGAGATCGCAGAGGCGATGAACGTCAAGGTGGGCCACGTCGGGACCATGTTGGCACGCGCCGAGGTCGCGCTGAGAAAGGAGATCGATCATGAGCCACGTTCCTGACGGCATGGTCCGAAGGCTGTTGGACGAGCCGCTTGCCATCTCGGACCACCACACCCATCATCTCGAGACGTGCCAGCGCCCGCTTTGGTCGCGGCCCCCCAGGCCGGTCTCGAGGCGCTTGGCAGCCGTCGGTCGGCGTGGCTTGCCAACACGGGTGGGCTCGGACCCAATCGCCGCTGGCGGCTCATGGGCACGTCCCTCGGCGCAGGAGCCACGATCGGTCTCGGCGCCGCGGTGGTGGCCGGCGTGGCCGCGGCGACAACACTGACCACCGTCTTCGCCCCGGCGACGGTTGCCCCGCTCAAGGTCGGTGGTAGCGATTTGGTAACGCTCTCCAACCTGGCGCACTGAAACACCCTGGGTTCGATGGAGACTCGATTTATTGGATTCCAACCAATGACTGGTCGGTCTGCTGGGCAGCGTAGAACGCTTCCTCGAACTCTGCCGGCGGGATGTCTCCGCAATAACCGTGTAGGCGCT
>JBOGFX010000023.1:0-5749 GCA_050743805.1 Acidimicrobiales bacterium
GAGCAGATCCTCGCCGCTTACCGGTTCCTGGCCGAGGAGGAGTCGGTGTTCTGCGAAGCCGCGTCGGCCGCGTCGGTGGCGGGTCTCATCGAGTACGGCGTCGCGCCCGGGTCCACGGTGGTGTGCGTGCTGACCGGCCACGGGCTCAAGGACCCGGACCTCGCCATAAGCCAGATCGAGGTTCCAAGTGTCGTGGACGCCGACATCGAGTCGATACTCAAAGCCATCGGCTGAGCCGATCTGCGCGGCGCTGGCGGCCATGGCTCGACTTCCACGGCCGCCGACCAGCGGTTCATGGCAGCATCGAGAGATATCGGCGTTGCGCGACGCGCTCCTGCCGGTCGTTGCCGTTCTCGTGGGTTTCCAACGGGTGCTGGTGGGCGGCCTCGCATCAGGGGCCTTCAGGCGCCGTGCGCTCCCTGATCGCCTCCAACAGCTCGACGAAGCTGGCCAGCGCCTGTGGGTCGTCGACAGCCCCGGGTGACAGCGCGCGCTGGGCTTGGGTCCCGAGCAGGATCCGGCGCGCCGGCACCTCCAGTTTCTTGCCGTTGAGCGTGCGGGGAAGCTTTCCTACGACAAAGATCTCGTCAGGGACGTGCCGCGGCGAAAGCTCGTTCCGAAGCGATGTAGCGAGGTCGCCCTCGAGCTCGCCCGGGGCAGGCGCACCCGGAGCCGCCACGACGAAAAGGTACAGCCTTCCTTGGCTCCAAAGGCCTGTGGTGTCGACGACCAAGGAGTCCTCTACCCGACGATCACGCTCCAAGACGCGGTAGAAGTCGGCCACCCCGGTCCGCACCCCACCTCGGTTCACCGTGGCATCGGAGCGGCCCGAGATGATGCAACCCGAGTTGGAAGTGATCTCGAGCCAGTCACCGTGACGCCACGCGCCGGCAAAATGCGAGAAGTAGCTGTCGTGGAGCCGGGAACCGTCGGTGTCCCCCCACAGGCATATGGGCATCGACGGCATGGGCTCGGTTATGACCAGCTCGCCCGGGCCCTCTTTCAGCGGTTGCCCGTCGTGACCGTAAGCCTCGACCTTGGCGCCGAGCATCCGGCACTGCATCTCGCCGCAACGCACCGGCAGAATCGGGCAGGGTCCCAGGAAAGCGGTGCACAGGTCGGTGCCCCCCGAGAGGGGCGCCACCATCGCGCCCTGCTTGATCGAGTGCGACGCGAACACGAAGCCTTCTGGCGGCAAGGGCGCGCCGGTCGACCCTATGGCACGCAGCGCGTCCAAGCTGTGTGTGGCGCTGGGCTCGTAGCCCTGCATGCGCAGCGCCTCGAGGTAGGGCGCGCTCACACCGAGAAAGCTCACTTCGACCTGAGCTGCGAGGTCGAAGAGGCGGCTCGGCCGAGGCCACATGGGATTGCCGTCGTAGCAGACGATCGTGGAGCCCACCAGCAGGCCGCCCACGAGGAAGTTCCACATCATCCATCCGGTCGTCGTGTACCAGAAGAATCGATCCGCCACCCCGAGGTCCAGGTGCAACCTGAGGGCCTTCATGTGCTCCAAGACGATCCCGCCGTGGGAGTGCACGATCGGTTTCGGAGGCCCGGTGGTGCCCGAGGAGTACACGATCCACAGCGGGTGATCGAAATCGAGCCGGACCGGCGAGAGCGGGGCGCTGCGCGAACAGAGCTCTTCCCAACTCATGACGGGCGGATCGGCGTCCGGCGTCTCCCCGAGCGTCGGTACGACGACCGTGGCGGCGACGCCCAACGCGCCGCGCAGCGCGGCGATCTTGTCCTTCAACGAGAAGCGACGCCCGCCGTACTGGTAGCCGTCGGTGACGAGCAGGACCTTGGGGTCGATCTGGCCGAAGCGATCGACCATCGAAGCGGTGCCGAACTCGGGGGCGCACGCCGTGAAGATCGCCCCCAATGATGCGCTGGCAAGAAAGGCGGCCAGAGCCGGAATCCCGTTTGTCAGCACTGCCGCGACCCGGTCGCCGGCGCCCACCCCCAACTGGCGGAGCCCTTCGGCCACGGCACCTGCAAGGGCGCACAGCTCCCCGTAGCTCGCAGAGGTCCGTCTGCCGGACTCGTCTTCGGCCACCACGGCCAGGCGACCCTCGGTCTTGGATGCGACGAAGTCGCAGTAGTTGAGGCGGCACCCCGGGAACCATCGGGCCGAGTCGACCCCGCCCGCGACCGCCGTCAAGACCTCCTCGGAGGCGAGAGGCCCGCCAAGACCGAAGTAGGTCCACAATTCCCCCCAGAACCTCCCGACATCGTCGACGGACCATTCCCACAGCTCGTCGTAGGTCTCAAATTCGCGACCGGCCCGGGGTGACAGCCAGGCCATGAAGCGGGCCATCTCGCTGTGTCGGCCTCCGCCCTCGGGCTCCCACAGCACCTCACCCAGCCGGGCTGTCTGGGCCATCGCGCTCCTCTCTGAATGGTTCTGTGCGAACGGATCTGTCTGTTGACGAATCTATTGGTGGCTCTGAGCGGGAACAATCGAGCATTCCCTGGCGTTGGGACGAGCGATGGTTGCCGCTTCTGGCGGTGGCCGAGTACAGTTGGGGTTCATACCACCCAGCTCCTCGGAGCCTTCGAGAGAAGCGCGGACCGGGAGTGGGTGGCTGAGGGGTTCCAGTGCCGAGAAGGAGGCGACCCCCACCCCCTATTTTCCCCGCCTCGGGTGAAGTCCAAGACCTGAGGCGCACCAAAGATGAGGAGGCCGATGACTGCCGAACAGCAGCTCGAACGGTCCGTGCTCGAATCCAAGGAGCGAGAGGAGCTCCAGTCGATCGCTCACGCGATGGACATAAAGACGACCACCCGGTCGAAGAAGGCTGATCTCATAGATCAGATCCTCTCCGCGACAGGCGTCGGTGCGGGCACCGCGTCTGGGGCCCAGATGAACGGCGGCCCGGCCGAGGTCCCCGCCGTCGACGGTTCGCCCGCCACCCCCAAGGCGGCCACGTCGATGGAAGAGATCGAAGCGGAGCTCGACGCGGCGCTCAGGGCCGGCGGGACCAACGGGTCCGCGAGCGCGGTCGCCAACGGGCGGGCCGATCTCGACCGCCGGCCCGAGACCGCCAGCGCCAGGGTCTCGTCTAGGACCCAGCACGGACCCTCCCAGGGGGCGGAGCCGGGAAACCGTCGCAACGCCCGTCGGCGTCGCGGCCGGGACAGGGGCACAGAGCGCGAGCTGCAGGGCGCCCCGGCGCCCGATGGCCAGTACCACGGCGAGCTCGTGGAGGTGAAGGGCCTCTTGGACATGCGCGACGAGGGTTACGGCTTCCTGCGTTGCGACGGGTACCTGGCGTCGTCCAAGGATGTCTACGTGTCGATCTCCCAAGCCCGTCGTTTCGCCCTCCGCAAGGGTGACTACATCGAGGGAGCCTGCCGTCCGGCCGCGAACAACGAGAGGTTCCCCGCGCTCGTGCGCATCGACAGCGTGTCGGGCCTTCCCCCAGAAGACGCGCGAGACCGCCCCCGCTTCGAGGATCTGACCCCTCTGTTCCCCGACGAGAAGCTCCACCTGGAGCAGGAGGGAGACAAGGACAACCTCACGGCTCGGATCGTCGATCTGCTCTCTCCGATCGGCAAGGGCCAGAGAGGGCTCATCGTCTCGCCGCCCAAGGCGGGCAAGACGACGGTCATGAAACAGATCGCCCATTCGATCGAGGCGAACAACCCAGAGGTCCACCTGATCGTGCTTCTGGTCGACGAACGACCCGAAGAGGTGACCGACATGCGAAGGTCGGTCAACGGCGAGGTCGTCGCGTCAACCTTCGACCGTCCCGCCGACGAGCACACGGCCGTTTCGGAGCTGGCGATCGACCGGGCCAAGCGTCTGGTCGAGCTCGGTAGGGACGTGGTCATAATCCTCGACGGGATCACGCGTCTTGCTCGCGCTTACAACCTGGCCCAGCCCGCGACCGGACGGATCATGTCGGGAGGGGTCGACTCGGGGGCGCTGTATCCTCCGAAGAAGTTCTTCGGAGCCGCTCGCAACATCGAAGAGGGAGGTTCCCTCACGATCTTGGCGACCGCATTGGTCGAGACGGGCTCCAAGATGGACGAGGTAATCTTCGAGGAGTTCAAGGGGACCGGCAACATGGAGCTGCGTCTGGACCGCAGGCTCGCGGAGCGCAGGCTCTATCCCTCAATCGAGGTGAACGCCTCCTCGACACGCCACGAGGAGCTTCTCTTCGAGCGCGGAGAGCTCCAGCAGGTTTGGAAGCTGCGCCGGGTGCTGAACGCGCTGGCGGCGGATGGCAACGCGGCCCCAGGGCTGGAGCTGCTGATGGACAAGATCCGAACGACCAAGAGCAACAGGGAGTTCTTGGCAGAGATAGCCAAGGGCCCGACTCCCAACGGTTGATCCGGCGGAGCGATCAGATCGGAGAAGATCATGAAATCAGGCATCCATCCCAACTACGTGGAAGCGACGGTCAGGTGCTCCTGCGGGAACACCTTCGTGACCCGTTCCACCAAACCCGACCTCCACGTCGAGCTGTGCAGTCAGTGCCACCCGTTCTTCACCGGCAAGCAGAAGCTGGTCGACTCCGGTGGCCGCGTGGAGCGCTTCGAAAGGCGTTACGGACAGCGCAAGTCGGCGAAGACCCGGCCGAGGGGCTGACCCGAGCGCGCTGGCGCCCACCCAGATGGTGATCTCAGGGGACAGCTCGCTCCACGACCGCATGGAGCGTCTCGTCGCCGAGTACGAGGGGGTCATCGAGGAGCTGGCCGACCCTGTCACGTTGGGGGATACGAACCGGCTCCGTGACCTGTCGCGCAAGCGCAAGGAGCTGGACCAGGTCGTCTCGGTTTGGCGAGCCCTCAAGAGCGCGCTGGGCGACCTCACGACTGCCCGGCAGATGGAGGACGAAGCCGACGTCTCCGAGCGCGAGCTCGTCCACGAGGAGCTCCGCGAGTCGGAGGCCGCGGTCTACCGCCTCGAGGATCAGCTTCGCGCCTTGTTGTTGCCCCAGGACCCCAACGACGGTCGCAACGTGATCGTCGAGATCCGCGGCGCCGAAGGAGGGGAGGAGGCGAACCTCTTCGCTCGCGACCTCTACACCATGTACGGCCGTTTCGCGGACCGCCACCACTGGGGCATCGAGGTGCTCTCCGAGAGCGTCTCGGGCAAGGACGGACTGAACGAGGCTGTCTTTGTCGTCAAGGGCGAGGATGCCTGGCGCTTTCTCGAGCACGAGGCTGGCGGGCATCGCGTCCAGAGGGTTCCGGTGACCGAGTCCAAAGGCAGGGTGCACACCTCGGCCGCGACGGTCAGTGTCCTGCCCGAGGCCGACGAGGTCGACTTGGTCATAGACCCGGCGGACCTCAAGATCGACGTCTATCGCTCGACCGGCCCCGGTGGCCAGTCGGTCAACACGACCGACTCCGCCGTGAGGATCACCCACCTGCCCAGCGGGATGGTCGTCGCCATGCAGGACGAGAAGAGCCAGATCCAGAACCGCGCGAAGGCGATGACCGTCTTGCGGGCCCGCCTCTTGAAGGCCGAGCAGGACAAGCAGGCTTCCAAGATCGCGGCGACGCGCCGGAGCCAGGTCGGCAGTGGGGGACGGTCCGAGAAGGTGCGCACCTACAACTTCAAGGAGAACCGGGTCACAGACCATCGGATAGCCATGACCGTGCACCGGCTTGATCAGGTTCTAGAGGGGGATCTCGACGACTTCGCCGAGGCCCTGATGGACGCGAAGCTTGCGCGCCAGCTCGAAGAAGGACATCTTGTTGACTGAGGCTGCGTCCCACACGCAGCGGCTCGCACTCG
>JBOGFX010000024.1:0-2649 GCA_050743805.1 Acidimicrobiales bacterium
GTCGAGAAGCTCACGCAAGTGCGCGACGCCGTTGACTATCCCCTTCTCAAGCACCAGTCCGTCACCACCAAGAACAACGGCCTGCGGGGTCGATCGAACACCCAGCAGACCATGGCGAGCCGTCGAAACAGCGAAGCGCACAGGTGGCCGAACGGCCGCCCGCAGCTCGTCATTGGACGACATGCCCTCGGCATCCGTTGCCAGGACGACGACGGCGACCTGATACTCCCGTTCGACCTCGCACGCAGCACGGGCGACGTCAAGACAGATCGCACAGTGCGACGACACGAAAGCGACCAGCGTAAGACCAGACCTGGCATCCGGAACATGAAACGAGTTCCCGGTCAGTTCATCTCTAGCATCGAACCCATCCATGACGGAGCCGCGCTCAGGGCCCTCGCCTAGATGGATGTGCCCCGAGCTGTCCATGCTCACATAGATCAGTCCCAACTGGCGGAGAACGACCAACGCGACGATGGCTACAAGCACGACCAGCACCCACAAGGTGACATACGAGGCAAGGAGCCAGCCGGTCATCGGGTCCGGGCCGAGCCTCTCGCGTCGAGCGCTACGCTTAACAGGAGCGCCCCGAGACCGACGCCAACGCCAGTCAGTGCAGAGCCCAGCAATGCAGGACCATGCGTAGCGGCGGCAGTGGCCGCAATCGCAATGATGAGTGCGTTTCGGCCTACCGTCGCGGCGCCCACAGCCCGGTCACTCGTCCCTCCGAAGCACCCGCAGTCGAAGCGCCTGCCGTGGCGTAGCTCGTTGGCCACCACGCCGGTAAACAGGAGGACAATGGTGACGATGAGCGCGCCCCCGACCTCCGGGCTTACGAGCACCAAGACAGCGAGCGCGATCTCGCTGGCCGGCACGACTCGCACAAGCCATCTGGCGTGCGCAATGGAGAGCCACGGCAAGCTGACCAGAGTCCGCAGGAAGCGATCCTGTGAAGCCAGCTTGAGAAACCCGGATCCCAAAAGAACGACCGCCAAGAACCACTGTAATGCGCTCGTCACGTCCACCGACTACCCCTCGCCTGCCGAAGCTTCTGTTCTCACAGAACCATTGCAGCTGATCGTGGTTTACTCCCGGGTGACCGGCTTGTCAAGAAGTCATCGCGGGCGGCTCGCGCGTTGAGCGATCCCAGCGAATCACTGAACCGGAGCGACTCCCCGCGACCGTGCGCGACAGCCCGTGATCCCTGATAAGGAAGAGGCCGCAGGCTCGAACTGATCGCCCATCGCATCGCTCACATCGCTCGCAACCAGGATGCCCGTGCCGACGCTTGCGTTCTGGAGATCACGGCGACGTGAACCCGGAGCCTCTGGGCTGAGGGCGTCGGTACTGACCCGGTCGGAGCCCGCGCGCAGCGTGAGGGCCGGGCGCTCGCGGCCCTCCTGATGAAGCCGATGCCGTCGGCCTCACCCGTGGCCGACATGCGGCCGAGACATGCTCGTCCCGGTCGCGACCACGGCGTGGCAGCGCCCGACATCCGGGAATCGTGCATGTTTGCACTGTGAGCGTTCCCATCAGCGTGCCCAGGACAGGCAATGCCTCCTGCTTCCAGCGTTTGGATCTGACTTTGTTTCGTCGACCGCTACGACGACCAGGCGCTCGGGCGGTTCAGATACAGCTCGCAGATGTCGTGTGTGGACCTATTCGACGAATTGCGGGTCCTTGAGAAGCTTGACGAGCTCCTGGCGGTGAGGTTGCAGCCCGAGTGCATGCCAATCCGCAGCACCGCGTTCTGCGTCACGCCAGCCTCACAGGGCCGTCGACCGCGTCGACAAATGGGTGGCGTCCTTGGGGCGGCCCCTCCAGTGTCTTGGTTACCTGCCCGGAAAAGCATCGGTGAGATCTTCGAGAGCCTCACCCGGCACTTCCAGACGAGCGTCGTAGCGCAGCGAGCCGTTGCGTTGAGTGGGATCTCGTAGCCGGTCACATCCCTGGTATCCGTAGGCCGCGAGATCCAGCGGGCGGACTGGCAAATCGGGCATGGTTTCCTGTTGCCTTTCGGCCACCGGCACTTTGCTTCTCGGTCATCCGATTCCCGCCAGGGGACTGGGCCCTCCTCACGGTCGGCTCACCCGCCAGCACCAGCTGCCGGGACCCGGACGGGGTTACCGCGTTCCGCACGCACGAGCTGCGATCGGGGTGGGCGCCCTCTGGACCCCGGGGACGATGGTGCTCACCCCGGCCAAGGCGACTAAAGGCCGGGCACCCGCCGCTTCGCAACGGCCAGTCCCTGCACCCCACTAAAACACTCCACCACGCGGGGCTTCGCATAACGAGGCATCAACGAGGGTTCAAGCAATTCGCCCGTCCGATCTTCCCCCTCACCTGTGGCAGCCCGGATGGAAGCGGGCAGCCCTTGGGCTTGAGCCTCGGGCTTCGCACCCAGCCGACCAAGAGCCGACAACGCACGCCGAGGTGGGGACAGGCCACCGAGCACGGACCTGGAACTACCGCTCAACTCACATCCGTCGATCTCCAATCCGATAGTTCACTCGTTACGTGCGACCTCGCGTCGCACGTCGCCAAACCGATAGCCGTACTCGACGCGCCACTGAGGCGATAGGAATAGCGCCGAGTCTGTGACGCTTCCGACGCTCAGCGCCCGCCGAGTTGCTTGATGGTGTCTTTGAT
>JBOGFX010000025.1:0-4209 GCA_050743805.1 Acidimicrobiales bacterium
GATCACCGGGGCTGTCATGGACCCGCGTTTGAGCCGCACCGCCGGCGCACGAAGCGCGGCGTGGTCGGGCGCGGCTGCCAGGAGGGAACTCGCACCCGCAGCCCTGACCCAGTTTTCGGGGCTCATCATCACGGCATCGTAGTCAGCGCGCCAAGAGCCAGGGCCGATCCGTCCCTTCGATGGCCGACAGCAGGCAACGGGAGGAGCGAGCGCACGCCAACCTGCATTGTTGCAATCAGATGGACCTGATTTGGCGATCGCCAGCTCACTGCGAGCGGGTCAATCTCAACAGCGGACGTTTCGCCCTCATGGCCCGGATCGCAGAGGTCAACGAGGTGGTTCGCCCCGAGCTGTTGCAGCTGTCCAGGCCTCGGCTCGACCCGGCACTGACCCACGGCGGGGATCACCTCCGAGATCCCAGCCGGTTGGCCCAATCGGAGCCCGCAAGAGCGAGCCACCCGAGGAGGACCCGAACGTCCGTGACGCCCACTCGTAGATCGAGCCGATCCAGTAGTGGCTGCCGCAACAGAGCACGATCTCACCCTCGCGCGCCAAGCTCAGCGCCTTTCGGACAGCCACCTTTGGACGAGGCTCCGCAAATGCGCTCCGGATGCCTGCACTTTGGGCGAGGCGACGAAGCTCGGAGCACGCCTGGTGAGGCGCACCTGGCGCCTCCGTCAGGACTGCGGCGTTGATCCTGGCCCCGAGGAGCGAAAGCATCCCCTGAGCGTCCTTGGCGGGGCTGGTCCCGAAGACGAGTACCACGCCCCTGTCGGCAAAGCTCTCTTCCATGGCCTCGAGGAGGGCACTTACGCCGGCGGGGTTGTGAGCCACGTCGACCACAAGCACGGGAGGCTCTCCGAGCACCTCGAAGTGAGCCGGGTTGACCAAGCCGTCCCAGGCATGAGCCACCCGCTCTGAAGGCAAGGCAGCCCCGGTGAACGCCTCGACGGCCGCCAGTGCAAGTGCCGCGTTGGCAAGCTGATGTGGTCCTTCGAATGGAACGGACGTCTCATGGGTGCCGAAGGGGGTCACGATCTGCACGCCGTGCCCCAAGGACCCGTTCTTCGTGCGATGGACCGATATCTCATCGTGCATTCGCCACAGGCGCGAACCAACCCGCTGGCAGGCTTGCGCCACGACCTCGCTTGCACCCGGACCGAGCGTCCCGATCACCGCGGTCGAGCCAGGCTTCACGATCCCCGACTTGTGTCGAGCGATGTCCGACAATTCGGGGCCGAGCTGGCCCACATGGTCCATCGCCACGTTGGTGATGATCGCAACCTCGCCGTCGAGGACGTTCGTGTCATCGAAAAGGCCGCCGACACCCACCTCCACCACCAATGCGTCGGAGCGTGCTTCCCGGAAGGCCACAAGGGCCATGGCAGTCAGGGCCTCGAAATGGGTGATCGTCTCCCCCAAGGCATCCTCAGCTCGGTCGAACAATGGCGAGAGCTCTTCGACGTGCTGGCAAAAGACATCATCGGCGATAGGGGATCCCGCAATTGCGATGCGCTCGTTGATCCTCACCAGGTGCGGCGAGAGGTACCGGCCCGTGCGGAACCCGCACTCTCGGAGCAGGGCGTCGACGAGCCGGACGGTGGAACCCTTGCCGTTGGTCCCGGTCACGTGCACGACCCTGGCTCCCACCTCGGGGTGTCCTAGCTCTGCGCACAGCCAACGCATCCTGTCGATGCCGGGTCGCACCCCGCGATGTCTGTAACGCTCGAGACGCTCTAGCGTCGCCGGCAGACCCCGAAGCCCTACGACGGAGCCATTGGAATCGCCTACCGCCTGGGATCTCAACTGGGTGCGCACAACGGCTCCTAGATACGCGCCCAGGCGCTGCGGCAGCAGGATCGGCTGCTCCCCGGTGGTGACCCACCCAAGCGCCAGTAACAACCGACCACCAGAAGCTAGCGACTTCTCCGGTCCTCGGCCACAGGGCACCAGAGGGTCATCGCAGCTGCTTTGTCCCCCGGGCCTCATCGGGCAACCCTCATACTGGCGCACCCGCCCCGGAGCTCGCGGGCCAACCCAAGGGCCGCCACCGATGCCTTCGCGGCGAGAACCAGGGCCTTAACCGGGTGGTTCTTCACCAAGTGATCACCATCGTCTCCTCGGACCTCGTGGAGGTAGCCTGGCCCTGGTCGAGATGACCCTCTCCCTGATGCTCCTGCCCTCCATCAAAACCCCCGCCGACCTCCGTTCGCTCGACTACGAGCAGCTGGACCAGCTGGCCGAGGAGATCAGAAGCTTCATCGTCGAAGCGGTCACCCGCACCGGGGGCCACCTCGGTTCCAACTTGGGAGCGGTCGAGCTGACGCTCGCGCTGCACCGCGTTTTCGAGTCGCCCAGGGACCCGATCCTGTGGGACACCGGTCACCAGGCCTACGTTCACAAGCTGCTGACGGGCCGCCAGGGCGGCTTTGCCGAGCTGCGAAAGAAGGGTGGGCTCTCGGGCTACCCCAGCCGGGCGGAGTCCGAGCACGACTGGATCGAGAACAGTCACGCCTCGACGGCCCTCTCATACGCCCATGGCCTCGCGACGGCCTTGCAGCTGGATCATGAGCTGATCGGCTCGGACGGAAATCGAAGGGTGGTCGCGGTCGTCGGCGACGGCGCACTGACCGGTGGCATGGCATACGAGGCCCTCAACAACCTCGGCCATTCTGGCCGCAGGGTGGTCATCATCCTCAACGACAACGGCCGCTCGTACGCCCCCACCGTCTCGCACCTCTCTCAGAGCCTGACCGCACTTCGCCTCAATCCGACCTACATGCAGACCAGGCAGAGGTTCGGGAGGCGGATCCGCAACCTGCCTGCCGTCGGTGAGCTCGCCGCAAGCGGAATGATCGGGCTCACGAGCGCCCTGCGCGAGATCGTGGCTCCCCGCTTCTTCTTCGAAGCCCTCGGTGTCCGCTACGCCGGTCCCATAGACGGCCACGACATCGCGGTCATGGAGCAGGCCTTCTCCCATGCCAGCGAGTGGGACGGGCCGATCGTCGTCCACGTCTTGACCCACAAGGGCCGCGGGTACGCACCGGCCGAGGAAGACGAAGTTCAAAGGCTGCACGACGTCAAATCCACCCGGCCGAACCCAACCACGCACGCCGAGCCGCAGGGGTCTCGGACTTCGTCCAACGAAACCGTCGAGGTCCGTACCTACACCGACGCATTCACCCGTGCGCTCATCGCCGAGGCCGAGGCCAACCCGGCGGTGGTCGCCCTCACGGCCGCCATGCCGGGCCCGACAGGCCTGCTGGCCTTCGAACAGCGCTTCGCAGAGCGGTGCTTCGATGTCGGCATAGCCGAGCAACACGAGGTCACCTCTGCGGCGGGTCTGGCGATGGGGGGCCGACGTCCCGTGGTGGCCGTCTACTCGACCTTCCTCTCGCGAGCCTTCGATCAGATGAACCTCGACGTGGGACTGCACCACCTCCCGGTCGTGTTCGTTCTCGACCGAGCGGGGATAACCGGCGAGAACGGGCCGAGCCACCACGGGATCTGGGACATGGCCCTGGCACTCTCGATCCCGGGCATGGCGGTCTTTGCTCCGTCATCCTCGGCCGAGGTGGGCGTGATGCTGCACGAGGCATTGAAGCTGGAGGGGCCCGCGCTCATTCGATTCCCTACTACCCCACCCCCGCCAGGTTCCGAATCCGGCGAGGGCATGAAGGCAAGGCTCGTGCGGCACGGAGACGGCGAAGTGTGTCTTCTCACCGTCGGCAAGATGCTCGCAGCCTGTCAGGCGGCGGCAGACACCCTGCGTGAGACCGGGATCGAGGCAACAGTCTGGGACGTCCGTGTGGTGTCCCCCCCTGACCCCGAGATGTTGGAGGACGCCGTGAGCCACAGGCTCGTCATGAGCATCGAAGACGGCGTCAGGTTCGGCGGCGCCGGCATGTTCATCGCCGACGCGCTCACCGCCTTGGCGAGGGGCCGCGGGGTCGAGGCCCCCACAACGACGGCCCTCGGCATCCCTCGCGAGTACCTGGCTCAGGGCCGTCCGGATGACATCCTGGCCGACCTCGGCCTCGACGGCCCAGGCATCACAGCTTCGGTCCTTAGCCTCCTCGACCGAGGCACCAAGGGATCGGAACAACCGGTTGCTCGCAACGAACCGGTGTCCTGAACCGAAGTTCCCCGGTGGTCGTCGAAGTGGGCGCGCCGTCGTCGCCGTCTCGGAGCTATTGGGCGTCACCTCCG
>JBOGFX010000026.1:0-23258 GCA_050743805.1 Acidimicrobiales bacterium
GTAGAGCCCGTAGCAACAGCTGTTGCCACCGCATAGGGCAAGGAAAACTGCGCCGCAAGCATGTTCGCGTGTAACGGAAGGCCGTTATTGACCTTGGTGTTATCGAGATCCGGCACCTCTACTGTGATCTTGCGTAGAGCCCTGGGAGATGGGAGATCCATCTCCGCGACCGCATCGAGCGCCAAATGAACTCCGTAGCAGGCGGCATGGCGTTTAAACAGATTCCGCGTTACGGCGAGCTTCTGATAGTCGAGTGACGCCAAAGCCGTCTGTGGATCACCCCACTTCCCAACGATGTCTCCAAATGCGGTCCCGGCCGCGCTGGATGAACCTAGAAATCCGGCCTCATCGAGAAACGCAGCCATAACCGCCGATTGCGCAGCAAGCCCGAACCAAACGTTGCGAGCAGTCGCTCCTTCGTAGCACGCCCGCCTGATGGTCAGTAACGGGACGGTCCCGGCTATACGCGCGCACGAGACCGGGTCCCTGTTCAAAATTCGCGCTACGGCGGCCGCTGCTCCGATCGCACCCAAATGCCCGTTGGGATGAGCGGGGGGACGTATCAGGAACACCTGGTGAAGCCGCGCGGCCACCTCGTACCCAATGATGACACCCTCGAGCAAACTCTGTCCGCTCGCGTGGCCCACCTCAGCCGCAGCCACGGCCGCCGGTACGACATGCATGGCGGGATGCCCTGTGCCCGCAGCCACCGAGTCCAGCGCCGAAAAGGTACCGGAGGTACCGTTCAGGAAGGCAGCGGTTGGAGCGTTTGTTCTTGCTTGGGTATGGCCCAAGATCGTTGCCCCCCCTGTGCCGACCAAATCCTGCTGTGCCAACAGCTGCACCAAGGAGACCATCTCAGGTTCCCGTGCTCCGACGCTGGCGATGGCGACTGAATCTGCGACGACGATGCCTGCAAGCTCCTCAACGTCAGCGGGGACTCGCTCGAGCTCCAGCTCCGAACTGATCGCAACCACTCGATCTATCAGATCGGGCGGACCACTCACATGAAGAGTCTTTCGCAATGGACAACTGGAGTCATACCGATCTGTTGATCCCCATCTTCACGGTTGGTAACGCGACGACCACAGGCTAGGCCACAACACGACTTTGATCGATGTCAGCGGGTATCGCCTGCTCGGTGACCCGAGCGCGTTGCCCCTCGATTCCCAGCCACAGATCCTCGAGCCGACAAACGATCGAAGACGGCGTGGCTGCGAAGGATGTGCCAGCCGAGGTGGGGACTTCTACTCGGCCAAAGCCCGGGCAACCTGGCCGTTGACACGGTGTATAGCACCTGGTCAAAGCGAGGTAGTCCGGGCCGGGCCAGCCCGATTCATGGCACTTGCGTTAGCAGGCCGCAGAGCGGGATCCCTGGAGGACCGATACACATCAGCCCAACAAAAAGAGGCGGCGCCCGGATTCGAACCGGGGTACGGGGCTTTGCAGGCCCCTGCCTAACCACTCGGCCACGCCGCCACGGGTCCCTGCGGGGAGGCCCTGAGCTTCCCCACCCTACTCAGCCTGCCTGAATGTCATGGGACAGGGAATCACCTCGGTTACGAAGTCGCCTGCGGAGTCGAGCCACCTAACGGACGTCCCCACGACGTTGCGTGTTGCTGGGCAAGGCCCGTCGCCTGCCTAACCAACACATCCGCCAAGAGCTCGGAGGTTTCCCGCAATCTGCCAGCACGTCGCCAAGCACTTCGGCACGAGGGCAAGCGAATCGAGCGCCTCGCCACGTGGAAGGTTGGTACGGCCGCCGGTCATGAACCACCTCACCGGGACCCAGGCGGTCGGCCCCCGGCGACCGGCTCCGGGGTCCTCCGCGACTCGTACGCCAGCGCAACCCGCCTTCATTGTCGTAGGAAGCGAGGATCGCGCTTACCCGAGGCTCGGTGGACTGACGATGCGGTCGGTCACTCCAGCGGCGACGGACGCCCGTCATCTGCGGTCACCTCAGTCGTGCCCTCACCCCAAAGTGGGGACCTGCGGGAGCCAGTCCCGTTCGAACACCCATCTCGTGGTGGCCTGGGGGAAGTCGATCGGCGAGGGCGTCGCCTCATGGCTGAAGAGATAGCGGAAGCCGGCCCTCTGCACGGTTCGGTTCGGGGCCGTGTTGAACGCGTTCGGTTCGCAGTACAGGTGGTGCAGCTTCAGCACCTCGAGGTAGTGACGGAGTGAGAGGCGGACGAAATGGGTGCCAAACCCGATCCTGCGGTTGGAGCTCTCGAGGATGTGCAGATGCATGAACGCCTCCTCACCGAACCGGATGCGATCGAGCGTGCTGAACCCAGCGGGCTGCCCGTCGTGCTCCCAGAGCAGGCCGTACGTTTCCCGTTCGCGCAACGCGAGGAGCAGTGTCCGGTCGACGCCGAGGGTGTTGAGGTAGTCGTCGCTGGCGTTGTGGAAATACGCGATCCGGATGTGGACCTCATCGAGACACATCGGACGGACCGAGAGTCGATCGTCGGTCATGTTACCGAGACTCTTTGGGTCCGGTGGGGTGGTGAAGGTTTTGGAGGCCCGCAACGCTTGAAAACAGGCCGGACGGTCCTTGGGAACTGAGCCGCCTCCCATCCGTCAAGCGAGGTTCACCGCAACTGCATCGTGAACGGGCGCGGTGCTGGACGCCAGATTGAGGGCACGATCACGCCGTCCAACCCGAAAAGGGGCGACTGGGTGGGGATCGCTCTTCGAGTCGTCACCACTGCCTTCGGCGGCGCCGCCCCAGAGCCCAGACCAGGCCTCCAACAATGCCGGCGATGACAACCACCTTTACCACTCCCCAGAGAATCCCGGCCACAAAATGCAAGGCGGCGAACGCAATAACGACGCCAACCACCGCCACCGCGACCACAGCGGCACCTTCCATCACACGCAGGCCGCCGCCCCCTCCGTACTTCCTAACCGGCTTCTGAGCCATTCTTCCTCCCGTTAGGACCGCTGATACCTTCGACCTGTGGCCGAGGCCTCATTGCGGGAACGCCGAGCACGCTTGCTGGAGAACTCCGGCCTCCGCGGCCTTGCGTTCTGCCGAGCATACGCTGCCGAAGCCGATGCATGGCTGTCAGGCGTCGCAGACCAAGCCGCGCGGCACAGCCCCGTAGGGTTCGTCCTGCTGGCCGTGGGCGGCTATGGCCGAACGGAGCTGTTCCCATATAGCGACCTCGACTTGGTTCTGCTCCATGGCGGCAAGGCCCAGGTAGACCGGGTAGCGGAGGGAATCTGGTACCCCATCTGGAACGAGGGGATTCGTCTCGATCACAGCGTCAGAACTCCCTCTGAGGTGCTTCGGCTAGCCAGGAGTGACCTTAGGGTCGCGTTGGGACTACTCGACTCTCGGATCATCTGGGGAGACTCGGACCTGGCGCGACCGGTCCTGTCTGCCGCTGCGCACACCTGGTCAGCTTCCCTCTTCCAGCAGTGGCTACCGGCACTGCAACGCCAGGCAGAGAACAGACGCAACCGCAATGGGGATCTTGCCTACCTGTTAGAGCCCGATCTGAAGGAATCCCACGGCGGTCTCCGGGACGCCAATGTCTTGCGGGCCCTCGCGTCTGTGGCGCCCAGTTTGTCGAGCTCGATCGATCTCGAAGCCCTCGGGCCCGCGGAGTCCATCCTGGCAGACGCCCGCGTGGCCCTTCATCGTAAAGTCAGAAAGCCGCTAGACAAACTTGTATTGCAGGAACAGGATTCGGTCGCTGAAGCACTCGACTGTTCCGACGCGGATGACCTTATGAAGTCGATCTCATACGCCGCGCGGACCATCGGCTGGCTCACCGACGAAGTGTGGCAGCGCCAACACAGCTGGCAACCCCAGAGGCGCCGCACGTTTGGTCCCTCACGCCACGTCTCAAGGATATATGAGGTTGAGCCCGGGATTTCTGTTCATGACTCCGAAGTTCATATCGCAAGCCATCCGCAAGACTCTGAAGTTTTCTCGTTGGTGCTAAGGCTCGCGTCTGTCGCGGCGGAGCGCGCGATGCCAGTGGGAAGGACCTCGATCGTGCGGCTCGCGGAGGTCATCACGCCGCTCACCGGACCCTGGGACACTGCAACCAGAGATGCCCTGGTCCGACTTTTGCGAACCGGACGACCAGCTATCGCAGCGATCGAGACCCTCGATCGAGAAGGACTCTTCTCTCGAATCATCCCCGAATGGGCGGATGTCCGATGCTTGCCCCAACGCAACGCTTACCACCGATTCACCGTGGATCGCCATCTCCTCGAGTGTGCGGCGTTCGCAGCCACCTTGGCCGAAACGGTCGAGCGGCCGGACCTTCTGATGGTCGGCGCTCTTCTGCACGACCTTGGCAAGGGGTACCACGGCGACCATTCTGAGGTGGGTGCTCAGCTCTCAGAACAGCTCACTGCCCGAATGGGCTTCCCCGCAAACGATGTCCAGACGGTCGTGACCATGGTGCGTCATCATCTCTTGCTACCAAATACGGCTACAAGGCGTGATCTCGACGATCCGGTGACCGTTCAACGCGTCGCAGAAACGATCGGGGACCTGCAAACGCTCTCCCTGCTGGCAGCGCTCGCCGAGGCGGACGGGCTTGCCACAGGGCCTGCGGCTTGGACTCCTTGGCGAGCGGGTCTGGTTCGAGATCTCGTTGACCGTACGGCATCGGCGCTGAGGGGCGAGCCGCTCGTGGCAGACCCCAAGAAGACGCGCGTGCTTGAGGAAATGGTGGGCCGGGTGCGTTCGACCGGTCGTTGCGTGGTCCGCCTTGACGCCCCCGAGGTCCTCATGGCGGCACCGGATCAACGGGGCCTTCTTGCGTCGCTGGCAGCTGTGCTCGCCCTGCACGGACTCGACGTACGCAGCGCCGATGCAAGCAGTCTCGTGGGCGTGGCTGTGGACGTCTTCGGTGTCGAGGCGGTCCGAGGTGTGTGGCCTACAGAGACGCAGTTGGCCGAAGACCTCGAGCGTGTGCTCGCTGGGGCCCTCGACCTAGAGCCGCGCCTCGCTGAGCGGGAGCTTGCCTACCGGGGAAGCCAAAGACCCTCGGCGGCGCGGCCTGTAGAGCCTCAGGTGACCGTCGATCATCAGGCTTCGATGACCTCCACCGTCCTCGAACTGAGGGCCGGAGATGAGATCGGCCTGCTTCACCGGGTAACTCGAGTCATCTTCGAGCACGGCCTAGACGTCGTCGCTGCGCGGGCCACGACCACCGGGCACGAGGTGGTCGACGCGTTTTACGTGAGAACGGCTGATGGGGCCAAGGCGACTGATCCTGGGCTCCTGCAAGCGCTGACCGAGGCTCTCCGGACGGCCGCAAGCTAGCCCACTCTGCGCGTTTCGGACAGCAGCCCCCGACTACCATCAGGCTTGTGCAAGGGCAGCCTGCTCACCAAAGGCCACGCTCGAGACGATGGCCGGTGGCCCTGGCGGTAGCAGGCGCGCTTGTGGTCGTGGGCGCGGGCGCCTCAGCCATCTTCTGGGTGTCGGGGAGCGGACCTCATGAGCCGACCGCTGCCGAGAGCCCGCATCGCTCGGCCTCGGCCTTCACCGTGGTCTCAACGACTCCAGATGGCGGGTCCAAGCCCGTTGCGCCTGCCACGCCGATCACGGTCTCCTTCAGCGCCCCGGTCGCCAAGGACAGCACCATGCCCAGCCTTTCACCGCCCGTCTCTGGGACATGGTCGCTGATGTCGCCCAGCGAGCTCGAGTTCGTTCCATCCGCCCCCCTCGTGCCCGGAGCGAACGAGTCGGTCGTGATCCCGGGGGGTTCCAGCGGCATGACGAGCACTCAGGGGGTACATCTCGTCGACTCGGCCAGTGTCGCTTTCAGCGTGGAAACCGGCTCGGTCCTGAGGCTCCAACAACTCCTGGCTGAGCTGGGTTATCTGCCGCTCAGCTTCACCCCGACGTCTCCCATTACATCCGTCGTCCAGGAGGCCGACATCCAGCCCGGCACCTTCTCGTGGCGCTGGCCGGACCAGCCGTCATCACTGACATCACTTTGGGCGACCGGGCAGATGAACGTGATCACGAGGGGCGCCGTAATGGACTTCGAAAGCCAGCACGGGCTCAAGACCGACGGGATTGCCGGCCCAGCGGTTTGGACCGCCCTTTTGACCGATGCGCTTAGCGCCCACACCTCGGCAAATCACTATCACTACGTCTACGTCTCGGAGGCCGACCCTGAGATGGTCACTGTCTATCAAGACGGCTCGCAGGTCTACCGGACTCTCGCGAACACCGGAGTGCCGGCGGCTCCGACCGACCAGGGCACGTTCCCAGTGTTCGCTCGCTACGTCTCGACGACTATGACCGGCACCAATCCCGACGGGAGCAAGTACGACGATCCGGGAGTCCCCTGGGTGAGCTACTTCAATGGGGGCGACGCGCTCCACGGCTTCATCAGGGGCGGGTACGGCTACCCGCAGAGCGACGGTTGCGTCGAGATGGCCCCCGGCGACGCTGCGGTGGTCTATCCCCTTACGCCGATCGGTACCCTGGTGACGGTGGGCAACTAGAGTCCTTGCCCGGCCTGGGCTCAGCCCCCGGTCGGATTGGGTTGATGGGCAGGTAAGGATGAACCGGCCCTGAGCGACTCCGCCCCATAACGAGTCCTCACGTTCGCCACGACGTCCAGTAGGTCCCTGGTTGCAGCTGTCTTGGGCTCGTCGCCGCGAGGTTTGTCGAGGGGCAGCGCCATCTGCCTGGGAGTCGCGCGGGTCACCAGCCCCGAGACGCTCACGCCCAAGAGCCGCACGCCAGCCACCAGATCCACCTGACCCAAGAGAACGTCACAGATCTCCGCCAGGCGCCGGGGGTCCTCGACCCCGGACTCGACCGTGTGCGCTCGGGTGATGGTCCTGAAGTCCCCGAAACGGACCTTCAGGGCAACCGTTCGCCCGACCAGCCCTTCTCGCGCCACGCTGTCGCTGACCGACTCGGCCAGCCTTCGAACCCGCTCGGATAGGACGTCCCAGTCCACCACATCGACATCGAAGGTTCGCTCGTGACCGATGGAGCGCGGGCGCCGGTCCGGCACCACGGGGGAGGGGTCGATACCCGAAGCGAGGTCAGCCAGGTGTCTGGCTTGGGTGCGACCGAGATGCCGGATAAGGACCGCCTCCCCCACACGGGCCATCTCTCCCACCGTCTTGATGCCGACGGCCCGCAGACGCCTGGCGGTTGCCGGACCCACCCCCCAGATGGCTTCGATCGGCAAGGGGTCAAGGAACTCGCGCTCGCCCCCCGGGGCTACCTCGAACACACCAGGCCCGTCGGAGACGTTGCCGCCCACGATGCGCGGTTTGGCCCTGACGCTGGCCAGCTTCGCGATCGATTTGGAGGTTCCGATCCCGACGCTGCATCGGAGCGATTTCGCCTCAAAGACCGTTTCCCGAAGTTCTGCTCCGATTTTGGCGGCACCGCCCATTCGGGCCCGAGACCCGCTCACGTCGAGAAAAGCCTCGTCGAGGCCAACCCCCTCCACCAGGGGCGTGAATGCTCCAAAGATCTCGTGGAGGTCCCTGCTAACTTCCGCGTACCGGCGGTGGCGGGGAGCCACGAAGGTGCCTGTGGGGCAAATGGCACGGGCCTCTGACGTCGGCATTGCCGACCGAACGCCGTGACGACGCGCTTCATAGGTGCACGAGGCGACCACCCCCCTGGGCCCCGTGCCTCCAACTATCACGGCTCTGCCAGCAAGCTCAGGGGAGTCGAGAAGCTCAACTGACGCAAAGAACGCATCCATGTCGACGTGAAGGATCGCACGAGCGGCTCCGTGCGACTCATGGCAGATTGGCACTTTGGCCCTCACGGAGCGAGAAAGAGGCGTCTGAACCCTTCGGCGTAAGAGACACCGGCGCGCGACCCCTCCGCGGCTGCCCGGCTACGCACGATGTCCTCGGCCCAACCGGTCCCGTCGCGCAACTGGCTGCGGTGACAGCCCACAGCCTCGATCTTCGCCTCTATGGTGTCGGAGATATCGACCCAGACGTCCGGCTCCAGAGTTCCCGAAAGGTATGCCACCTCGACCTGATGGGCTGCGCCGGTCGTCGGGTGGTACTGAGGAAGAGCAGCCGCGGGCGAAAGCGCGTCCAAGAGCGCCCAGCCCGCTCCGCGGTGGTCGTGGTGATTGAAGTAGTGCTGACCGAAGAAGATAGCCGTGGGGTCATGGCCAAGCACTACATCGGGCCTCACCCGTCGGATCCATCCGATGAACTCCCGGCGGAGCTCCGCGGTGTTCTCGAGCTCTCCGTCGGCCATGCCCAGTGTCTGGTGCTCATCGATCCCTAGCACCGCAACGGCCTCGCTCAGCTCCCCTGCCCTTGTTCGGGCTAGCGATTTGCCTACAAGGGCGTCCGAAGTCCCTTTGGCTCCGTCCGTGCAGACGACAAGGTGAACCTCGCTCCCGCCCTTCACCCACCGGGCCAGCGTACCGGCGCACGCCACGTCCGCATCGTCGGGATGCGCGTAGATCGCCAGGACCCTGCGGGGAGCACCCTCGACTAGCTCTGCCATCCCTGGCCTCGCTGTTTGGGCTCGGTGGTCTTCGCCAGAAGGCCTACTTCTCTCTCGAAGTCACCGACATGCTCGAAGCCTTTGTAAACGCTCGCAAACCGGACATAAGCCACGTCGTCGAGGGCCTTCAGCTGATCGAGAACGGCGAGTCCGACTTGCTGGGAACTGGGCTCGTTGGTCTGCTCTCGGACCGCGTCCTCAACTTGCTGAGCGAGCTCTTCCATGGCCTTCTCGGTCACGGGTCGGTTCTTTGTGGCGGCCCGGACCCCCGCAACGATCTTGGATCGATCGAACGGCTCTCGATCCCCGGAGCGCTTTACCACCCAAAGCGGCAGCTCGTCGACCCTCTCGAAGGTGGTGAAGCGCCGCCCGCAGCTGAGACACTCACGGCGGCGGCGGATCGAAGCTCCCTCGTCGGCCACACGCGAATCAACCACGCGGTCATCGTCCGAGGAGCACCACGGGCACCGCATAGAGCCGACCATACTTCGCCCGAAGCGCCCGCCAGCATCCCTTTAGGGCACGGTCAGGTGCTCTCCGGGAACCACTGACGAAGAACCGGTTCTCGAGGCGATCGCAGCCATGACCGCTTGAGGATCTGCCGGGCGGATTCGTGTTGCGATCGAACGGATCGTGTCGCCTGGGCGCACGACATAGGTCGATCCGGCATGGCTCAAGGGGCTGCCCTGGACCCCCGCCAGAGATCCGATCGGGAGCGCAAGCCCGACAACCAGTCCAGCGGCCCCGAGGAAGGCCCAGGCAAACCGACGACAGCTTCGCGGGGTCGCCGTTTTCGCCCTAACCGTTCCCCGTTCAACCAGCCGGAGCACCGGTCGCTCCACGGCACCTCGGCCCTGGTCATCCAGATGACACTCGGCGACTGCCATGCTCATGGCTTATTCGAACACCTGTTCGACACGCAGTCATCATTGTGCAAACGTATGTTCGTGTCAAGCCTTACGACGAACAAATGTTTGCTTCCGACTCCCGCTCTGAGTACTCTTTGTCCCGAACACCTGTTCGGCCATTCGCTGGCCGACCCGGCTGAGGAGGATCGTGGCTGAGACCTTGAGCGGAAAACGACGGGAGATCCTCGACTTCATCGCGAGTTGCCTACGAGAGCGGGGATACCCACCGTCGGTTCGAGAGATCGGCGAGGCAGTGAGCCTCGCCTCTTCCGCTACGGTGCATAGCCACCTCGCGGTGCTCCAGCGCGACGGCTTCCTCCAACGTGACCCCACCAAACCTCGGGCGATAAAGGTTCGCTACGACCCCGCGTCAAAAGCGGCCGTCGAACCGGATCGCGTTCGACATGTCCCACTCGTGGGAGACGTGGCCGCTGGCACGGGCGTCCTCGCCCAAGAGAGAGTTGAGGAGGTTTTCCCGCTCCCAGAGACCTTCACGGGCAGTGGTCCCACGTTCATGTTGCGCGTCCGCGGAGACTCCATGATCGACGCCGGGATCCTCGACGGCGACTACGTGGTCGTGAGGCGGCAAGATGAGGCAAACGACGGAGATGTAGTGGTAGCAGGCCTGCCAGATGACGAAGCGACCGTGAAGGTCTTTCGACGCAAGCGAGGCAAGGTAATCCTGGTGCCGGCGAACCCCACCTTGGGACCTATGGCCTTCGATCCCGATGAGATCACCCTCTATGGGAAGGTCCTGACGGTCCTGCGGAGGCTTTAGCCAACGCCTTCTTGCAGAAAGGACCGCAGCCCGTCCCGCACCTGCTCGAGCGCCTGGCGCTTCACTGATTCATCCGGATGGTGAGCGAGTTCTGGGTCACCGGGCCCAAGGTTGATGGCGGGCAGTCCGCGCGCAGCAAAGGTAGCCACGTCGGTCCAACCAAGTTTCGCGCGCGGCGGTCTGCCGACGGACCGAAGCAGGGCAGAGAGAAGAGGTGAGTCAAGATTGGGCATCGCCCCAGGCGCCCGGTCCAAGACGACACACGAATCTCCCGGCTCTCCCATCACGTCTTCGAGAAACGCCTCGACAAAAGCTGCTGCATCTTCACCCGCCCGATCGGGTGCGAAACGGTAGTTGAGCGTGACCGACGCTCGATCCGGGACAACGTTCCCGGCGACCCCGCCCTGAGCCCAGACGGCTTGCAACGCTTCTGTGTAGTGACATCCTTCTAGTTCGACTCGACGCGGCTGCAAAGATGCCACCTTGTCGATCACCGGGCCCAAGCGGTGTATGGCGTTACGGCCTCGATGTGGCCGTGCCGCGTGCGCACGCTTGCCAGAAACCTCAACCCGCATCCGCAGGGTGCCCTGACAGCCAGCTTCAGGGAATCCGCCGGTGGGCTCACAGAGGATGGCGACATCCCCGGATAGCAGATCAGGCTGGAACTCAAAGAGTTCGAGCAACCCGCTGTCCTTTCGGTCGGACTCTTCTGCGCAATAGAAACACCAGGTGATATCGACTGCCGGATCGTCCAGCGAGCAGGCGAGGTCGATCATGACGGCAAGACCACCCTTCATATCTACAGCTCCCAGACCGAACAGAGTGTCCCCCTCGATCCGAGCTCGTTCGTTTCCGGCGGGTGGAACCGTGTCGAGATGACCGGCCATGACGACCCTCGCGGCCCTTCCTTTGCTGGTCCGAGCCACGAGATTGTCACCAACGCGAAGCACTTCGAGCCAGGGCGCACTCCTCAGCTCGAGTTCAATCTGATTCGCAATCGCTGTCTCTCCCTTGGAAGGTGACGGGATATCAACCAGCTCGGCGGCTGCTTGAAGCAGATCTTTCAACTTCGTGCCCCATGGTCTCGGAGGATCTCATTGAGCTGTGCCGAGCTCGCTCTTTCACCCTCTTTTAGGTGCCTGATCACGAGCACGCAGGGCAGGAAGAACTCTCCCCCGGGATATTCACGCCGTCTGTGCGCGCCGATCGCTACACACCATGGCGGCACGACACCACGCGAGAGCTCCTCACCTGTTTCGGAATCGATCACTGGGATGCCTGGATTTAGAACGGTTCCCTCCGACAAGACCGAGCCCGCTCCAACCTGAGCCCCTTGTGTGATCATCGATCTGCTGCCGATATTGGCGTCGTCGCCGATGATCACTGGCACTGCATTAGGTGGTTCGAGGACGCCACCGATGCCTACACCCCCTGAAAGATGCACACGGGCTCCGATCTGGGCACAAGATCCCACGGTGGCCCAAGTGTCGACCATGGTGTCTTGACCGACATGAGCGCCGATATTCACGTAACTCGGCATGAGGACCACGCCCGCAGCCAGGTAGGACCCCCACCGAGCCGAGGCGCCCGGAACCACTCGCACCCCGTTCGCCGCAAAGTCACGCTTCAAGGGGATGCGGTCTGCAAACTCGAATGGTCCCGATTCGACGGACTCGACCGCGCGAAGGCGGAACAGGAGCAGGATCGCCTTCTTCAACCACTCGTGGACGACAACAGTGCCATCGGCCTGCTGAGTCGCAACCCGAAGCAGACCACGGTCTAGCAGGTCAATTGCAGCGCTAACCGAGGCGTTCGCCTCGGAGTCTGCGATCGAGAGCTCGCCTCTGCGCTCGTAGAGGCCCTCGATCTCGCTCGCTAACGCCTCGGATTCGGACACCGGGATCACGGTGAGCGCGACTGTAGCGAGGTGCGGGCCATGGCGGGCTCGACCTACGCTGTTCCGACCGAAAGGCCGGAGCGCGCGAACCTCTCCACCACCAACCTGAGGCGTTCCAGAGGCTGCACGGCAGCAACGCGTATGAAATTCGCAGACTGGTCGCCATAGAACTCGCCCGGGCTGACTAACAGGCCACCTCTACGCGCCAGCTCCTCCGCCAGTCCCCAACCGTCGCCGAAATGTTCTGGGACAGAAACCCACAGATAAAAGCCTCCCTCGGGCATCTCGGCGGGACATCCGATGGACTCCAGAACGCCCATCAGCAGCTCCAGACGGCTCCGATACCGCTCTCGTTGCATCAGCACATGGGAATCGTCGTCGAGCGCTGCAGCGGCGCCCACTTGAACCGGGCCCGGGACCATGAGACCTGCGTGGCGACGAAGGTCCGAGAGATAACCGACCAGGTCCTTGTCTCCGGCGTAGAAGCCTGCCCGCACCCCGGCCAGGTTCGATCGCTTGGAGAGCGAGTGCACAGCCAGCACTCCCTCGGTCGCGTATTCGAGGATGGTCATCGGCCGTTTTGACCACGTGTACTCCGAGTAGCACTCGTCAGAAAGAACCGGGATATCCCGTTCCTTCCCCCAACGCACGGCCATTTCGAGGTCACTCAGGCCCCCCGTTGGGTTGGAAGGCGTGTTCACCCAGAGGCACAGGGCCGCGTCGGCATCACTGGGATCTATTTCGCTCAGGCGAAGCCCTGTCCCGAGACGGTCCAAGGCCGGGACCGCTACCGGTCGACAATGAGCCAGAAGCGCACCCATCGCGTAGGTTGGATACGAGACGGTCGGATGCAAGACGACGTTTTTGCTGGGGTTACGCAGATGCAAATAGCCGACGACTGAGGCCACGAACTCCTTGGTGCCCACACAGGCCGCGATTTGCTCCGGCGATACGACGACCCCGAATCGCCTCTCGATCCAACCTGCCGCAGCCTTTCGCATGACCAGGCTGCCTGCAGACTCGGGATAGCCCCGCTCGTTGCCTGCGGCTCGCATCGCCTCGAGCACGATCTCCGCCGGTGGGTCACATGGTGTGCCCACCGAGCAGTCCACCAGTCCCCCCTCGTGAGCGGCTGCCAGCTTCTCCAAGCCGCGCAGCCGGTGGTAGGGATACGGCGGCGGCTCGAACGACGGATTCACGATGCAGCCACGAACTGTGAAAAGCGAGCACGGCCAGCTTCGTCCAAACGAACTGTGAGGCTCGTGGTCTCCTCCCCTGGTTCGACCGAAACGACCTCACCCTCTCGATGCAAGGCGGCGAGAACGTCTCCTCTCGCGTAGGGAACGACCAAGAGGACGGTTGTGTCACTAGCTCGTAGGCGCTCGCTGACAGCGCTCAAGAGCCCCTCGATCCCGGCTCCGGTTGTCGCCGAAATCGCTACACCACCCTCCTCAGCCGCCAGATGCTCGGCAACCACAAGGTTCCTGTCGGCCTTGTTGACGACGATGAGCTCGGGAATGCCAATCGCACCGATCTCGTTGAGGACTCCTCGCACAGCAGCGATTTGTGAAGTCGGCTCCCTCGTGGACCCGTCGACGACATGAACGAGAAGGTCGGCCAGCGTGATGGATCTCAGCGTCGATTGAAAGGCCTCCACGAGTTGATGGGGAAGCTTGCGGACGAACCCCACCGTGTCTGTCATGAGGATCACCTCGCCCCCGGGAAGGTGCAGTTGACGGGTCCTCGGATCTAGGGTCGAGAACAACCGGTTTTCCGTCAACACGGCCGCGCCCGTAAGACGATTCAGCAGAGTCGACTTGCCCGCGTTTGTGTAACCGACCAGAGCAACCTCTCTGTTCCTCCCCCTCAAGCGGGCTCGCCGTTGGAGGCCCCTTGTTTGATCGACCCGGCGGAGTTCGGCTTCAAGCCTCTGCGCTCGGCGCACTAGACGCCGACGGTCGACTTCGAGCTGAGTCTCGCCCGGCCCGCGGGTCCCGATACCACCAGCTTGCTGGCTCAATACCGTGCCCTTCCCGCGAAGCCTGGGGAGCCTGTATCGGATTAGAGCCACCTCAACCTGAGCCCGTCCCTCTGGAGTACGCGCGTTCTGAGCGAAGATGTCGAGAATGACCGCAGTTCTATCGATCGCTGTCCGACCCAGCAGCGCCTGAAGGTTCCTTTGCTGGGCAGGAGTCAACTCCTCATCAAACACGACCGTGTCAGCATCGACGGCTTCGCTGACGCTGGCCAACTCCACGGCCTTTCCTCGGCCGACGAACGTCGCCGGATCGGGGTGATCTCTCCGTTGGACAATGCGCGAGACAACGTCTGCGCCGGCCGTCTCCACCAACAGAGATAGCTCGTCAAGCCCAGCTTCGACTTCTTCGATATCTGTTCCCCACAGCGCTACTCCCACGACCACGATGCGTTCCCGGAAGCTGCGCTCGATAAGACTTTGTGGAATGTGCACGCTCACGCGATCACGTTCCGATCCACGATCACGTCGGCAACGCGCCTCATCGGTCCGCTGAGGTACACCGGATCCTCGTCACCAGCGCCAAAGACCACTTCGAGAGTGCCTCCAGGATTGCGAACGAGGACACGATCTCCGACCATGCCCAAAGAGCGTGCGACCGCGGCAGCAGCGCAACTGCCGCTACCACATGCCCACGTCTCGCCCGCGCCACGCTCCCATACACGCATCGTGAGCTCTCCGACCCCTGGGCCGCGCGCGACGAATTCGACGTTCGCTCCCGTGGGGCTCGCGAGCGCGAGGTTCGGGCCGATGGTCCCGACGTCCATGTCAGCCGGATCCTCGCAGATGACGACCAGATGGGGATTTCCGGTATCGGCTCGATAAACGTGAAACCCTGTCGGGCCGTCCGAGAAAGAGCCGAGCAGACGTACCGGGGGAAATTGCACCGTCGCTTGCGCAGATCCGGCGGCCCCGCCTTGTTGATATTCGACTTGGATCAGTTGGTCGGCCGTGCGCACCACGAAACGGGGAGGCGAGGCGAGCCCCGTCTCGACCGCTGCCTGCGCCACACAGCGGAGCCCGTTTCCGCTGGTCTCGGCTCTGCCACCATCCGCGTTACGTAGCTCCATGATGAGGTCCGCGCCATCAGTCCCTCGGACAACCTGGATGAAGCCATCGGCACCGACCCCGCGCCTTCGGTCGCAGAGATTTCGGACCTCTGCGTCACCGACGCTCTGCTCACCGTCCGGATCTATCAGGACGAGAAAGTCATTCCCGGCACCTTCATACTTAACCAGCCGCAGCGACCCACCTTCAGACACTGGGTCAGTCTCGCGCTCTAATCCGCCGAGTGATGCCTATGGGGTTCAGCTCCCTCTCCAAGGCCAAAGTCACCTCGTCCCGATCGAGCCAATGGATCCGTGGGTCGCGCCTGAACCAAGACCACTGGCGTCTGGCCAGCGCTCTCGTTCTCTGAAGGATCAGAGCCAGCGCATCCAATAGGGGAAGCTCGCCACTCAGATGCAGAAGTAACTCCTTGTACCCGAGGGCTTGACGGGCTGTTCTAGATAGACCCCCAGGCCATGAGGCGAGGTGACGGACCTCGTCCAGAAATCCGGCCTCAATCTGTTGAGAAAGCCGCTCTTCAATCCGTCGATCGACGCTCTGTGCATCGAATCGAATTCCGAACATCCTAAACGCTGTGGGAGGGTGCGCACGCAGGCCAGGGCCAAACGAGGAGAACGGGCGCCCTGAGCCCACCGTCACCTCGAGCGCCCGCAGGATGCGTCGGCGATTCTGCACTGTTATCTTTTCGGCTGCCTCGGGATCGAGATCTGCAAGCCTGCGATACAGAGCTCCGGTGTCTTCGCCATGCTCGATTTCGAGAGCGGCGACAACTTCGGGGTAGCGACCGGGAATGGACAGCCCGTCGACCAGCGCTCTCACGTACAATCCGGTCCCACCGACGATGATGCCCTCTACGTCGCGCGCTGCGAGGTCATCCAAGACCTCATTGCCGCAGCCTTGAAACTTGGCGACTGTGAACTCTTGAGATGGATCCACAATGTCGATCAAATGGTGACGCACCGTTGAGCGTTCTTGCGCAGTGGGCTTGGCGGTCCCGATGTCCATAGATCGATAGACACTCATCGAGTCGGCAGAGACGATTTCCAAATTCCCACATGATCGTGCCAATCGATACGACACCGCCGACTTGCCCGAAGCCGTCGTGCCAACGAGAACGATCGGGACGGCGGCCACTTGCCTTCTAACAGATCAGCGTACGCTTACTGGAATTCGCCGCTTCGGCGCCGCTCTAGGTACCGCTGACACAAAGTCACCAGTCAGATGGTGTGGGGCCGCCCGCGTGATTTGAACGTCAGCAAGGCCTCCACTGCCCAGATCACAAATCGTCGGAGGCGGCAGAAAATGCACAAGCTTTCCTTGGGCGCTCCGACCCGCCAGCACCGATGCGTCCTTGCGACTGGGACCCTCGATCAGCACCCGCTCAACCCGACCGATGCGCCGCTGGTTGGCAACAAGAGCCGACCGCTCAACAGCAACGCGAAGCCTCTCAAAGCGATCACCAACGACCGCCGCTGGGACAAAGCTGTCCGTCATCTCCGCGGCTCGCGTGCCTTGACGGGGGGAGAAGATGAACGTGAACGCGCTGTCGTAGCGAGCTTCAGCAACCACTTGAAGAGTCGCTTCGAAGTCATCGTCGGTCTCGCCAGGGAAGCCAACGATGATATCCGTGGTCACCGCCAAGTCGTCGATCGCTTCTCTGGCCGCTTCCAGGCGAGACAGGTAGCGCTCGGCCGTGTATCCCCTTCTCATCGCCTTGAGAACACGGTTGCTTCCGGACTGCAGGGGAAGGTGGAGCTGAGGGCAGATCGTGGGCACCTCAGCCATCGCGGCAATTGTTTCTGGGCGGATGTCTTTTGGGTGTGGAGAAGTGAAGCGCACCCTCTCGATACCCGCGACTGCTCCCACTGAACGCAGAAGCTGCGCGAAGAGCGGTGAGCGCTTTGTGATGTCTCGCCCATAGGAATTGACGTTTTGGCCGAGTAACGTGATCTCCACGACGCCGCGACGTGCCAACGTGCTGACCTCTGATAAAACGTCATCGACTGCCCGACTTACTTCCCTGCCGCGAACCGATGGGACGATGCAGAACGCACAGGAGTTGTCGCAACCGGTCTGGATGTTGACCCAAGCAGAGTATGAGGACTCTCGCTTAGCGGGGATACCGAGGCCTGGGTCTGACCCTTGGCGAGCAGACGAATCAATTATCTCGACGATCGGGCCTTCGATATCGCTTCGCCTGATCAGTTCTGGTGCCGAGGTGAGATTGTGAGTCCCGAACACAACGTCGACATGAGGAGCTCGTTCTCTAAGGAGCTGCCGATCTTTTTGAGCCAAGCATCCCCCAACCGCGATCTTGAGATCCGGTTTGCGGTCGCTCAGTTCTTTCAACCGGCCGAGCTCTCCATAAAGCCGGTTGTCGGCATTCTCCCGTATGCAGCAAGTATTGAACACCACAAGATCCGCGTCCTCCAGATCTTCGGCCGGCTCAAGGCCGTCTGCGATGAGAAGCCCCGCCAATCGCTCTGAGTCGTGCTCGTTCATCTGGCAGCCGAAGGTCCGAACTATGAAGCGGGTCGACACTGGATCGAATCCTAGGGCGAGATTTAAGGCTCTTCGTCGAAGTCGAAGACCGTCGAGGGCGGCGAAACTGCCGGCGTTTGCGCGGCGCCCGAAGCTGGGTGCGACGAACCGGTCGACAGGAGTCGGGCCGCGTCGCCACGTGCCAGGCCTACACGATCTGGCTGGAGCAGCAAAGCTCGACCACTCACTCCAGCTTCGGCCATCACCACTGCAGCGTTTTCGCGCAACACGTCGCCACCTTCAAGTGTCGTGATCGCAACAAGGGTGGGCCCTGCTCCCGACCATGAAGCCACCAACGCGCCTGCTGAGATAAGAGCGTTTAGAAGCTTCGGCGCTTCCGGAAAGAGCGGGCTGCGATAGTCCTGGTGAAGACGATCTTCCCCTGCCTCGCGCGAGAGCATCCGGTGGTCAGCAAGGCCCGCCAGCAGAAGGCCAAACCTGCCCAGATTGAATATTGCGTCCGACAACTCGACTTGTCGTGGAAGAGCCTGCCTCGCCCGAGCCGTAGAAAGCGGACGGTCGGGTACGATGGCCACCACAGCCACCTGCGGGTCGAGGGGCATCTCGACCGCTCGCACAGCCCCACGGACGTTCGTCGCCACGACAAGACCTCCGACGAAGCTGGCTGCAGCGTTCTCTGGATGCCCATCCTCCTGTGCGGCAACCGCGAGCGGGTCTTTTGCACCTGCCGCAGCCGCAGCGGCGACCGCGAGAGCGGCGGAAGACCCGAGCCCTCGTCCAACGGGGATCTGAGAGCGAACCGTGATCGCCATCCGATCGTCACCACGCACGTCCATTGCCACTCGGGCGGCCAGGTGGCCAGCGTCGTCGGCCACACCGGCCCCTTCACCCTCGCTCGTGACGATGAGGCGTGACGCGGGTTCCACTTCGACCTCTACATAGAGGTCGAGAGCCAGGGCGACAGCGTCAAACCCAGGTCCCAGATTGGCAGCCGATGCGGGAGCTCGGGCAAGCACAGGGTCAGAATATGCGTTCCAACAGATCGGGGGCGCCAAGGCCACGGCCCGTGACCACTCTCACCTTGGCCAGACTCGGCCCATTTCTGACGCGGAGCCATCCAAGCCTGGTACCCGAGCGGGCTCCCGCTCGGAGAACCCCCAGGCTGAGAGACTCGGTGATCCGCTGGCCCGGAAGCACTGGCAGCGTGAGACGCCCGGCTGTCTCAAGGTCTGTAGACCGTCCATAAAGAATCGCCCGACCTACAACAGTTCCAGCCGGAATCGTTTGCACAACGAGCCCATCGGCGACTGATCGCGCTAGCGAGAGCGCAAGAGCACCAGATTCTGAAATGACGTCCTCAGCCCCTCTGGCACCCGTGACCGCGCTGAGCACCTCCAGCGTCCGTCCTCCTGTCTTGTCGATGAGCCCCAAAAGGTCGCATCCACCCGCAGCGGACGTGAACCCGGACTTCAAGCCGACCACTCCACCCTCCCCGACAAGCGGCGTATAGCTGTCGACCGCGCCACCAACGGGCAATGTGACCGATGGCATGTCAACGATCTGATTGAACACTGGATTTCTGATCTCCAATCTCGCCAAGGCGAGCTGGTCGGCCGGAGTCGACACCGAATCTTGGTCGTAGCCACTTGGATCGACATAGTGCGTATGAGTCATCCCCAACGCCACAGCCATTCCATTCATCATTGCAACAAAGGATGGGACGCTGGCCGCATCCCACGCCGCCAACATGTCGGCAAAATTGTTTGCTGAGTGGACCAGCATCCCTTCCAACATTTGATATTCGCTCAGCTGCTCACCGACGGAAACTGGGTAACTCGCCTGGTCTGACTCCTGGTCCTCGTCAAAGAGCGTGACGTCCTGGGCGCTGATCGCAATTTGAGGTCCCTGCTCGCCCAGGCCGAGTGGGTGGTCCTTAAGTACAAGGTAGGCCGTCATTAGCTTGGTGAGGCTCGCTACGGGGGCACTTACCTCGGGACCGGAGATCGCCGTGAACCCGATCGCCGGCACTGCAACAGCCGCCTGTACTCCGAGGGGCCACACGATCCGAACAGGCCTGCCCGAGACGACAAGGGTGCTGGGAGCTCGGGTACGAATCGTGGCCACGGGTAGCTGTCGAGAACTCCGGTAGAGGGCCGTAGCTGCGAAGGCACAAAGGACGAGGCCGAGAATGAGTGTCACCTTCCACCAACTCCGTCGGCGGCGATGCGTGGGCGACCGGGCGCCACTACGTCTCCAGAAGCGCCTTCGGGACGGTCGGCCTGGGGGTTGGTCCGCAACAGCGACCTGCTGGGGTTCGGCCTGAAAGGCGCCAATCAGCGGTGACGGCAACTCCACGCCCGGAATCCCTTTGCTTGGCGTGGCGCCTCCACTCGCATCCGCGACGAACTCGTCACTCACCTAGAAACGCGAGGGTCCGGATGGGCCCAGTCGAGCCCAATCCCTGATTGGAACCAATGGCCCGGATTGGAACCAATGGCAGGACAAAGGCGACCACGTCTCCTCACTCCACTTGCCTACTACGCGGAGCGGTCCCCCAAGTCCTCAGGGGACATCAGGACCGCTCGAGCCTTGGAGCCTTCGGAGGGGCCCACCACACCGCGCCTCTCAAGCAAGTCCATCAACCGCCCCGCTCGGGCAAAGCCGACTCGGAGCTTCCTCTGCAACATAGAGGTGGAGCCAAGTTGTGACCGTACTACCAGCTCCAGCGCGGTTTGGAGCAGCTCATCGGAATCGTCATCAGCTGCGCCCCTTGGGGCACGAATTGGCTCGTCCGAGAGCGCTACAACCGACTCACTGGTCCCGCCCTGACTTCGCCAATACGCCACGGTTGCTCTGATCTCTTCCTCGGACACCCACGGAGCCTGTATGCGCCGGGTGACGTTAGAAGAGGAACTAAGAAACAGCATGTCCCCTCGCCCAATCAGTCGCTCAGCTCCGGCCTGATCCAGGATCACGCGGCTATCGGCCAGTGATGAGACGGCGAAAGCCATACGTGCCGGGATATTCGCCTTTATCACTCCGGTGATCACATCCACCGACGGCCGTTGAGTCGCGAGCACGAGATGGATACCGACCGCCCGCGCCATCTGGGCGATGCGAACGACCGATTCCTCGACATCTCGAGCTGCAACCATCATCAGATCGTTGAGTTCGTCGACTACCACGACGATGAACGGGAGCCGCAAAGGCTCACCGTCGGCCTCCTCCTCTTCACCGTCCCCAGGCCGGTCCTCGTCACGCGCACCCGCTCTGGCGCGCGAAGCAACTTGAGCACTGCGCCGTCTCAAGGCGGCGGCCGAGCCGGGCAACGGGCGTATGGCCCCCTGATCAAAAGCCTCGTTATATCCGGCGATATCCCGCATGCCGTGCTCAGCGAGAAGGTCGTAACGTCTCTCCATCTCGTTGACGGCCCAAGCAAGGGCATTTGCAGCCTTTTTTGGATCAACAACGACTGGAGCGAGTAGATGCGGAAGACCGTTGTAATGCCCGAGTTCGACCCGCTTGGGGTCCACAAGGATCAGGCGCACTTGATCGGGCGTCGCCCTGAAAAGAATGGAGGTGATCAGGGAGTTGATGCACGACGACTTGCCGGCGCCGGTGGCCCCCGAAATCAGCACGTGAGGCATCTCGGCAAGGTTGACCATGACTGCTCGGCCCGAGATGTCTCGGCCCATCGCAATCTCAATCGGATGGCCTGCCTTGCGCGCCTCATCGGAGCTCAGTACATCCCCCAAGGCAACCAACTGGCGTTGCACATTTGGGACCTCGACACCGATCGCGGATTTGCCAGGGATGGGAGCCAGGATGCGCACGTCCGGTGACGCCATCGCGTAAGCAATATCTCGATGGAGACTGGTGACTCTTGCAACTTTGACCCCGGATCCAAGCTCAAGTTCGAAACGCGTCACGGTGGGTCCGACTGTGCGATTGACGAGGCGGGTGATAACGCCGTGAGCAGCCAGTTTTGCAACCAACGCCTCGCCGGCCACGTCCAACTGGCGCTGGTCCAATCGATGCTCACGAGCCCGTTTGAGCATGTCAAGGGGAGGGAGCTTCCAGTCGCCCCGCGTAGGAACGATGTTGGGCTCGGTTGTCGGTTGCGCGGAGACGTAGGCCTTTTCTTCTGCCTCTTGAGCGTCGTCAGGCAGCGATTCGGCCCTAGATTCTTCGCCGTACTCGGAATCGGTAGTGTCTGCAGCATCCTCTACTGGTGGGACCACGTGGAGGTGAGGAGCTTCTCTGGTTCTCTTCTCTGTTCCGAGGGATCGAGTCGCGCGCGCAAGAACGCGCGCGATCGAGGTGACAACGCCAAACAATCCCTGTGAAGAAACCCCAGTGGCAAGAATTGCAGCTACACAGAACATCGCCGCAAGAAGCACTGCGCTACCGGCGTCACCGATCGAGCTCTGGAGCGCATCTGCGACCAGGGCACCGATATAGCCGCCTGCAGATCGGAGTATCCCCGCACCGGAGGAAGGCCCCGGAGCGCCGCTGGCCAGATCCGCCAAACCACAAGTCGAAAGAAGGCCCAAACCTGTTGCAAGACCTCCGCGAACCGGCTGCAACCTCTTTCGCCCGACGACAACCGTGATGGCGATCACGCCCGCGACGGGAGGAACAAGGAACCTGATCCATCCGATCACAGCTCCCAGGCCACGATCCAAGGTCGACCCCAGGGCTCCGGCACCGTTTTCGTAAAGAGCTAAGCCGACGATCACGGCCAGCGTTGCGAGGGCGATCGCCCACAGGTCCGAGGCATGCTCGGAGAAGAACGCGTTATCCCAGATCGAGGGGCGTTGCGTTCCCTTAGCGGACTTGCTTACCCGCTTTGACGGCTTACGGGCAGCCGCGCCGCGCCGATGGGTGCCCGCACGCTTGGTCGTCACGGTATTTGCACGCTATAACGCCCCACTTTCGTGCAGTGGGATCCTTTCAGGGGCCGGACCCTCTTGAGCTCGAGCTGGTCCCGGACCCGCTGGGGCGTTCCTAACTCGCTGCAAGCTTGTCGGGCAGGGCCCTTGTTCTATCGAACATATGTTCCTAGTCTGGAGAAGATGGCGAATGGCGCTTTCCTCCGATGGCCGACGGCTGAAGAGGAGGGAAGGGCAAAGCTTTTCCCAGACGAACGCCGCGCTGGTGGGCACGTGGGGACGGGCCAATACAGGAGCCTCGAGTTCCTCCACGTGAATGCTAAAAGGATCATCGATCACCTCGCCAGCGGCAGCTTGGGCTTCAACTACGCCATCAATGCTGTAGAGGGTGCTCGCACGCTTGCGTCTACTGCTTTGCGCGTCAAACCGCCTCCCACCTGGGACTCGGGATTGGTCCGGACTTCGAGCGAGAAATCATGGTCAAGATCAACGCTGTCGAACAGCTGAGGACCGAGCTCGCTTCTCCTCGGTAGCACAGAGAACAGATCGCTATGGGAACGAACACCGACCGGTAGCAGCCCGCCGAGGCGAGGTATCACCTCACACGAGGGATTGTCCAGGTTTTGAGTGATGCCGGTAGCCCCTTCAGCATCTTGACGAAGCCCACTTTGATTTTGAGGGACCTTGATT
>JBOGFX010000027.1:0-3367 GCA_050743805.1 Acidimicrobiales bacterium
CACGAGACCGGTCTCGTGACCGGACCGGCGGGGACCGGCAAGACCACCGCCCTGGAGGCGGCGGCACGGGCCTGGGAGGAAGCCGGCTACCGGGTGCTCGGGGCCTCGGTCAACGGCAACGCGGCCGAGCATCTCAGCCGGGCGACCGGCATCGAAGCCACCACTGTGGCCTCGCTCCTCTGGGGACTCGCCGATCACGACAGGGGACGTCGTCGACCGACACACGGTCGTCGTGCTCGACGAGGCCACCACGCTCGCCAACCGCGACCTCGACGCGCTCCTCCGCGAGTTCGGAATGCGGGGCGCCACCCTCCGTCTGGTTGGCGATCCGGCCCAACACTCCGCCGTCGGGGCCGGCGGAGCCTTCCGGTGGCTGGTGGAGACCAACCCCCTCGATGTGGCCGAGCTGACCGCCAACCACCGACAGGTGGGCGGCGACATGGGCGAGGTTCGCCTGGCCCTGGCCGAGTACCACGACGGAGCGATCGCCGCGGCGATGGAACGGTTGGCGCGCGATCAGCGCATCGTCACTGCGGGCTCCGCCGGCGACCTCCTCGACCTGATGACCGCCGACTGGTACGTGGACCGCCAGCCGGCGGCCACTGACCCCGAGTTCGGCCGGTCCTCGATGACGGCGGCCCATCACGACGAGCGCCGAGCGCTGGTGGCCCGAGCCCGGGCGCTCCTCCAAGCCGACGGCACCTTGCATGGTCCGGAGCTGGTGGCCGCGGGCACGGCGTTCTGTGCTGGGGACGAGGTCATGGCCAAGGTGCCCAACCGTTCGCTGCGTCCCGAGCGCGGGGATCGCACCAGTTACGTGAAGAACGGGACTCGGGGCATCGTCGTGTCCGTCGGCGGGGCCCACCTGGTGGTCGACTTCGAGCACCGGGGCGGGATCACCGTCCCCCGCACCTACCTCGAACAGCAGATCGCCCCGGTTGTGCGAGGGGGCCTTTTCCACAGCTACTGCCTCACCACCTACGCCGCCGAGGGCGACACCTACGGAGCCGCCCGTCACTTGGGGACCGACCACTCGTCCCGGGCCGAGCTCTACGTGGGACTCACCCGCGGACGCCACGACGTGACCCTCTACGCGGTTGGTCGCGAGCAGCTCGTGGGCCAGGTGGTCGAGGATGATCTGCCGCGGCTCGCCGTCGAGACCATGCTGCCCGGGCCATGGCTGCCTCAGCTGCCGCGGGCGGAACCGAACGCCTGGCCACGGAGATGGACCCGATGATCGGCAGGGCGTTGTCCCTGGCCGACCGCTCCTCCCTCGCCGAGCTGAAGGCCGGCCTCGAAGGCGTCGCCGTCGACAATGCGCTGCACGCCCGGGCGTACGAGATCGCCACCGAGCGGGTCGCAGCTCAGGCCATCGCCGAACCCCCAGACTCGGTCCTACGAGAGCTCGGTCCCCGTCCCTTCGACGGCGAAGCCCGGGACCACTGGGATGACGTGGTCCGGGGGGTGGTAAGCGGGCAGAACACTTGCGCAAGGCCTACTTCCCGAGCTGGCAATGAAGTCGGCCCGGGCACGGCGTTCCGCCGCAAGGGGTCAGAGCCGATCGCCTGGCTGAAGCCGACGGAAGGCATCTCGTGCTCGTTCGTCGGCCGCGCTCGCTCCGTATCTGTTCAGCATCTGGCGAGAGCGCCAACCGAAGAGGCGCATCGCGTCACCTTCGTTCCCACCCATCGCCAGCCAGGTATGGGCGGCCGTATGACGAAGTTGATGAGGGTGGAGCTGAGCGATTCCCCCCCGCTGACAGCGACGGCGCAGCACCTGTACCAGCCCGCTGTCGGTCATCTTCCCCTTCGCTCCCAGCCACAGCGCCGAGCTGCCCGCGGCAGGATGTCGCGCGCGCATTCGCAGGTAACGGTCGATGGCCTGCCCGGCCTTCGGGCCGAAGGGCACCGACCGCGTCCCCCCGCCCTTCCCGAGGACGACGAGGACATCGAGGTCGAGATCCAGGTGCTGGACCTCCAAGCCAGCCACCTCGCCGAGGCGACAGCCCGTATCGATGAAGGTTCTCAGAATCGCCGCATCACGCCGGTCTTCGAACTTGGTGCCCTCGCACGCCTTCAAGAGACGGCGCAACTCGTCGTCCCCGACGACGGGCACCGGTTCTTCGGGAACGTGCGGTGGTGACATCCTGGCCATGGGTGACTCCGAGATCTCCTCCTCCTCGACCGCCCACTTGAAGAACTGCTGCAGGGACCGGTACCGGACCGCGGCGGTCGCTGGTCGGAACTCCCGGAGCTGCGCCTCCATGAACGACTCCACGTGTTCACGTCCGACGTCGGCCACGACCGTGGGGAGGCCTTCCCTCGAGAGGAAGCCCTCCAAGAGCCGAGCGGTGTCGCCGTAGGAGCGAATGGTCCTCGCGGCACGATTGCGCGCCCGGAGGGACCGCTCCCAGGAGGGGATCAGGCTCGACAGCCCGCCGTACGCGGCAACACCATCCACCTGGTCCTTTGCACGCGAGACCCGCCTGGCCACCGGTCGGAGTTATCAGGTATCTAAGCGCTGTGCCAAACCGAACTGCGAGGGAGCTCTGACAAACTTCCAGTTCAGAAGCTCTTTGCGCGCTCGGAGGGATTCGAACCCCCAACCTTCTGATCCGTAGTCAGATGCTCTATCCGTTGAGCTACGAGCGCTCATGCAGCCGGTCGTCGCCGCTCGGCTGATTACACAAGGTACCTGCTCCCGGCGGGACCCCCGACTTTCCCACGTCTATTGCGGGGACCGAAGGTGACCACATTGACACTGCCGGGAGGGCCGGCCTAGCTTCGGCCGCGTCCGGACCCGGGGGCTGCGTGGCGGAGATTCAGAGCCTTTCCGAAGCGATAGCTGACCTTGTGAACGACGGCGACTGTGTGGCCGTTGAGGGGTTTACCCACCTGATCCCGGTCGCCGCGGGCCAGGAGATCATCCGCCAGAGGCGCCGCGACTTGACCCTGGTCCGTCTGACACCAGACATCGTCTTCGACCAGCTCATCGGCACCGGATGCGCCAAAAAGCTGCTCTTCGGATGGGGGGGCAACCCCGGGGTCGGCTCCCTGCACCGCTTCCGTGACGCGATCGAGAACGGCTGGCCCAGACCCTTGGAGATCGAAGAGCACAGCCACGCAGGGCTGACCAACCGATACGTCGCGGCGGCGTGCGGGCTGCCGTTCGCCGTGCTTCGCGGCTACTCCGGGACCGACCTAGTGGCGCGGGCCCCCTACCTGAGGACCATCGACTGCCCATTCACCGGGGAGAAGCTCGCTGCGGTCGAGGCGCTGCACCCCGACGTCACGATCATCCACGCGCAGCAGGCCGACCGTCGCGGCAATGTGCTCATGTGGGGCATCACCGGGGTGAACAAGGAGGC
>JBOGFX010000028.1:0-10938 GCA_050743805.1 Acidimicrobiales bacterium
CGCCACCTGACAACCCTGTCAGCGCGGTCGTCCGTCGCGCCGCAGGACTCACCGCGTGACCATGCCTGGAGCCGCCGCTCGAACCTCTACGCGTGACACCAGGGTCTCACTGACCTTCGGGCTGAACCCGAAGGCCGAGGCTGACCATGTGGGCTGGCCAGGCAACGGGTCTAGCCGACTGCGCCACCGCTCCGCAGACAACCCTGCCTTCAGTGCGGTAGCTGATCACTTTTTGGCTTCGAGCGGTGGGTGTTCGAGGACCCTTGGACGGTACTCGACGAGTTGGCTTCGCTCGTCGAATGTTCTGCTGGCGATCATTTCGAGCGCGACGTCGGGGTAGCCGTCGTAGACGCGTTCTGAGCCAGTCGCGCCGGTGATGACCGGGAACATCACGACTCGGAAGCGGTCGACGATTCCAGCTCGAAGCAGAGACCGGCACAAGCTGATGCTGTCCATCGTGCTCAGGAGGCCCGGTCCGTAGCCGTCTGCCACATGGGCGCGTACGCTCTCGGCGCCGCCTCGTATGCCGCCAAAGCGGCGGGCCTCGCGGCCCCCGACCGGCCAGAAGCCTCCGTCAAGCACGAGATCAGCTGGCAGCTCGCCCACATGTCGGCCGGAGGTCCGGGGCGCCCTGCGAACCCTCCCGCCCGTCGGCGTGAACCGGTCAGGCCCCCTCGGGCCGGGGCTCCTCGCATCAGGCCAACTCGGCATGATCATCCGTGACCTCAAAGCCGGCCTCGCCATACCCGACCGCGGCTGACCCGAGAAGACGTGGGTTGGGGGTGGAGAACCGGTGCGTACGGCACGCGAGAAATCCGCTCTTGCCTCTGCCGCTGGACGGCCGGTCGGTGGAGGCGGCGGGCAGGTCACCGATGCTGGGCGGTCGCGGCCGCCCGAGGGCACTAGCTTCGGGGGGGCCATGGCCCTTCGTACGAGCGGTGTCCGTCAGCCGAGCATCTGGGCGAGTGTCGTGAGCGACGACGCGTTGGCGTTGCGCGACTGGTTGCTGGCGCTCTGGTTCACCGAGGATCTCATGATTCCTGGCGAGCGGGGCGGGTTGGTCCATCACTGCCAGTTGGACTGGCCGGAGGGTGGTCGGGTGCTGCTCTCCAGCACGGGCGAGCGGGTTACTCCGTGCCGGCCGGGGACTAGCTCTCTTCATGTCGTGACTTCTGATCCCGACCCGGTGCTGGAGCGGGCACGGGCGATCGGCGCGACGGTGGTGCATCCGATCGTGGACCAGACGGACTACCCGTCCCGTGACTTCACCGTCGAGGACTCCGACGGCAATCACTGGACCTTCGCGACGTTCGCCGGGTAACGAATCCGAAGGTCGCAGCCACATCGAGTTTCTGGGGACCGTGTGTCACGAACGCTGGAGGTGGGTGATGTAGGAGATCGTCACTGACAGCGGTGCTGTGTGAGAGATGAAGGATGGTTGGCCCTTCGACGTCGGCCTACGGGGGCAGGCGTCAAACCACCCTGTGCTGCGTTGGCTGAAGACCGTCGTGGTGAGCGACAGGGAAAAGGCGTCCTCGATGGCGTCAGGTGGGGACCAGGGAGACGTGCCAGAACGCTCCGGCTGGTTGCTTGGTCGGGGTTCGCTGTTGATGCGTCGTCAAGAATTGGGTGGCATCGAAACCGGGGGTTCTAGTCCCACTCCTGGGATGAGCCTGGCAGGTGCCCGTGTGTACGGGCCAGGCGGTGCCCGGCGTGGAGGCGGCGTGAACCTGGTCTGCGGCTCTTGCACGGAACGTGAGAAGGCGAGCGTCGATAGCGCCGGCCGTTCAACTGGACCTGCTGGTCCCCCGGTCGACAAGAGGGAGCGTGCCGAGGCAGAAACCGAAGGCACCGAGTACCGATGCGCCGCTCGCTGGCGGACCGGCCCGTAGTAGCTGCGAAGTCCCTGCTCGCTGGGGTGGGGGCGGAGCCAAGGGGCCGGCTCATTCAAATGCCGGTTCGTTCAACTGGGGCTCTGCTCCAGGAGGAAGCGAGGTGGACATGCAAACGTCGCAAGTCAAGCCGTTCGACATCTCCAAGCAGGTTGTGTGGGAGGCGTACCGGCGGGTTGCGGCCAACAAGGGTGCGCCGGGAGTGGACGAAGAGACGCTGGGCGAGTTCGAGGCCGATCTGAAGGGCAACCTCTACAAGATCTGGAATCGGATGAGCTCGGGGTCGTACTTTCCGCCCCCGGTTAAGGCGGTGGAGATACCGAAACCGCACGGCGGGGTCCGGGTGCTCGGTGTGCCGACTGTCGCCGACAGGGTTGCCCAAACGGTGGTGGCTATGCATTTGGGGGAGAGGGCCGAACCTCGGTTCCATCCCGACTCCTATGGCTATCGACCGGGCAAGTCAGCCCTCGACGCAGTGGGCACGTGCCGGGCTCGGTGCTGGAAGTCCGACTGGGTCATCGATCTCGATGTTCAGAAGTTCTTCGACACGGTGCCATGGGACCTCGTCATCAAAGCGGTGGAGGCGGTCACCACCACGCCTTGGGTGCTGCTCTATGTCAAGCGGTGGCTGGCAGCCCCGCTGCGGCTTCCCGACGGCACCCTTGCAGAGCGTCACGAAGGAACTCCGCAAGGCTCGGCGGTCTCACCCGTCCTGGCCAACCTGTTCATGCACTTTGCGTTCGACAACTGGATGGCCCGGCGGTTTCCGGGTTGCCCTTTCGAGCGTTATGCCGACGATGCTGTCGTGCACTGTGCGAGCAGACGCCAGGCCGAGCAGGTGCTGGCCGCTATCGCCGAACGGATGGGCGAGGTGGGCTTGAAGCTGCACCCGGATAAGACGCACGTCGTCTACTGCCAAGACGGCAAGCGCCGGGGCGACCACGAGCACACCGGCTTCACCTTCCTGGGGTTCGCCTTCCGGGCTCGGAAGGCGCGCAGCAGGGACGGGCAGTATTTCAGCTCGTTCCTCCCTGCGATGAGCCCCGAGGCGCTCAAGGCCAAGAGTGCGCAGCTGCGTGCCATGCGTTTGCATAGGCGCACTGACCTGTCGTTAGACGACCTGGCCCGATGGCTCAACCCCATCGTCGCCGGGTGGATGAACTACTACGGCCGGTTCTACCGGTCGCAGATGGTCCCCTTCCTCCAACGCCTCAACTCCTACCTGAGACGCTGGGCGGGGAGGAAGTACCGGCGACTGCGGACCCACAAACGCTTCCAGCGGTGGTGGGCCGGGCTGATCGATCGACAGCCTGGCCTGTTCGCCCACTGGAAGTGGGTCAACGTCTACTGACAAACGACGGATGAGAGGAGCCCGGTGACGGGAGACTGTCACGCCGGGATCTGAGGGAGCCGGGGGGTGAGATTCCCCCCGGCCACCCGACCTCGGCCTGGACCGCCATCGTTGAGTAGGCAGCTGCGCATGGAGTGCGCTAATGGGGGTCGACCACGGACTCATTTGTGGGTGAGGCTGATCGACCTGAGCCGCCAGCAGGTGAGCACTCCACACCCTCATCCAGCGGAGGCTCGTCGACGTGCGGCGTTTGATGGTCTTCCCTGTGGTGCTGGGCGAGGGCAGGAAGATCGGCGGGTCTACGCGGAGGTTTCCGGTGAGTCAACGCGACCTATAAGGCTCGTCTGGCCTCGCTCGGTTAGTGTGCCCGCGGTGCCGCCAGATGATGATGTCGAGGGGCAACAGGGCGCCGGTGCCGCCCAGCCCGCGCAGAGGGGTGCTCGTGCGGGCACAGATGCGCCGGTGCCACCCCTCACCCTTGCGATCGACATCGGCGGGACGGGCCTCAAGGCCTCGGTCCTCGACGCCAACGGCTCGATGGTCGCCGACAGGGTGAGGGTGCCCACGCGCTATCCGATGCCACCTGAGGGCAAGGGGGCCATGATCGAGACCCTCGTCAACCTCGTCGCTCCCCTTCCTGCTTTCGACAGGGTCTCGGCAGGGTTCCCCGGGATGGTGAGACGCGGACACGTGCTCTCGGCTCCACACTTCGTGACCGTCTCGGGACCAGGGTCCAAGGTCGACGAGAAGCTGGTCTCCGCCTGGGCGGACTTCGACATGGCGGGGGCGTTGAGGGAGTCCTTCGGCAAGCCGGCCAGGGTCGCCAACGACGCCGACGTCCAGGGCGCCGCCGTGGTGAGCGGCAACGGCCTCGAGCTCGTTGTGACTTTGGGGACGGGTTTCGGGACCGCCATGTTCTTGGACGGGCGCCTGCTTCCGCATCTCGAGATCGCGCATCAGCCGTTCCGCAAGACAGAGAGCTACAACGAGCAGCTGGGCGAGAAGACCCGCAAGCAGATCGGTGACGAGCGGTGGAACACCCGGGTGCGCAAGGCGGTCGTCCAGCTCGACGCCCTGGTCTTCTTCGATCACCTGCATGTGGGCGGGGGTAACGCGAGGCGTGTGCGCTTGGAGGAGATGGGAGAGGCGGCCAAGCGCATGTCGATCGTCGACAACTCTGCCGGCATCCTGGGCGGCATCCGCCTGTGGGAGGGCGACCACCTGGGCCTGTGAGCCCGGCATTGCGCTCGGGCTGTCCTTGGCTTAAGAAGAACGCGCTCGGGCTGTCTCTGCCCCCGTGACAAGGAGGTCCCCCATGGCGCTGCTCGCTGAGTCGACTTGGAGCTCGAACATCTACCTCGGGGGCTGGACCAAGGGAAGTGGCGGCGACTACGACGTCGTAGAACCCGCCACCGGAGAAGTCTTGGGGCGCCTCGGCCTTGCGGCGCCAGAGGACGTGGGCAAGGCCACCGAGATCGCGGCGAAGGCACAGGGCCCTTGGGCAGCCGCCCCTTACCTGGAGCGCGCGGCGGTCATGCGCCGGGCCGCCGACCTCTTCGCCACTCACGTCGAGGAGATCCAGCGCTGGATCATCAGAGAGAGCGGCTCGGTCCGTTCCAAGGCGGATCTGGAGACCCACATCGCGCAGGGGGAGTGTAACGAGGCGGCCGCGCTGGCGACCACGCCTTTCGGGGAGATCCTGCGAACCGAGGTGCCCCGTCTCAGCTTCTCCCGTCGCATGCCTGCGGGTGTGGTCGGGGTGATCGCTCCGTTCAATGCACCTTTGATCCTGTCGATCCGTTCGGTCGCGCCGGCTCTCGCTCTGGGCAACGCAGTGGTCCTCAAGCCCGACACGAGGACGGGGGTGTGCGGTGGGGTCGTGTTGGCGCGCGTCTTCGAAGAGGCCGGTCTTGCGCCGGGTCTTCTGCACGTTCTGCCGGGCGGCCCGGAGGTCGGCGAGGCGCTGGTCGAGGACGCCAGGGTCCGCGTCGTGTCGTTCACCGGGTCCACCCGGGCGGGCCGCAAGGTGGCCGGCGCATGTGCCAAGCATCTCAAGCGGGTCCATCTCGAGCTGGGTGGGAACTCAGCGTTGATCGTGATGGGAGGCGTCGACCTCGACAAGGCCGCCTCGGTGGGGGCGTTCGGTTCGTTCCTCCACCAGGGCCAGATCTGCATGACCGCCGGGCGTCACATCGTCGACGCCTCGGTGGTCGGCGAGTACGGCTCTCTTCTGGCGGAGCACGCCGAGCGCCTCGAGGTCGGTGACCCGGCGACCCAAGAGGTGGCCTTGGGCCCCATCATCGACGCAGCCCAGCGCGACCGGATCGATGCCATGGTGCAGGCGAGCGTCGCGCGAGGCGCCCACCTCGCAGCTGGGGGCTCGTATCAAGACCTGTTCTACCGCCCCACCGTCTTGACCGAGGTGCCCCTGGACGCGCCGGCCTACGCTGAGGAGGTCTTCGGTCCGGTGGCACCGGTGGTCGCGTTCTCGACACCCGAGGAGGCGGTTGCCCTGGCCTCGGACACCCCCTACGGCCTTTCGCTCTCCATCCTCTCGCCCGACGCGATGGCCGCCTTGGAGCTCTCCGAGCGCATCCCGAGCGGAACGGTTCACATCAACGACCAGACGGTGGCCGACGAGGCCGTGATCCCCTTCGGCGGGGTGGGCGACTCTGGAAACGGTTCGCGCTTCGGCGGAGCCAGGGCCAACATGGAAGCTTTCACCGAGCTCCAGTGGGTGACCGCTCAGAGCAAACTGCCCGACTACCCGTTCTGAGGAGCGATCAGCCCTCTGCGTCGCGGTCCAAGACCGCTCTCGCGACCGCGAAGGCCTGGTTGGCCGCGGGAAAGCCACAGTAGATGGCGCTGTGCAACAGGATCTCGACGATCTCCTCGCGTTCCAAGCCGTTTCTTCTCGCACCCTCCAGATGCATCGCCAGCTCGTCGAAACGGCCCAGGGCGATCAGCATGGCGATCGTGACCGAGCTGCGCGTTCTGCGGTCCAGGCCCGGACGCGTCCAGATCTCCCCCCAAGGCACTCTTTTCACCAGGTCCAAGAAGGCGGCGTCGGTCGCGCTCGAACGCTCGGCCGAGCGTGCAACGTGGCTCTCGCCCAGCACCTCGCGCCGCACGCGCTCGCCGCGTGATCTGGGGATTGCGAGCAGATGGCCGACCAGCGCCTCGTTGAACGACTCGGCCTTCTCGATGTTCGCGAGGTGCGCAGCGCCGCCCAGCACAGCGAGCGAAGCGCCACCTATCGCGCTCGCGAGGTCGCCCGATCGTCCTATCGGCACCACCGGATCCTCGCCACCCCCCAGCACCAGCGTGGGGGCGGTGATCTTGGCGAGCAGGGGGGAGAGGTCCATCGTCGCGAGCGCCTCGCAGCATCCGGCGTAGCCCTCGGCGTCTATGGTCGCGAGCATCTCTGCCAGCCGGGTGCGTGCGGCGCCGCGCCCGGCGAATCGGGCTGTGAACCATCGCTCGAGCAGGGAGTCGAGAAGACCCTGCACTCCCGCCTCGCGTACCGACGCCGCGCGGCGCGCCCATTGTTCGGCCGGCGGGAAGCTCGGGGCGCTGCAGCAGACGGTCAGCCGTTCCACCCGCTGCGGCGCGTTGGCGGCGATCCAAATGGCGACGGAGCCTCCGATCGACAAACCTACGAGCGAGGCGGTGGCCACCCCGAGGTGGTCCAGCACCGCGAGGGCGTCGCTCGCCAGCAGCTCGATGTCGTAGGGGCCCTTGCTGGCCGTGGAGCCCCCGTGGCCGCGGTGGTCGTAGCGGACCACGAAGCAGTGCCCGACGAGGGCGCTCATCTGGTCGTCCCACATCCGCGTCGTGGTCCCGAGGGAGTTCGACATGAGGACGACGGGAGCTCCTCTCACGCCGTCGGTCCTCCAGGCGATGGAGGCACCCGAGCGCTCGAGCGAGCCGCTCTCGGTCATCTCGCCTCTCTGTGCGCCCTGAGAGCAGCGTCGATGAAGGCCTGCGTGGAACCCAGGTAGCCGGACGGCTCCAGCAGCTGGGAGAGCCTGTCCTGGGACAGCACCGAGGCGACCGCCGCGTCGTCCAGGAGCTCCGCGCGAAAGCCGCGGCCCGAGCTCTGGGCGCGCTCGAGCGCTCGGGCCACGGCGTCCGAGGCGGGGCTGCGGCCGAGCGATGGGAGCAGGTTGAGCACCACTCGCTCGGCGAGCACCGCGTCGCCACTGATCGCCAGGTTCTCAGCCATCGCGTGGGTGTCCACCTCCAAACCCCCCAGCGTGTCGCAGACGTGAGAGATCGCTCCGCCGCAGAGCCGTAGCAACTGGACCATGGTCTCCCATTCGGCCTGCCAACCGCCGAGGGCCCGCTCGTGCTCGTCGTCCATCGCGCTCAGGATCACCGACACCAGAGCGCTCGAGCGGCGGTGGGCGGACGCGACTGCCGCTGCTGCAACCGGATTGCGCTTTTGGGGAAGCGTAGAGGAGCCACCTCTCCCCGGGGCGCCGGGTTCGAAGGCCTCGCGCACCTCGGTCTGCATCATGAGGGCCACATCCTTGGAGATCTTGGCCCCCACCCCCGCCAAGATGCCCAGACAGGAGGCGAGCTCGGCCACGGTGGTGCGGTTCGTGTGCCAGGGGAGGACGGGCTCGCCCAGCTCCAAGGATCGAGCCATCGCTGAGATCACCTCGGTCCCTTGATCGCCAAGCGACGCGAGGGTGCCGGCGGCCCCGCCCAGCTGGACCGCAAGTCGCTTGCGCGCGAGCCCGAGGAGCGCCCTGCACTCTGTCGCAGCCACGAGCCAGCCGGCGGCTTTCAGCCCGAAGGTGATGGGGAGCGCGTGCTGGAGGAGCGTCCGCCCCACCATGAGTGTGGACCTGTGCCGCTCGCACAGCGAGGCGCACGCGTCGCAGGCGACTGCGAGGTCCGTCTCGATCAGAGCCGTCGCCCGCTTGGCCACGAGCATCGAGGCGGTGTCGATGATGTCCTGGCTGGTTGCGCCGAAATGCACCCAGTCGGAGTTGTCCTTCAGCACCCTTCGCAGTGCCGAGACCAGCGGGATGGCCGGGTTTCCACCCAGGCGGGCGGCGGAACCCAGCTCATCGAGGTCGAAGAGGTCTGCGTGACATGCCTGCGTTATCGCCGCCGCAGTGCCCGGGGGCAGGATCCCCACCTCCTCCTCCGCCTGTGCCAAGGCCGCCTCTGCGTCCAACAGCGCCTGCAGGAAGGCCCGCTCGGATGTCGCCTCTATCAAGGCTACGGGCACGACTATCGGGGCGAAGAGACCCCCCGCCAAGTCTGTGCCGGCGCCGTCTTCACCAGGCAAAGAACGCGGTCTCCTCGTCTCCTTGGAGATGCAGGTCGAAGCTGTAGGTGTTCTCCCCGGTCTTGGTCGCGACGAGGGTCTTGGCGCGCTGGGCGTCCATCTCCAAGAGCAGCGCGTCGGCAGAGTTCGCTTCGGTCTCGTCGGAGAAGTAGCAGCGTGTCACCAGGCGCCTCAACAGCCCGCGGCAGAACACGGACACGTCGAGGTGTGGGGCAGACCCCTTCTCGACCGAGCCCGGCTTCACGGTCACGAAGTGGTAGGCGCCGTCGTCCTCGCTGAGGCAGCGGCCGAAGCCGCCCCAGCCCTTCTCGGCCTCGTTCCCGAAGCGCCCCTCCTGATCGGCGCCGAAGATCTCGACCACCGCGTCGGGGATGCCGTCGCCGTTTCCGTCGGTCACGCGGCCCTCGATGGTGATCGCGCAAGCGCAGGTGTCCTCGACCACCTGGGGAGCGTGCATCCAGCGGAAGCCGATCTCGAAGAACGGCCCTACGGTCTGGGTGGGTGTTGGCTCTCTACTCATCTGTGGCTCTCATCTGCGGCTCATCTGTGCTCACCGGTCACCTTTGTCGCTGAAGCTTTCATCCTGCGAGCAAGGGAGTGCCGAGGTGCCCACCCACCACCATGTCGAAGCGGAAGCTCAAAGCCCACTCCTCGACGGTCGTCTCCATCTCGAAGGTGCTTATCAGCCGGCTGCGTGCGCTCTCGGAGACGGAGGTGAAGATGGGGTCGAAGCCAAAGAGCGGATCGCCGGGGAAGTACATCTGGGTGACCAGGCGCTCGGTGAAGGCCCGGCCGAACAGGGAGAAGTGGATGTGGGCGGGACGCCACGCGTTCGGATGGTTCTTCCACGGATAGGCGCCGGGCATGACGGTGACGAACTGGTAGGAGCCGTCCGAGCCGGTGAGGCATCGCCCGGCTCCGGTGAAGTTGGGATCCAAAGGTGCGGGGTGCTGGTCGTTCTTGTGCGCGTAACGGCCCGCCGCGTTCGCCTGCCAGACCTCGACCAGCTGGCCCGTTATCGGGCGCCCGGCTCCATCGGTCACCTGTCCGCTCACGATGATCCGCTCCCCCAAGGGCTCGCCTGCGTGCTGGCGGGTGAGGTCGGCGTCAAGGGGGTCGATCCGTCGATCCGCAAACACCGGCCCGTGGCGCTCGGTCGGCCCGTGTGGGAGCACCAGTAGAGGATGCTTCGGATGGCGCAGGATGCTGGAGCGGTAGGGGGCATGGTCGTAGGGGGGGTCGGCATCGACCTTGATCTCGTGCCCTGGCTTTGCGTCCATGCCCTTTGCCTCCTCCGTCAACGCTCGCTCAACCACCGCTCGCCTCCATCAGTTCGGCGAGCTTGGCCATCTCTTGCGCCGTCGGGGGCTCGGTGACCGAGACCATCGCGGCGACCTTCAGCTGCCACGGGACCGCTCGGATCGCATCGGCCATCTTCACCCCGGTGTGCAGCGAGGTCATCACCAGCTCACCGGTCCTTTCGTCGGGCTCGAGCAGTCCCAGGTCAGTGATCACGAGCGTAGGCCCGGCGCCGCGCAGGCCCAGGGCCTTGCGGTCGGCGCGGCCGTCTCCGAAGCCGACCGAGGTCCGGAAGTCGAGCCGCTCGACGAAGGTGCGGGGGTTCTGGCGGATCATCACGATCACCTCGTCGCAGGAACCCGCGATCTCGGGCGCACCGCCAGCGCCCGGCAGGCGGACGGACGGGCTGTCGTAGTCGCCGATCACCGTCGAGTTGAGGTTCGCGAAGCGGTCCATCTGGGCGGCGCCCAAGAAGCCGACCTGGATGCGCCCTCCCTGAAGCCAGTAGTTGAAGATCTCCGGCACCGATACGACCGAGTCCGCCGTCTCGGCCAACTCGCCGTCACCGATCGACAGCGGGAGCCGGGTCGGCTTCGCCCCGATGGTGCCCGACTCGTAGACCAGGACCAGATCGGGCGTGTGGGTTGCGCGGGCCAGGTTCGCCGCCGTCGACGGCAGCCCGATGCCGACGAAGCACGTGCGACGACCCTTCAGCGCGCGGGCAGCGGCGATGATCATCATCTCGTCGGGCCCGTAAGGGGGGGGCCCCTTCTTGGAGGCCTCGGACGATGCCGTCATCTCTCCTGCTTTGAAGGCGTGAGCACATTCTCCTCGATCCATTGCGAGAACCGGTCTCGGTCCCGGCTGATCGCGTCCCAGGCCACATATGCCTGGTTGTCCCGGCTCGAGTAGCCGGCGGCATACGAGGGATGCGCCCCACCTGGATCGAGGGCGACGGCGTCGATCACCCAGCCCGGTAGCACCACCCCGCCGGGACGAGGTTCCAGGTGGTCCACGATCTCTTCGACCGTGACCAGGACCCGCCTTGCTGCCAGAGCCGCCTCCTTGTTCACCCCGGTGATGCCCCACATGAG
>JBOGFX010000029.1:0-28905 GCA_050743805.1 Acidimicrobiales bacterium
TCGCGCCCGCCATCACCGCATTGACTGCCACCTGTCCGACGGAGAACTGCCACGGGACCCGGGACCATGCTGGAGCGATGGCCGCGACGATCTCGTCCGCCGCGTGGGAGGTGCCATGCAGCATCGCTTCCACCCGACCCTCCGTCGGGATGATGACCGGCATGTGGTCGGTCCAGCCATTTGTGCCAAACAGCTGCTGGGCCTCCGCCTCATTCGAGACCGCTATAAGACCGCGCGGCGCAGGCACGGAGGTACTCGCCGAGTCTTCCTTCACGTCGGTCGTCAGGCCCTCGATCAGTTCATCCATGAACGGCCGACCCAGGATTGGATCGCTGCCGCGTATGTAGGAGCGGTACTCATCCGCGGACCTACCTTCTAGCTTGTGTGGAATGAAGATTTGGGGAAGCGCCGCGAGCCCCCGTTGTTTCGACGCGGACACCGATATTCGCTGGAAAGTCGTCGCCTGGACGCCGACTGTCGGCACACCCGCTGCTTCGATCTGCTCTGCCAACCCGACGACCGCCGGGGCACACATGCTTCAGAGACCGATCCCGACCACCGCTGCATCTCCGGCGGCGATCTCGTCCTTGGTCGCTGGGTCCAGGGTCATCTTGTCCCGACCACCGGCAGAAACGATCTTTAGTTCGCTCGTAGGCCAGCGCTCCGCGAACTCCTCCCGGAGTTGCTCCATAAAGGTCGGCGTGTTGGCGAACGGGACCATCACCGCGTACACGGTCTTGCCGTCCAGACTGTCCAGCCGGGGTGCGAACTTCTTGTTCAGGACCTCGGGTTCGAACCCACGAGGATCGCAAACCTCAATACCGCTCATGTCAGCCTCCACTCCCTGCGACACCGATGAATACGTCTACCTTCCGCCAGCGTCGCGCCACTCGGCGAAGATAGCAACAGGGGCCGAACCCACGCGCCAACAGGCAACTTCACTGTACCCTCAAGCTGGTCGCGAGCCGCATCCGTCGCCAGCACCGCAGTTAGCCGACCGATATGCTCGATGCCAGGACCTACGGTGAGCGTCTGGATGGGGGTTTTGCCCATGGTCGTCGAGCAAGTCCACGACCCCCGGGGCCATCCGCCGAAGGTGGCTGGGAAGCAGCTTGCTGCACGACCAACCAACCTCGACGGCAAGGTCGTATATCTGGTCCCAGTGCCCTACGCCAACAACCTCTCGTTCATGGATCAGTTGCGCCAGGTCTGGTCTGAACGCTTGCCAACCACTGAGCTGCGGGTGCTGCCCGAGCTTGAACGGGGCGGAGCATCACCCGAGGTACGCGATGAGATCGTCAGGAGTGGGGATGCCGCCGTCGTAGGAGTAGGCCTCTGAAGCATGTGCTCCCCGGCGGTCGTCGGGACGATGGCGGGGCTCGAATCGGCCGGGGTGCCGACGGTCGGGCTTCACGCGAAGCTCTTTCAACACCTGGTCGTTTCCGCCGCTCGCGCGTGCGGCATGCCTGGTTTGCGCACCGCCATCTTGCCGACCGGCCTCGACGGCTTATCCGCGTTTGAGCTGCGGGCGGTGATCCAAGGACAGGAGGTTCTGTCCGGGCGGGCGGTATTTGACGTGCTTGTCGACTCGCTCACGACTCCGTTGAGTACTGAAGATCGAAGAGGCGAACCGTGGGCCCGCGTCACGCCGCGTTTTGTCGAAGAAACGTCGAGCAGAGATGAAGGCCTTGTCTGCCGTTTGTTCGAGGACAACCACTGGACTGACGGACTGCCGATCGTGCTTCCGACCGAATCACGGGTCGTGGAGATGCTCAAGGGCACAAGCCGCCCACCAGATGAGATTGTCGGTTCCCTCGCCCCAGCCGCGGGACGCGAGGAATGGCAGTCGACCGTCGAAAAGATCGCAGTGAACGCCGTGATGGCGGGAGCGCGGCCGGAGTACTTGCCGGTCATCTTGGCCATGGCCTCGAGTGGGCTGAGCGCACGCCTGAGCAGTCTGAGAAACGCGGCAACACTGTCGATAGTAAACGGGCCTATCCGAACTGAGCTCGGCATGAACGCCGGGATGGGTGCAATGGGTCCGTACAACCATGCAAATGCGACCATCGGGCGCGCGTACGGGTTGCTGTCGGCGAATTGTCAGGGCGGGTCGGTACCGGGCGATACGTACTTGGGCGCGCTAGGGAACAACTACTCCTATACGTCGTGCTTCCCTGAGAATGAGGAGCACTCCCCCTGGCAGCCCCTTCACGTCATGCACGGCATGAGGGCAGAGGAAAGCGCTGTCAGCGTTTTCAAGGGGGCGTGGTGCACGATCAACGGCGGCGGTCCTGGTCCTGGCAGCGAGAAAATGAGAGCGGCCCTCGTCGCCTGCGACCCGGGGTTCCCGCCGCTCATCGTCATGACCCCCGCACTCGCTCAGGCTTACGTGGACGCAGGATGTCCAACAAAGAAGGACGTCACGGACCTACTGGCGCGGTTGAGCGAGATCCGCGCAGACGCTTATTGGTCTGATGGGGTCGTCCAAACTGTGCACATGCCGCTGGCGCAAACGGGTGTTGAGCCTTACGCGTCGCGCCTCGGAGCTGAGCCAGACACGTTACTTGAGGCGTTCGCCAGCGATCAGATGAACATCGTAGTCCTTGGAGACCCTGGTAGCGGACCCATGTGCAAGATCATCGCCGGCTTTTACTGGACGACCGTCTCGGTCGACAGATGGCGGTAAGGCAAGGACGTCGAAAGCCCACTCGCCACCCACTGAGCAAGGTCGCACCACTGAGACGTCTATACCAATCGCCGGTAAAGCCAGACTGGCTCTCCGACGCTCAATGGCGCGTCGGAGGTACTTCGCCAAGATCTCCCCTGCACCAGGGGCTTCCCTACAATCGGGCCTTTGCGGCAAATCGTAAGGACCGCTCCTTCCGCCACGAACACACCACCAACCAAGATGGCTGGATGGCGACGGTCTACTTGGCCGATCTCTCAAGCACCTTCGTAGATGGGATCTAGGTCGTCGGGATGGGCCGTGACGCCCAACAATCGGCCATAAGCGCCAAAGGTGAAGTGCACGTACTGCGTGCCGGATCCATCCAGGCCGAACAATGCCCCGTGAGATCGCAAACCTCGTGGTTCGCGATGGTCAGCAACGGTGACGGCGGCACAAGGCACAACCTTCTCTCTCCAAGTGAACACGTAAATCCCCGGGCGCAGCTCGTAAGTTGTCACCTCGTCGGTGTCCGCTAGCCCCTTCTCAGGGCCTGCTAGGCACTGCCAGCTGTACCACCTCGGGCTGAGATAAATGTGCTCATAGGCATGGCTCGCGGAATAGATCCACAATGCCCGCCGACCGACCAATGCTGGCGTGGGGTGAGGCGGGGAGCCCAGCGCCCGGAGCCCGTGGAGCGCACCTACGACAAATCGTTGTGACACCCGTGTTCCGGGCTGGCTCACGTCCCCAATCTCTGTCACCACCGTGAGCGATCGGTTGGTGCGGTCATCGATGAACAAACTCACAGCCGAGGACGGAAACGCCTGCTCGTGAAACTGGGCATAGTAGAGCGCATCATCGACTACGAAGGCCTCAAAGGCATCTACCTGGACCGTTGGGGCTGCGGCGTCAGGCGGATGAAACGTGTGCGTGACACGCCCGGATCCAAAGACATGTTCAACCCATGAGCCATCCTCGTTGTCAATGACGATGGTTCGACCATCCAGTTCGCCGGTCGTTGCCCCCTTGTTCGCGTCGAAACCGATCGCCAGCCCGTCGAGTGGCAGCCAGGTTGAGGGGTCTGTCGGTTCGAACTCCATTGGCGCAGTCGATTTCGTGTCGCGACTAGAGGGTCGGGTGGTGTGAATGGCCTCCGGCCGAGCGCGCTTGCGAGGAGGCATCAGCCCAACCAGCCCCTCTCATCAACGGCCGGCTGGCGCAGGGGGACGAGGAAGTTCCCAAACCCCGTCGGTGCGCACCTTGTCCTTGTCGAGCCAAAGGTGCTCAACTGCGTCGCGAATCTCTGTGCCGTGGCGCCTAAAAATCTCCAACGCGCCCAGGTTCTCCTCTAGCTGGCTCAAGCGGCTTGATCCAAACAGCACGTTGGCCACTGCAGGGTTGGAGAGGCAGAAGGCTACGCCCAGCTGGGCAGGTGTCGCACCGAATTCGGACGCGATCTTGGTGACCTCCTCGGAGATCCCTTTGATGGCATCTCGGATCCCCCCAGGGTCTGCCCCGATCTCACGCTGGGTGTCCCTCTTCCCAGCGAGGATCCCACCTTCAAAGGTGTCAGAAGCCTGCAGTGCGACCGCCCCAGATGCCAGCAGGCCTCCATATTCAGGCCCCTCCGCCATCGAGCGCCGGGCGATGCCGTACTTCAGCTGGACGAAGGTGGGTTGAGGCATGCCCTCCTTTTCGGCGAACGCACGCGCCGCTTCGAAATCCGCGAAGGGCCAGTTGTTCGTCCCCCAGCTGTCCAGCCTGCCGGCACGAATCTGCTCCGCCACGTCGGCCACGACTGCGGGGATGTCGATGGAGCGGTAATCGCCAATGACCGCGGTATCGGCCTTCTCGATCCCGACCCGATCAAGGGACACCAACATCTGCTGCGTGAACGCTTGAGCGGGATAGTCCCAAAGCCACAGCTTGCCGCAGAAGACGTACTGCCCTCTATCGATGCCCGCCTCCCGCATCGCCCGCGCCCAGATCAAATCCGTTGGGGAATCGTCGGGATGCGGGCCCATGTTGTAGTAGGCAACATCAAACAGATTGATCCCGGTGTCAACGGCTCGGCGCACGATGGTGACGGCGTCCGCAAAGTCCATCCGATCCCAGATGTGCCAGGAGCCGAGCCCGAGAACTGACACTTCCGGGCCATTTGGGCCAAGACGTCGACGTTCAGACAGTTCGCCTTCCGATACGGTCATCTATTTCCTCCAGCCACCATCTCTTTGTCCAAATCCTGGCGGTGTCGGGCCCCAAGCCTTCCGCATGCGGACAGGCACGTCCAGCCGGGACGCCTCGTCAGCTAACTCCGTCGCTGGGACTTCTACTCAACACTGAGACGGCCGGACAGGCCCAGGGCGGTCGACACCGCGCTTTCGGCCTCGGTTCGCACTATGGCGGGAACTCGATCAGCATTGGGCTCGACGAGATCCCAAGTACCTACCCCTACCACCGGGACCCCGAGCCTCAGCGCCAAGGCGATCTCAGACAGAGTCCCGTACCCACCACCGAGAGCAATGATCACGTCGGCGGTTCTCACGATGAGTGCGTTGCGCAGTTCCCCTAAGCCCGTAGGGACAGCGATGGCTACCCATCGATTGGCGTCCGCGCGCTCGTGACCGGGCAGGATACCAATCGTCATCCCACCTGCCCGAGCCGCTCCTCGACACGCGCTCTCCATCGCTCCCCCCAATCCTCCGCAGACCAAGACCGCCTCGGCCTCGGCGACCTGCTTCCCGATCTGCTCGGCGACCCGATCGAGGTCGGGGTCGGATTGCGACGGGCCCACAAGGGCCACGTACGGCCGACGGCCCAAGGGCGTCGTCAGGATCGGATCTCCTCGTCCACAGCCATCCAGCCCAGACCCTCCACGAAACGCTTGACGATCCTGGCGGGTACGCCAGCCACCACACAACGGGCGGGGACCTCGCCCCTGACCACAGCGGAGGCAGCTACGACCACATTCTCCCCGATGGTGGTTCCAGGCAGCACCACGACGTTGGTGCCGAGCCAACTTCCGCTACCTATGCGGACAGCCGCCTCGACCGGCATCTGCTCCCCGATCGCTCTTCGAGGATCCAGATACGAGTGGTTCTGGTCGGTTATGTACACATACGGGCCGGTCTGGACGTCATTGCCGATCTCGATGTTCCAGTGCCCCACTATGTGACTCCCCCGTCCTATGACGCACCGGTCACCGATGGTGATTATGGGATTGCTGATGAGCTCTTGGCCTTCAGCCATTCCAGCAGTCAAAGACACGCGGGGACCAACAATCGTGTCCCGACCGATTCGAATGGCCCTTTCGTTGAAGATCGACCCCTGCGGAAAAGTCAGGCACGCCCCGACCCCGAAGGAGCCGAACCGGCGAGCGGCGCGATCGTCACGCCCGATTGCGGCGGCAGCTGCGAGATGACGCACCGCCAATCGAACGGCCGAACCGGTGCACCGGCGCAAGACTCCCCCAAGCGCCCCATCGGACATGGCTGAAACCTACCTGGGCCGTCTCGAGCTTTGTCAACCATGACAGCGCGTGCCGACTGTGGAACGACCGACGGCCCTTTCTGCGCCCTGCCGCAGGAGCCACCATAGATCGAGCGCTTAGTCGCTCGATCTAGGCGAATTCTCGCGCAATCAACCAGGACACGACTCTCTTTGTCACCGTAGGGGACGGTCCATTGCGGGCGTGCGCCCGAATCGGTGAACCGACTCCGGCCAGGAACAAGCCCGTCGCGTTGCCGTCAAATCCGGTTGCTACCCGGGAGTTGGTCTCAAAGCCTCCAGATCTGGTACAAAGACGCCGCTGACGAGCCGAGCGGGCCCAGCGAACCAGCAGTTCTCCCACAGTCGATTGGAACCAAGCACCATTGAGAAGCTTTCACGGGTGACCGAGCGTCTTCTTCCAAGAATCCCGAGATCCCGCCAGGATCCTGGGACCTGGCCGGGTCTGAGCACCACGCTGCTCCGCGTCACGCTGGGTGACACCTGCGAAGACCCTCTCGGCACAGGCCGTTCTGCCCAACGCAGGCGCCCCGCGTAGGACGCTCGTCTTGCTTACCCACCCTAAATGACCATGAGACGCCTTCCCACCAGGGCATCCGCGCTTGCCGTCCTTTGCGTCGCCATCACCTGTGCCGCTTGCTCAACGCCGCACCCACGCAAGCGCGCAGATAGTGTGCAGCACACAACCTCGACCGTCGCTGCTCCGCCAACCTGCCCCCTGACCGGCCAGCCAGCACCGGGCGGATCCGTCCCGCAGCGGACTGCCCTCGCCGTGAAAGTGGATAACTACATCGCGGCTCGACCCCAGTCAGGACTTGACGATGCCGACATCATCTTCGAAGAGCCCGTCGAGGGAATGATCACTCGTTACGTGGCAGTCTTTCAATGCCAAAATGCGGCACAGGTAGGACCCATCCGGTCGGCTCGCAATATCGACATCGGCATCCTCGGACAATTCGGTCACCCAATGCTCGTGCATGTGGGAGGAATCGACCCCGTTCTCGCGAACATTGCGGCATCTCCAATCGTGGACAAGGACCTACGGGTGAATCCGTCCGTCGTACAGAACCCTCCGGGCCGATATGCGCCGTACGACACTTACGCATCCACGTCCGCGCTTTGGGGTCTCGACCCTTCCCTGACTCAGCCTCCAGCTCCCATCTTTGCCTTTTCCAAGACGGTGCCTACGGGCACGCAGAACTCGTCAATATCAATCCCGTTCGATCCCCAGACCGATGTGGTCTGGACCTATGACGCAACCACCGGCCAGTACCTCCGCTCCTACGGAGCGAACCCAGACACCTTGAACGACGGCACACAGAATTCTGCCACGAACATCGTCGTCCAAACGGTGCAGATCACCTACGGCCCTTGGCTCGAGAACGACCTCGGAGGCCTCGAGGTACAAGCGAACCTCTACCAGGACGCGAGTGGACCCGTCGCGATCTTCCGCAACGGAGTCGAGGTTACGGGGACTTGGCAACGCAATGGTCTCGCGCAACCAACCGAGTTTCTGTCTGCGGCGGGAACTCCTGTCCCGCTCGCTCCCGGTCGTACATGGGTGGAGTTGGTGCCAAGCACGATCGCGGTAGCTACCACTCCCTAGCTGGGCGGACTACTCCAACGAGATCGGCAGATCGTCGGCGTCGATCTCGGCGGATTCATCGTCGCTTGGCGCGAGACGCTCGCGCACTCTCTGGTCAATCTCCGCCATCAGCTGTGGATTTTCGCCCAAGAACTGTTTGACGTTCTCACGCCCTTGACCAAGCTGCTCACCTTCGTAGGTGAACCACGCTCCAGATTTCTTCACGAAGCCGAGATCCACGGCGACGTCCAGAAGAGACCCTTCACGACTTATGCCCTTCCCGTACATGATGTCGAATTCAGCCTGCTTGAAAGGCGCTCCACACTTGTTCTTCACAACCTTGGCCCGGGTTCTGTTGCCGATGATGTCGGCACCGTCCTTGATCTGTTCGATGCGGCGGATGTCTATACGTATCGACGAGTAGAACTTGAGAGCACGGCCTCCGGGAGTGACCTCCGGCGATCCGTAAATGACCCCAACTTTTTCCCTGAGTTGGTTGATAAAGACGGCGATGGTCCTGGACTTGGACAGAGTCCCGGTCAGCTTCCGCAGGGCCTGGGACATCAGTCGGGCTTGGAGCCCGACGTGGCTGTCGCCCATCTCCCCGTCGAGCTCTGCCCTCGGCGTCAGAGCGGCTACTGAATCTATGACCAGTACATCCAGAGCGCCCGAGCGGATCAGCATGTCCGATATCTCTAACGCCTGCTCGCCGGTATCCGGCTGTGAGATGAGCAGATCGTCGACGTTCACTCCGATTGCTTTGGCATAGACGGGATCCATCGCGTGCTCGGCATCGATGTAGGCGCAAACACCTCCATTGCGTTGCGCCTCCGCCACCACGTGCATGGCCAAAGTCGATTTTCCTGACGACTCCGGGCCATAGACCTCTACGATCCGTCCTCTTGGCAGGCCACCGATTCCCAGAGCAAGGTCAAGTGCCAAGGCGCCCGTCGGAAGGGCCTCGATCGCCATATGGACGGTTTCCCCCATCCGCATGATCGAACCCTTGCCGAATTGCTTCTCGATCTGGCTGAGCGCTACTCCGAGCGCCTTTTCACTCTCCTCGCTGGCCATTTGCGTCCTTCTCCTCGTTTGGGTCGATGCCCAGCACCCTAGGAAACGGGTGTATCAGCGAATGGAACCCTGTCCCGGCCACTCTATCCCCGAACACATGTTCGTAGTGGGATGGACACTCACCTCCCGCCAGGCCATCCCCGTCGGAAGAGCCACCTCAAGGCGCTCGACCCGTGAGCTGCAAAATCCCGAGTGGCTCATAACGGCTCCCCGAACGGCCAAGGACCGAGGAGACCACACGGAACTCTGCCACTTCCCACCGCCCGTAGACAGATCTGCCAACCAGGGGCTCCGCCACCCCTTGATGCCGCCTGGCTCTCGCCACCGTGAGATGTCCAAAGAACGGCATCTCGGGGTCAAGACCCCCCCAACGCCCAAACGGCCCAGCGACGGCGCGTACCGAGTGGGCAAGGGCACCGAGACCCTCTACCGGAACGCACAACACCGACGAGCCCAGCCGTCGAGTTTCGGGACCAATGGACGCCGTCGTAGGCGGCAGCTCCGACCCCACGACCGATAGGGCTTGAATCAGCTCTGGCGCTGCCGCTTGAGCCACTTCACCGAGAAAGGCAAGGGTCACGTGCCACGCGTCCGGAGCGACCCACGAAAGGTCTTCGGTCTGAGCCGGTAGCCGGTCCCGTAGAAGCTCGCTTACAGAGGCAGAGGGCCAAACGGCCACAAAGAGTCTCACGGGCCAACACAACCGGTCGTGTCACAAGGGCCTGGTAGTAATCGACGGAATTCCATCTACCAATCGTGCCGCAGATGGTCAAACGACGATTCATCCAGCGCACCTCAGCAGCCAAGCGTGCCAGGAGGTGAGTCGTGATTCCTAGCGATACAGAAGAGTTCGATCTATTGCTCGGCCGTATTTACACTTTGGAGCAAGGCTTGGAGAGCGCGAACGCCGCGATTCACGCGCTTGGACGAGAGGTTCGTACACGCCAGCTCGTGGTGGTCGATGACGACGACCATCCAAGGATCGTTGGCGAGGTTTTTGGTGACGTAGCCGAGCTCCGCCTCGAGATGCCGGCATCACGATCCGATCCCGGACCCGAACTGGTCCTGTTCGCCTTGGGTGCCGCTGGCACGGGGCCGCTCGGACTCGGTCCTGTGGTTGGAATCCAGCTTCGCGCCCAGGGACGGGCTCTCTACGAACTTGAGATGTGGCCTGACGCCGACGGCACATGGCGGCCTCATGTGCACATCAGCGGGACCTGATCAAGCCAGATTTGCTACTTGTCGGTATGTAGACCGAGAAATAGCAATCCCTCAGGGTTGAGCTGTGGAGGGCGACTTGCAGCGCAGGCTTGGCCGGAACCTGCGCGCACTTCGCACGGCCAAGGGGTTGAGCCAGGAAGCCTTCGCCGACACGCTGGGGATCCACCGTACATACGTCGGAGGACTCGAACGAGGAGAACGGAACATCACCCTCAGAACCGTGGAAAGACTGGCGGCAGCTTTGGGAGTGGACTCTGCCGAGCTGCTGATCAGCGGATTGGACGCCAGCATCATGCCGTTCAGCCTTTAGCCAGATTCTGAGGCGCCGCTCAAACGGCTGGCGAACCGAGCAGCATTCGGCGAAGGAAATCAAGAGCCGAGATGGTCGCATACTGACGAATCCGATCCCGATCGCCCGGCAAACGGAGACCTTGAACGACTCGGTGGCCTTCGATTGTCGCTACGCCTACAAAGACGGTTCCAACCGCTGCCCCATCTTGAGTTTCGGGCCCAGCAACACCGGTAATCCCGAGGCCGACGGTCGATTGCAAAACACTTAAGGCTCCAACGGCCATCTCCTCTGCGGCCTCCCGACTGACAACCGGCCCCGGCTCGACACCGAGCAGGTTACGTTTGATCTCCGAGTCATAGGCTACGATCGACCCCCGGAACCAGTGGCTCGAGCCCGGGACGTTGACGAGCCGCGCCCCGATCAAACCTCCCGTGAGCGACTCCGCCAAGCCGAGGGTCCAACCAGCTCTTTGGAGCAATTCCGCAACCGTGCGCTCCATCGGCTGGTCATCGTCACTAAACACCACGTCTCCCAAACGCTCCTGAAGGGTCTTGACCACCATGCGCGCCTCTTCATCGAGCGAAGCCTTCGCCATGAGGAGGCTGGGAGCGCGTGTCGTGATTCTGACCTTGATGCCTTCGATTCCACTGGCCAGAAAGGCGATCGTCGGGGCAGATCCGTCTTCACGACGCAAGTCGAGTCCGACAATCAGGTCGTCGAGCGCCTCGGCCACCGCTGACTCGCTTGCTCCCCATGTCCGGATTATCCGGCTCTGTATGACGCCTTCCTCGCCAGCGGCCTCCATCTTCGAACGCAGGTCAGGAAGGATTGCCCGCTCGAACATCTCCTTCATCTCGTGCGGCACGCCGGGTACCGAGTAGATCGTCTTTCCCTCGGCCACAGGACAGATGAGTCCCGGTGCAGTACCGCGCGTTTGCTCGATTGTCCTGGCTCCGAGTGGGACTTCGGCTTGGCGCAGGTTGCTCGCAGGCATGGCGCGGCCTCTGCTCGAGAAAAGAGAGTCGATACGTGAGACGATCTCATCGTCACGAACCAACTCAACCTCCATCAGCTCCGCGAGAGCCTCGCGCGTTATGTCATCCTGGGTGGGCCCTAGACCTCCACACACGACCACAGCGTCACTGCGAGAGAGCGCCTGCCGCAGCGCTTCGACGATGCGCCTCCGGTTGTCACCAACGGTTTGGTGGAAGTTGGAGTCGACACCCGCTTCAGCCAAACGCTGTCCCAGCCAGGCTGAATTTGTGTCGACAATCTGGCCGAGCAGCAATTCCGTGCCGACGGCCACGACCTCCACCCTCATTGCGAAACCTGAGCTGAGCGCCTCCCCGCCATCGCATATTGCACACCGCTTGCGACGGTGAACGCGGCCGCGACCCATATGGCCACGAGTTGAAGCCGGTGGTCCTGCGCTAATGGTGGAACCAGACACGTAGCGATCGCAAGGTCTTGGACCAGAGTCTTTATCTTCCCTGATCGCGATGCCGGAACCGAAACGCCTCTGCGGCCCATCCAGGATCGGTACACGCTCATCAAGAGCTCACGACCTCCGATCAACAACACCGGTAGCCACGGAAGGACTTGCTCATAGCTCAGCAAAACAAGAGCGCTCAGGACAACTAGCTTGTCGGCGAGCGGATCCAGAAACGCGCCAGAGCGGGTCTTGCCCTGACGACGCGCGAGCCATCCATCCAAGCCGTCGCTACCAGTGACGAGTACTCCGCACGCAACAGTCCACCAGCTGGCACCCTTGTTGGCAATGAGAAGGATGAAGATCGGCGTGGCTAGCAGGCGCGCCATCGTGAGCCCGTTCGCTGGTGTGGCTAGCGCCGAGGGCCCAAAGCCGCTGCTTCCGGCGGTATCGGTCATGACGCTGGCTCCATTACGCGGATTTGCTCGTGTTCGGTCTGAGGCGTGGCGACAGCCACAAGGTCCACGCCCAGGCTCTCGGTGATCATCATGTTAACGATCGAGCCAATCTCAAGCTCGCGAGGGATACGAACAATGCCATCGATCTCTGGAGCCTCGTGCACGGTCCGGCCGCTTCCAGTCGACTCCACCAGAACCGATCGCGTCTGTCCCACCAGACGGTCCCTGTGCAGCGCCGTGATCCTGTCCTGGATCTCCGTGCACTCTTGGAGTCGCTCAAGCGCGAGGCTACGGGGAACTTTTCCTTCCATGCCGGCGGCCAGGGTCCCGGTCTCGGGAGAAAAGAGGAAGAACCCCGCCCAGTCCAGTCGGGCTTCGTCGAGGAATCGAAGTAGCTCGTCGTGGTCTGCCTCAGTCTCACCGGGGTATCCGATTATGAACGAGGAACGGAAGGTCGCCCCATGGTCCATCCGTCGAATTCGACGTATCTTCTCGAGAAATCTCTGTTGGTCTCCCCAGCGGCGCATCCGGGCAAGGTGGGGCCTGGAGACGTGCTGGAGCGAGAGGTCGAAGTATGGAACCCCGGTCGCCAGGATTGCGTCGATCAGTTCCTCGGTAAGCGAGGACGGATAGATGTACAAGAGGCGGGTCCGAGCAACGAGGCGAGAGATCCTCTCTACCAAGTCCACGAGGCCACCACCGAAGCGATCATCCCCCGCCAGACGGCGGTTCGCACGCGTGGTCCGGTCCCTTCCATAGGAGGCAAGGTCCTGGGCAACGATCACAATCTCTTTGACTCCCGTCGCTCCTTTGGCCAGTCCTCTCGCCTCGGCTTCAAGGTCCGACAGCCCCCTCGAGCGTTGAGGGCCCCTGAAGGTCGGAATGGCGCAAAAGCCGCACGCCCGGTCGCATCCTTCAGCTGCCTTCAGGTACGCCCACGGGGCTCGAGCAGGTGGGCGTGGCAGCTCTAGGAGATCGAACGATGGGACCTCCGATCTCATAGAGACCCGGACGCGATGCAATGGAGCACCAAAGCCCGCTATCAAATCCGCCTCGGGAAGAGCCTCCGCAAGCTCGTCGCCATAGCGCTCGGCCATGCAGCCCGTCACCACGAGCCGGGAGCCCTCCCGTCGCTTTTCGTGAAGGGCGAGGACCGTCTCGATTGACTCCCGCCGGGCCTCCTCGATAAATGCACAAGTGTTTACAACCACGAGATCGGCATCCTCGGAGAAGCGCGCCGGGCGATAGCCGTCTGCGGCGAGAATCCCCTCTAGCTTGTCCGAGTCGACCTGGTTCTTCGGACACCCCAAGGTCTCCAGCCAATAACGCTTGTCGCCCACTCGACTCCTATCGGCGCACCTTCACATCTCGGCCAAACCACCTGTCGGCTCGGAATGCCGACCTGGCGGAGAGGGAGGGATTTGAACCCTCGGACCAGGTCTCCCCAGTCAACTCATTAGCAGTGAGTCCGATTCGGCCACTCTCGCACCTCTCCAACTGGGATTTTATCGAAAGTCGCCACCAGCCTCCGGCAGTTCGTGCCTTATTGTGCATTAGCGCGCTGCAATGTCGTTCCCGGATGGTCCAGGGTAATCGAGGGATCACGGTGTCGCTGAAGGTTGAAAAGGCACGACGGGCACGAGAAGACGGCCACCTCTTCGAGTGCTCCGATGGCATCTCGTGTCTGAGAAATGTAGACAAATCCGGTCGTCCAGTGCAGAAGACGTTCCGCGGCTCTCGATCCCCTGCCACATCCGAGTTGCGCCGGCTGCTCGGCTAGGACCCGGCGGCCCTGGTGGAACCCAAGCAGACCTTCGGCGATCTCCTGGATGAGTGGCTCGGCTTCGGCCGCGACAAGCAGGGCCGCCCATGGGCGCCTAGTACCGTGTCGGAAAATCGACGACAGGAAGCACGTATCAAGCCCCAGCTCGGCTCCATCGGGTAAAAAAGCTGAGCCCACGAAACCTGCAAGGCCCCACCGACGGTGGGCAAAGGGCGGCCTGTCCGACTCATCTGTACACGAGCTGGCGGCGCTGATCAGCTCTGCGCTGAACCTTGGCGTCCGGGCGGGACTAAATCGACCACAGTCCGGCTTTGCGAGCGGTCGCCCCTGCACAGCAGAGGTCAGTCAAGGTGCCCCTAGTCGCGATGAGGTGGTCGAATTACTTAAGACCGCTGGATTTTTGGACACGACACCGCGGCGGCGGTCGCTCTGGCCACGCCGAGCGGAGCCCGACAGGGCGAGATCGCCGGTCTTCGATGGAGCGTTCGGGCCACCAGAGCCAAAGATGGGCACCAGCCTCACGACCGTCCACTTTCGTCCGCCGGAAGTGTTCACTTTTCGAGCGCCGTCGACACATCACGCCGAGATTGTGAACCCAAGAGCGACAACTGCAGCCTGAAGGACCGAGGGTCGTACGAACGCGGCATTGGCCCGGGACCAGGGGCACGCCCGCGAGGAGCAGGCGCAAACGGTGCAACGCCGGGGTCTGGTGAAGTCCTCGAGGAGCTGGATGAGGTCTGGACAGCCAGGCGGATCGAGTTAAGCGTGTCGGGATGGTCACACCGCTCCGGGACAACCCTCGGCAAGCAGGTGGATGCCCCTTGAGAGCAACTCCTCGTAGCGCCGAGAGAAGGGCACCAGGACCGTCCGATCCCGGTCGTAGGTCAACAGCTCGGACGCCTCTGGCACCGAGAGCCAGCGCAGTTCGTCCACTTCGTGATTGGGTGAGAACCCTCCACCCATGGGGCTCATGACCCAGTATCCGACTGCCTTGGGCCGGCCCACTCGGTCCTGGTAAACAGTTGTGCCCGCGAAAGAAAGCACGTGGCAGTCGAGCCCAGTCTCTTCACGGACCTCCCGCAGTGCGCACTCCAGAAGCGACTCGTGCAGGTCGAGTTTTCCCTTGGGAAATGACCAGTCCATGTAACGGGGCCTGTGAACCAGGGCGACCTCGAGGCCGCGGCCATTAGTGCGGCCGTGGCGGAGAAGTAGCCCACCGGCAGCCACGACAGGCACGCCGGAGGTCGTTCGCTCCGCAGGAGCCGGTCGATCGATCAAGGTCGAGAGACTACCGAGAACCGGTGGCTTTGCCGAAATGCCGAACCGGGGAGGTGTCGGGTCCGATGCGGCAGTAGCCTCCGATCTCGATGTCGGACAGCCACAGGTTAGGGGCGTGCTCACAAGGAATCGCATGGCACTTTGACGCGCTCGATCTGCGGCCAGCCAAACGATGGCTCAGCTCGCTGGGCGAAAGTGATCTACCCAACTGCCCCGAAGGTCCCTTGAAGCTCGTCGCAGAAGCTGCATCCCTCCAAGATGATCGCTTCTTAGACACCGAAGACTGGAGGATTGCCCGATCGGGCCACCTCCTGCTCATCAGGACGATCGGCGGTACCCAAACGGTTTCTCTCAAAGAAAAGCTCCGCCCAGGAGACAAGCCTGGGCGTCGCCGCCGGCAGCACCTCGAAATCACCGAACCTCTTCGCGGACCCATCGGCGGCTGGCTCGAGGGAAATACGCAGGTCGGCCGGCGAGTGGCAGCGCTGGCAGGTCGGCAACGCCTTCTCCGTGTTGTCAGTCTTCAGACGCGTCGCGAACCATTCCTTCTTTACCTCAAGGAAAGCCCAATCGCCGAGGTGGCCCTCGAGGAGACAGCCATCCCTGTGGCGGAAGAAAGCCCGATGCGTCTGCTGCGAGTCGAGGTAGAATCTCAAGACGGCTGGCTCGAGATGCTCGAGCCGTGGGTTAGGGAGTTGAGGCGGAGCGCAGCTCTGGTTCCGGCCGTGCTCTCGAAATTCGACGCTGGTGTCTTGGCCCGCGGAGCCGAGCTGCCAGCTCCGATCAACCTTGGTCCCACGGCTGTGGACGAGAACTCGGTCATCGGTGCCCTCGCAGACGCTGTGTTGAGGCGACATCTTCTGACCCTTCTCGACACGGAAGGGGGGACTCGCCTCGGGGAAGATCCTGAGGCGCTGCACGACATGCGGGTCGCCGCGAGACGCCTTCGGGCGGCGCTCAGCTCATTCAAGGGACTGTTCCCACCCCAGCTCATTGGATTGCTCCCGGAGCTGGGGTGGCTAGGTCAAGTGCTGGGGTCGGTGCGTGACCTCGACATTGGCATTGCCCGGCTCCAAGATGCCAAGGGCTCGTGGCGCTCGGAGCTCGGCGCCAGTGCCAGCGCGATCGATGAGCTGTCGAGCCTCCTGAACGCCAGACGGGAAGGTGCAAGATCGTCGCTTCTGCGTGCCTTGGAGTCGCCACGCTATGAACGCCTCACGACTCTTCTGATTGCCGTGGCCCAGCAGGGAGCGGCAGAACACTCGGTGAGCTCAAGGATCCCGGCGTTGCAGTTCGCGCCGTCGACCTTGGATCTGCGAATCCGTCGGGTGATGAAAGCAGCCCGACGCGCACGCTCCAGCGGAGAACAAACCGATCTTCATCGACTCCGCATCTCGTGCAAGAAGCTCCGCTATTCCCTCGAGTTCTTCAATGGGTTGCTGGGCCCGCCCGCGGCGCACCTTCAGGGCCAGCTCACCGTTCTCCAGGACCTCTTGGGGGAGCTCCATGACAATCAGGTCAGCGTCATTCGGTACCGCGAGCTGGCAACTGGGCGAGACCCCGCGCTGTCGCCACCAGCTGCCTTCGTCGCCGGAGTCCTCGCAGAGCAGTCGGTTCGGCGCTCGAAGAAACTCGCTCGAAGGTCCCGCTCGGCAACGGGGGTGCTCCTGAGAGAGGACCTTCAAAGCGTCTTACGATCCCTGGAACACTCCGAGCTCACCAACGTGAATGACCGCGCAACTACACCCCCTCCGGCAAAACGCCTGATCTCCGGAGGAGGGGAGGCAGGTCGGAGCGGACTCGCGGGCACCGATTGACTGCCGGTTTGCTGGCCCAGCAAATAGCGGTAGCTCATCTCACTCCATCGCGTGGAGTCGTGTTCGTCCTCGCCGGACTCGCAGCGGCACTCATCAACGGCGTGGCGGGAGGCGGGACTCTGATCTCTTTCCCGGTGCTTCTCGCCCTCGGTTATCCGGCGATCGTTGCGAATATAACCTCAACCATCGGCATCTGGCCGGGATACGCAGCTAGCACGGCGGGGTTTCGAGGGGAGCTCTCAACACAACGTCGGAGGCTCTTGACGTTGGCCCCCATCACCGTCGTGGGAGCCATCGGGGGGGCCGTCCTTCTTCTGACCACCCCGTCGTCGGTATTCAGTCGCATAACTCCATGGCTGGTGCTAGGAGCGACTCTGCTCTTCGCGTCCGGCCCCCTCGTGCGCCGCTGGCTTGCCGCGCGAGGCAGGACCGTGCGAACACAGCCGGTTCCTCTCGCCGTGGGCATACTCCTGTCTTCGCTCTACGGCGGCTATTTCGGGGCCGGCGTTGGTGTCATCATTCTGGCGGTTTTGGGCCTGACTCTCCCCGACACACTCCTCAGGTCGACGAGCCTCCGTGCCGTGCTGTCGGGAACCGCAAACGGAGTGGCGGCCCTGGTGTTCATCGTCCACGGCTCGATCCGGTGGGACACGGTGGGCCTGATCGCGTTGGGTGCGCTCGTCGGAGGGTACGTCGGCTCGTTCCTTGCCAAGCGGCTCCCTTCTGGAACCTTGCGTGCCGTGGTAGTAGCGGTCGGCATCACAACAAGCGTGAAGTTGTTAGTCGGCTGACCCCAAGGGGCCATGGCCGGAAAGGGACCGCGAAATACCAAACCCGATCAGCCCGAGCTGGGGCACTGAAGGTTCGACCCCTTGTTCACTCTCACGCTTCCCGCGCCTGAAGGATCCCGTCACGGTACGCGATGCGGCGACTGAGGACAGCCGGGATCCTGGTCCCTCCTAGCACGGTGCCAGTGAGGTTAAGGGGGTCAGACGCTGCAACGACAATCTCGGGACCGTCGTCGGTGCGTTGGGTGAGCATCTGGGCAGCTTCGTCGAGCGCGTACTGTTCTCCCGACAGGCCTGAGACGAACCGACCACCGAGGACCTGACCACGTGCTTCCAACCGTCTCAATGCCCGCAGGACATCTCGCCAGGGGATCCGGAACGACTCACTCTCCCAAAGCTCCCACGCGACAACTCCCCAGCGACGAAGCATCTGGACAGCCACAGCCTCGGATAGTTCATCTTCTTGTTCCAAGGTGTCCGGCAAGGAAAGCAGGGACCAACGACCCTCTCCGGTCCCTGCTCCCACGGGACTCCTTTGACGCGCCAAGGTCAGGCGGCGAGCGGTGCTCGAGCTTCGGGATCGCAGGGAACGACGAGCTCTCAGGAGGTTCCTGAGCGCCGAAAATGAGTCAGCGGTCACCAAACCACGAGCTACGAGATCCCAGAGTCCCTCATCGATTTCGCCTGCCAATCTCGCGCAGGCGAGTGCTATATCGGAGCGAAAGCAGGCACCTTCGCTCTGGAGAATGGACAGCACTTCGAATGAGGCCCCGATGCTCGGAGCCGTCACGGGCTCCTCCTTGCGCACCGCGGCCAAGAGCCAACCGAGGTCTTCTCGGATCACGATGCTCAGCGGCGTGGTGGCGGACGGGGTGGCCGCCCCGCGGCGCGTTCGGCGGTCAGGATCCGATCTTGGGGTCAACCTCGCCCATGCGACCTCTCCTGAGAGACAGAGTTCGTCGAGCCAATGGGGTTGGTATCCACGAACCCTGGCGGGGAGCACGTGAGCTTCCCATTCGCCTGCGGCGATTTCGAATCCGGACAGCTGCTCGACGACAGCGAGCAGGCCGGAGCGCCCCTCGAGGTGCCAGCCGGGCGCCAGGTGCTGCCACCTGGTCAAGAAGTTGACGAAACTCGCGATGCTGACCGCCTCGACGCCGGCACGCCGCCTCGTTCTCGCCTGAGCATGCATGCGTACCAAGAGACGACGGGCACACCAGCGACCATCCGGGAGCTCAATCGCGGATCCGATGTGCTCAAGGCGGGCAAGGGCGGTCTTGGCTCGTGAAGCTCGAAGTGGCGCTCCGGGGAGGGTCCCGCCGGGAAGGGAGCCGGCCGAGACCAGCTCTTCCAGCGATACCGGCCCGGACACCTCGAGGTAGCCCTCGATGCAGGCGGCAGCGGCCTCGTCATCTTCTTCGAGTGAGCGCGCAGCGTTGGAACGCTCGACGGCTGCCCAGCACCCATCGATGACCTCAACGCGGCCTTCGGCCTGTAACTCGGTGAACAACCCGTACCAGCTCACGACCGGGCGGGACAGGACCAGCGACAGAAGAAGGTCGTGCAGCTCATCGGCATTACGGGGCGAGGGCCGGACCTGTTCCAGGACCGATGCGACAATCGCCGGGTCCAATCTCTCTTGGATCCTTGAAGCGACGAGGCCTTCGACGGCACGACCTCGAGGAATCCTGGTCGCGCGAGATCGGCGCTCTTCGAGTGGTGCGCCATCGAGGAAGGTGTAGGGCCTACCTGAGAGGATCCCGTGCGCAAAAGGAGAGGGCTCCACGGACTCGACAAAGGACACTTCCACCTGACCGGATTCGACACGTGACAGCACCTCCAAGAGGCCGTCGACATCGAGGTTCTCGTGCAGACAGTCCCATACGGTCTGTCTCGCCAAGACGTGATCGGGAACGGGCACCGGTCCGGGTGGAGCGTTCTCCTGACAGGCGGCTAGTGCCGGCCACGTCGCTGCCAGCAGGTCCTCGGCCTCCATTCGTTGCAAATGAATGGGACGCCGCCGACCGTTGCGAGATCGCGGGACAACCAACGCCCGATTGAGGTTCCACCTCCATCTGGCGGTGAACATCGGATGCGGCAGCACCGCCTGCGTGAGGGCCTGCTCTGCTTGATGGCTGGGAAGCATCCGGGGCACCTGCGATAGCGGAAAGCTGTGTTGAGGCCCGAGCGAAAGAGCAATGGTGTCGTCGTCTGCCGACGCCTGGAGCTCGAAATCGAACGACACGCAGAACCGTTTCCGCAGAGCCAGGCCAAAGGCCCTATTGATCGCACCACCGAAAGGTGCATGGATGATCAGCTGGGTGCCCTCTGTATCATCGAAGAACCGCTCGATGACGATGCGGTGCTGGGTCGGCATCGTTCCAAGGGCGGCCATGCCGCTAGCCAGATAGGAGACAACTTGATCAGCCTCAGGGTCACCCACCCCGCTCTTGTCCTTGAGCAGACAACGTGCCGATCGCATATCAGCGGTCTTGAGGCATGCCTCGACCTCGGCACGGAGCCGACTGACGGCCTCGGAAAGTTCGACCGTCCGCGGAGGCGCCTCGCCCAACCAAAAGGGGATCGTCGGAGGGAGTTGCCCGGCATCTTGAACGCGAACGGTTCCGACCTCGACCTTCTTGACCCTCCATGAGTGGGTGCCCAGCAGGAAGACGTCACCGATCGTCGCCTCCACGGCGAAATCTTCATGGACCGAGCCAACGATGACCCCCTCTGGGTCCAGGACAACCCGGTAGTCGCCGGTTTCAGGGATCGCTCCTCCCCCCAGCAGCGCAGCCAACCTTGCACCGCGCCTAGGCCTCAGGACCCCGTTCACGCCGTCGCGATGGAGATGAGCACCGATCCGCCCTCGGCCCGTGGTGATCCCATCGGAGGCCAGCTCGACCACCGAAGTAAACTCCTCAAGGGTGAGTCGCTCGTAAGGCCCCGCTCGCCGAACGAGCTCAAACAGGCCAGCCTCGACCCATTCTCCCCTTCCTGCCACTTCGGCAACGATCTGCTGGGCGAGCACGTCGAGCGGGCGCTCTTGGGGTCTCAGTGCGTCGAGTACGCCCTCCCGGGCTGCCGACAGAAGAGCCACGCATTCGACGAGCTCATCACGCGTCGTAGGGAAGAGGCGTCCGGCAGGTCTCCCCTCCAACTGGTGGTTGGCCCGTCCAACCCGCTGAAGGAACGTGCCGATGGACCGCGGAGATCCGAGCTGACAGACGAGGTCCACAGGGCCCACGTCGATCCCCAGCTCCAGTGACGCGGTCGCAACAAGGGCCTTGAGCTCGCCGGCGCGAAGGCGCGATTCGACAAAGCGGCGACGGTCGGCGGAGAGACTCCCGTGGTGGGCGGCGACAAGCGATCCGTCGGCTTCGCCCACACCGTCGTTCAAACGCTCTGCAAGTTGATGCGCAACTCGCTCCGACAGCTTCCGGGTGTTCACAAAAACGATCGTGCTCTCGTGGCTGCTCACCAAGTCCGCCAGTCGATCGATGATCTCTCCGAACTGGCCAATCGGTGCGACGGCTTCCAGCTCACTTTCCGGGAGTTCGAGAGCGACATCCAGGTCGCGCTTGTGGCCGCAGTCAACGATGTCCGGCTTCTCGGCCACACGCTCTGAACCGCAAAGAAGCCGGGCTACCAGCTCAAGTGGCTTCTGTGTTGCCGAAAGTCCGATCCGCTGAAGTCGATGCCCAGTTGATTCAACCACGAAGCAAAGTCGCTCCAAGCTGAGAGCTAGATGGCATCCTCGTTTGTCCTTCGCGAGCGTGTGCACCTCGTCAACGATCACCGTTCGTACGTTGGCCAACATCGCACGCGAGGCGGCAGCCGTGAGGAGCAGGTAAAGCGACTCCGGCGTCGTCACGAGAATGTCTGGGGGATGCTTGTGGATGGCTCGGCGCTCGCTCGCAGTCGTGTCTCCCGTGCGCGTTGCCACCGTGATTGTCGGAACATCCAAACCCTGCGCAGCGGCCTCGTCACGGATACGGTCCAAGGGCACCTGGAGGTTCTCGTGAATGTCGGTCGCCAGGGCCCGGAGCGGGGAGACGTACACGACCCGAGGGCCGGTCCTTGTCGAGCCCTCGCGCAGGCATTCGTCTATGGCCACCAGAAATCCGGCCAGCGTCTTCCCGGTGCCCGTAGGCGAGGACACAAGGACATCACGGCCTTGAGCGATCAGGGGCCAAGCACCCACCTGAGGCGGGGTGGGACCGTTTGGGAACTGTCGAGCAAACCAAGAGCTGACCGCAGGATGAAACAATCCTGCGAGCCCACCCAGATCGGTTTGTTGATCTATGGCTGTCACCATCTCAGTCCACCAGAGTGTTGTGACCACGAGAGGAGCGCATGGCTTCCAACACCTTGTCTACCTCTCGTCGCCCCGCGTCGAACAGGCTCTGCGACGAGCTGAAATCCCTGAAATCTCCAGCCGCACGACCGCTCCCGTCGAAGACCACGACGTCGACATCATCCCCCAGAACGCTGAGCTCCCGGGCAAAGCGGGAGTGAACGGCTGTCAAGAAGCCCGAGACGACGGCTTCTATCGGCCGCCTGGCAAGTTCGGACCGGTGGTTCCGTGGCCCGCACAAGAGAACGTAGATCGTCGCCAACCCGGCATCGATGGGACGACTGATTGGGACGTTGTTCACGACACCCCCATCAATCATCGGCTCCCCTCCGATCGATACCGGGGGAAAGATGCCCGGGATGGCGGCCGACGCGAGGACTGCTTCGACTATCGGGCCCTTTGACAACCACCGTTCCCCACCGTCTAGCAGAGACGTGGCGACGACTTCGAGGGGAACGGTCGTGTCTTCGATGAAGCGTACCGACAGCCCCCTTTCAAGCACCTCCCTGAGACCGCTGTTCGCGTAAACAGACGTCCGTTGCTGGAAGAAAGCCCAGGGGCCGTGGACGAGAGGGTGAGGAAAGATGTCTTCTGGACGAAGCCGAGTCCACACGTCGGCGATTCTTTGAACTCCCGCCCGCGTGGGGTCCGAGCTGTATGCGGCCGCGTTGACGGCACCCACAGAAGCTCCATAGACACGGTCGGCGATGATCTCACGGTCGGCAAGCTCGGCCAACATGCCGACCTGTACCGCCCCACGGCTACCACCGCCACCGAGCACGAACGCCGACCCTTGGCGCAGAGGCTTTGGGTTCACCACGAGATCAAGCTCCGGGACCCAGACATACGCTTCCTACTACGCAAGCCCGGTCCGACAACACCGCAGCCGCGAGGGTCACGGTGCAGGCCGGTTCCGCTTGTCCTGCTCGAGCTCGCTGCGTTCCGTAGCAGCCTCCAACTGGCGGCGCTTCCACTCCCGACGCCCAATTCGGTCTCGGCGAACCGCCCAGCGTACGGCGATCACGGCCAGTATCACAGTTGCCAGCACGAAAACCGCAAAGACGACCCCGAACAGCGCCGCCGCCGCCGGGGCAAACGTGACTAGGCCCATCGTTACCAGAGATTAGGTGTCGGATCGGGGGTGTCACAGCCCGGATCCATTCTTGCAACATGGCGGTGCAGCGAGCGGGTCACCACAACGGGAGCATCGCATCTCCCAGACACACTGGGGGCCAGCTCTTGGAGGCGCTCCGGCAACCCAGGTCCTTCAGACCTCGGATCGATCCGGGCCTCGCCGGTGGCCTTCGCGAATGGCTGGAGGACGAGGTCTGGCGCGCTGCGGCGATGGCCCAAGACACGATCGTCATCACCCATGCTTCCATAAGGCGAGACTCTCAACACCCGGGGGCGCAAAATCCCGATCCGTTCCGATCGGCGGTATCGGCCGTCATCTCTGCGCTGGTACGTCAGCTGGCTATCACCGGCGGATTCGGCGACCCGCTCGCTGACGGTTTGGCTGCTCTCGCCGTCGACCCCTGGGCGACAGAGACGGTGGGCTTCATCGACTCGCTATCCGACACGTCCCTCGCGCGCTTCAACCGCGAGCTAACAGCGCACGCGTCAACGCTGTGCGCTCGATGGCCGAGGCCCGCTCCTGCGTGGCTCCCTCGAACTCAGGACAAGATCGCCATCCCACTCGCTGGTGGAAAGGTGGTACTCGCTGGAACAGTCGATCTACTGATAGGTGCCCCGTCACACGGTGAGGCCTCCGTCGCCATGGTCAAGGTCGATACCGATCAGCCATCGCCGTGCGGCAGTGGTGTCCACGGCTACTTCGCCCTTTTGGAGACCTTGCGCAGCGGCGCTCCGCCCTTTCGGGTAGGCACCCTGTTCACTTGCGACGGCACATTCGAGATATCCGACATCAATGAAGCCCTCATCACCGCCACGTTGAGTCGTGTCGTCGGGTTGATCCAGCATTACGGAGATGACAAGCATGCATCGTGAGACTTTTCGCGACCTCACCGTTCCACGTGCGGCGGCCCTGAGTGAGCTGCTGGTGGACCCGGTGGAGACCCACCTGGACGGTCGGCGCTTGGTCAAGCTGAGGCGATGGGTGCGCTCAGAGCTCCAACATGGCTGGCCGGGGGGAGATCGCGCGCCGTTGCGCGTCGACATCTACAGCATCCGCAATCAACGGGTAGGCCAAGATCAGCCCTTTTCTTGGACGCCTCATCGAGCCCGGAGACCGATCGGCCTCGAATGCGTAAGGGGTTGCGTGAGCCAACGTGCCCAAGCACCGGCCGAGGCGAGCTTCGCCGCCATCAACAAGCTCGAGAAAGGCCGCGGTTCCCTCGCTCGCTGGGTGTCATCACTGGGAGCTTGCGCTCGCGCAGCGGTTCAAGCGGAAGCGGTCCTGTGGGCGACGCATCTCCTCGGCGCGGTCGAATGGAACAGGCTCCGAAATCCGATCGTGGGTGCGGACCTGTCCGTGCGAGTCGCTTCCAACGCTCTAATTAGAACGAGAATCGACCTTCTTCTGTCTGGACGCCCACCATGCACACCTCCCGGAGGCCGGCGAGCTGACGCGCATGCCTCAACCCTGACTCTCATGACGGGGACCCCGATGCAGACCTCCAGGTTGGAGCTGGGCCTCGTAGCTCTGGGTATGACTTTGAGCAACGGGGCGCTCGCGACTCCCGGACGTGCAATCGGCTGGTGGCCGCAGTGCGGTCGCCTCATCGTGGTCCCGGTGACCTTCGATTTGTTGGAAGAGGTGGGCACGATGCTGAGCCACCTTGTGGGAGCGGCGGCTGCCGAGCAGGGGCTTGCATCCGCCGCGCGTGGGCGCAACGGTCACGCAATTCAACCCAGATTCGAACGCGCGAAGGTCGCATGAGCTTTGTGACTCGATACGAGGAGCTCGGTTGGGTGCTCACCCGAGTAAGCCCGACCGCTGCTCGTATGGTGGGCTCGTTCTCGGTTGCGAGATGCTCGTGAGCTCGTACGGTCCAACATTGTCCGGCGAGTTCAAATCCGATCCTGACCCGTGCGCGGAGGGAGTGGGATTCGAACCCACGGGGGTGTTGGCCCCACGGCTTTTCAAGAGCCGCGCATTTGTCCGCTCTGCCATCCCTCCATGTAGCAATGTCACCTACGGAGCGCCGGTGACGCCGTCGTTGGGAGTTACCTGGGCGCGCAGTGAGGCGATCCACGCGTCGGCATTCCTCCGAGCCTCATTGGCCTCGCGACGGAGCTCCGGGGCCCCTCCGCCGGCCGCCGGATATGACCCGAGAAACTTCAACTTTGCGAGAATCGCATGCAGGTCACGCATGCAGTCAGCTACCAGCTCGTCGTCAATGTGGCCGTCCAGGTCGATGATGAAGCAATAATCGCCAAGAGCCTTCTTGGTCGGCCTCGACTCAAGCTTGGTCAGGTTTATTCCCCTGGCGGAAAACTGCCCGAGGATCGAATAGAGGCTTCCCGGTCGGTCCGCGCTCTGGAAGCAGACGATGCTGGTCCTGTCATGGCCGGTGGGGCGAGGGATGCTGTGAGAGCCGACCGCGACGAAACGGGTCCGATTTTCTGGATGATCCTCGATGCCGTCGATGAGAACGGCTAGTCCATATTCCGTCGCTGCCTGAACGGGGGCGATCACTCCCCCCGTCAGGTCCCGCTCAGCCGCCAAACCCCTGGCGGCCTCGGCCGTGGACGCCGCATGCCGAATCTGAGCGCCCGGGAGATTCGCAGCCAGGAACTTTCGGCATTGGGCGATCGCGTGAGGAAAGGAAGATATCGACCTCAACTCCGACAGAGCAGTGCCGCGGTTGGCGAGCAACGCCAGGTGGATGTCCAAGAAGACCTCGCGCTGGATAAAAAGGTCGAAATCGAAGATCAGACTGTCAACGGTGATCGGGACGGTGCCCTCAATGCCGTTCTCCAACGGCACGAAACCGAGCACCACCTCGCCGGAGCTCACGGCCTCCAAGACGTCGACGATGCTAGATAGAGATATCCGCTCCCTGGACGCATAGTCGGGTTGCGTGAGCAAGGCCTGCTCAGTAAAGGTGCCTGCCGGGCCGAAATAGCCGATCGCGCCTACAGAACCGCTCATATCCAGGCAGGATACTTATCCATATGGACCAAGTCCCCATCGAAGAGCTGCTGGAGGAAGTCAGAGCCGGGCGGCGCTCGGTCGACGATGCGATGCGATCGCTCCGCCGCCTTCCCTTCCAAGACCTCGGCTTCGCTCGAGTCGACCATCACCGGCCGATCAGGCAAGGCTTGCCTGAAGCCGTCTATGCGCCAGGCAAGACGCCTCACCAATGCGCCGCCATTGTCCGAGAGCTCCTGGATGCCTCCACCGATCCCGTCGTGCTGACTCGTGCCGACCCCGATCAGACCGACGCTGCCATCGCCGCGACGATTGACCTCGCCGAGGCCACGATCACCCGTGTGGCAGCGTTGGCCACCGTCACGTGGCGTCCGGCGGCCACCAGAGAGGGTCGGATTCTGGTCATCACGGCCGGCACCGCGGACTTGCCGGTCGCCGACGAGTGCGTATGCGTATTGCAGGCACTCGGCTTTATGCCGGAACGCCTCAACGACTGCGGTGTCGCAGGGATCCATCGTCTGCTCCAGTCCTTTGATCAACTCGCCGAAGCTGAGGCCATCGTCGTGGTGGCGGGGATGGAAGGTGCCCTCGCGAGCGTCGTCGGTGGCCTGACCTCTGCACCCGTGGTGGCAGTCCCCACGAGTGTCGGCTATGGATCTTCGTTTCAGGGAATGACGGCGACTCTCGCGATGCTTGCCTCATGCGCGTCGGGGATCACCGTCGTAGGCATCGACAACGGCTTCGGAGCTGCGTGCGCCGTCGCGAGGTTGCTCGGGTGACCGAACCTCACGCCTCGAGTGAGAGAATCGCCTGGTTCCATTGCTTCGCCGGCATCGCCGGAGACATGGTGCTCGGTAGTCTCATCGACGCCGGAGCAGATGCAGACGAGCTACGCCGGATGCTCTCACGCCTCCCGCTCTCGGGTTGGGGGCTCCGGACTGAGCCGGCTCTACGTGGCGGGATCTCCTGCACGAGGGCGGTCGTATCGACCGAGGAAGACAAGGTCCGAAGGACTCACGCCGACGTAGCCGAGCTTGTGAGAGCTGCACGGCTCCCACCGCGAGTAGAGGCGCGCTCGCTCGCCATCTTTTCTCGCCTGGCCGAGGTTGAGGGGAGGATCCACGACGAGCCGCCAGAGTTGGTCCACTTCCACGAGGTCGGAAGCCACGACGCCATCGTCGACGTGGTCGGCTCCGCCTGCGCTCTGGAGCTTCTTCAGGTTGACGAGGTCCGGTCTTCTCCCATCGCCACCGGCATGGGAACGGTCAGCGCAGCACACGGAGTGCTGCCGGTCCCAGCGCCTGCGGTCATCAAGCTCTTGGAAGGGGCCCCTGTCTATGGCCGTGACCTTGGATCCGAGCTTACGACTCCGACCGGCGCGGCGATCATTGCGGCCACCGCCTCAGGATTCGGCCCGCTCCCGCCGATGCAAATTGCAGCCAGCGGCTTCGGAGCTGGATCACGAGACCTCGACGACCTGCCGAACTGCACTCAAGTCGTGGTCGGCCTGGCAGACATGGTCGCCGGCGGCGAGCCGAGCGGTCAACCGGTCGTCCTCCTAGAGGCGAACCTCGACGATGCGACCGGTGAGCAGCTGGCCTACGCCTTGGCGTTGCTGCTGGATGCGGGTGCTCACGATGCGTGGGTGACTCCCATCGTGATGAAGAAGGGACGGCCCGCACACTGCGTTCATGTCCTTTCAGACATCTCGCTCGTCGATCCCCTCAAGAGGCTGATCACCGAGACCACCGGAACTTTCGGAGTTCGCGCTGTCAGCGCTCAACGCTGGCCCGCCCCACGAAGCGTCGAGGTAGTCACGGTTGACGGACACAACGTGCGCATGAAGCACCGACCCGGCCGGGTGAAGCCGGAGTTCGACGACGTCGCCGACGTAGCCAAGCGCACGGGATTGGGGCTCTCCGAGGTGGCATTCCGGGCAGAGCAGGCTTGGCACGACGCAAGGCGACCTCGGGATGAGCGCACCGCACCCGGATCGACGGAAGACCCCTGAAAAGTCGGCCCGCGGGTGGCGACTGAGTCACCGCTACTGTTGGAGGTATGGCCGAATCCGTCGACGATTCGCGCACGCCCGCGCTCACTGCCAGCTGGACCCCTCCGCTTTCACCCGACGAGGTCGCCGACGCCTTGCGCGCCCAGGGTTACCTAGCTGGCGAGGGTCTTTCCACGGCCCTCTACCTGGCCATCGTCCTGCGACGTCCCCTGTTCCTGGAGGGCGAGCCCGGAGTCGGAAAGACCGAGGTCGGCAAAGCTGTGGCTGGCTGGCTGGGATCCCGGCTTCTGCGACTTCAGTGCTACGAGGGCATAGATGCCAACCAGGCGATCTACGAGTGGGACTACCGCCGTCAGCTTCTCTATCTGCGTGCGCACGATCACGCCATGGCAGCCGACGCGCCAACAGACGACCAGCTGTTCTCGGAACGCTTCTTGGTACGCAGGCCGCTCCTTCAAGCCATAGCGCCGGAGGCAACCGGAGACTTAGCCCCTCCGGTGCTCCTGATCGACGAGATCGACCG
>JBOGFX010000030.1:0-1804 GCA_050743805.1 Acidimicrobiales bacterium
GCGTTGAGCTCGTCCTGGCTCGAACCCTCCGGGTTCTCCGAGGTGATGGTGATGCCGTACTTCTTCTTGAAGTGCTTCATGATCGTCCCGTAGTTCGCCCAGTTGCTCGGCAGGGTGATCACATTGAGATGACCCTCCGCCTAAGAGGCCGCGCGGATAGGCGATAGCGCCGTTGAGCTGCTCTGTCGCTGGTCGCAGGAACGCCTCGGCAATCGGTGACTTCGCCGTCATAGCCTGGGCCGATGGCGGCGAAGTCATCTCCGGTCCTGATCAAGGTGACGCTGCGCGGCATGCGGCCGCCGATCTGGCGACGACTCGTTGTCGCCGGTGAGGCGAGCCTGGCCGACCTGCACCTCGTCCTCCAAGTGGCCATGGGCTGGGAGGACGCTCACCTGCACGCCTATCGCATCGCCGGGGTCCGCTACGGGCCGGCAGACGACGCCTTCGCCGAGGAGGTGGACGAGTCGAGCGTGAGCGTTGCGGACACGCTCGGAGCAAGGAGCCGCGGCGAGTACGACTACGACTTCGGCGACTCCTGGGAGCACGACCTTGTCGTCGAGAAACCGAAGGGACCGCTCGTGTTGAACGGCGTCGCGACCTGCACTGCCGGCAAACGTGCGTGCCCGCCAGAAGATTGCGGCGGCGTCTGGGGCTACGCCGGTCTTCTCGAAGCGCTTCGCGATCCGCGCCATGAAGAACACGAGGACTCCCTCGAATGGCTCGGTGCGGTGTCCGATCCCGAGGCCTTTGACCCTGCGGCGGTCAACTCCCGGCTCGAGCGCGTCGCGTTCGGCGCGGAGAAGGGCTGACCGTCCACCGCTCGCCGAACTGGCCCAACTGGACTGTCTGGCCCAACTGGACTGTCGGGTGCGTCCCAAACCCGACGACCAGCGGAGGTCTTTGTCCATCATGCGCGCGTTCGATCCGGAAGTGTTCGATGCCGTCTGGGCAGCCGTCGAGGCCCTCATCCCCGTTCGCGTCGATGAGCATCCGCTCGGCTGCCACCGACCGCGGACCGCTGATCGAGACTGCTTTCGGGTGATGCTCGTGCGACTCGTGACCGGATGTTCGTGGGAAGACGCCGAGTTCCTCTGCGGCAAGGTGGTCTCGGACACCACCGCGCGGGCTCGCCGAGACGAGTGGATCCGTGCCGGGATCTTCGACGCACTCTCGAACGAGGCCATCGAGGGCTACGGCCGCATCGTCGGGCTCGACTTCTCTGACGTCTCCCTCGACGGCTCGTTGCACAAGAGCCCGTGCGGCGGAACGGGAACGGGGCCGAACCCGACCGATCGCTCCAAGCTTGGCTGGAAATGGTCGCTTCTCGTTGATGGGAAGGGCATTCCCCTCGGCTGGCACCTCGATGGAGCCAACCGCAACGACTCCGTGCTACTCGCCCCGACCCTCGATGACCTCGGCGGGCGCGGCATGCTGAGCGAGATCCAGACCATCTGGCTCGATCGCGGCTACGACAGCGAGCTCACCCGTGAGCGCCTTTCCGAGCGCGGCATCACCGATGCCGTCATCGCCAAGCGCCGAAAGCGCGCCGGTGCCGCGGGCCCCAGGGCATCGACCCGACGCCAGCCGATGGGGCTTCGTTGGCCAGTCGAACGCACGAACTCGTGGTTGTCGAACTTCGGCCAGCTACGGCGCAATACCGACCGACAGCCACGCCATCGCGAGGCTCAGTTCTCCCTGGCGGTCGCCTTCTTGCTCGTCGCAAAACTGATCGATTGGCGAAAGCGCTGGTCACCAACGGTCTCACCTATCCGCTGAGGTTCTTAGCCAATGACCGTCGCTGGGC
>JBOGFX010000031.1:0-1766 GCA_050743805.1 Acidimicrobiales bacterium
GCGCCTCGAGCACCAGGACCGGATGTCCGGCCAGGCCCAGGTAGCAGGCTGCGACGAGGCCGTTGTGGCCGCCCCCCACCACGACGACCCGGCGGCGACTACTGCCGCTCACCGTCTGGTCATGCGAGGTGGGTGAGCCGCCGAGGCCAGCGCAGCCTGCAGGAAGCGTCATGTCTGTCTGCCGACCCTATGGATTCTTGGCACTGGCTCCGGTCAGGGCTTGGTCGCTACGAGGATTTTGTAGCCAAGATTGCCCGCCCGGATCTCGATGAGCGCCCTGAGGGCCATGGCCTTCGCGGTGTTGAAGTCGCCGCCCGCCCACGGGATCTGCTTCAGCTGGGCCATGAGCGATGCCGCCATCAACTTCAGGCGGATCCCCTCCACCATCTCGAGCAGAGCCTCGTCGTGATTCTCCACGACACCGCCGCACAACCCGGCCGCCCCTAGATATGCCAGGTACGAGTCGACCGGGCCGGCGTCGCCGACGCAGGCGAGCCAGGCCAGGATTCCCTGCAGCTCTTCCGGGAGTTCACCGTTCCGGGTGAGGTCGCTGATGCCGACCCGACCGCCGCTCCTGATCACCCGGGCCATCTCCATGGCCGCGGCTGGCTTGCCCGGAAAGGTGCAGAAGGCACACTCGCAGGCCACCGCATCGAAGCTGGCGTCATCGAAGGGAAGCACCTCGGCGTCCCCTCGTTGGAACGAGACCAGCCGAGCGACCCCAGCCTCCGCTGCGGTTTCCCGGGCACGCTCCACGTTGCGCGAGCTGAAGTCGATCCCGGTCACCCGGCAACCGAATCTCACCGCCAGATGGACAGACGAGGTGCCCAGCCCGGATGCGACATCCAGTACATGGTGGGATGGGTCCAGGTGGAGCAGCTCGCCGAGCCTGGAAGTCAGCTCCAGCCCGCCGGGGTGGAAGGTCTCGCCGACCAGCATCCGCGCAATGTCGCTGGAGTAGAGGTCGGCGCAGCAGCTCTTCACCTCCGCCGACGACATCGAAGCCGGCACGTGCTCCCGGGTCACGCTCGGCCCTTCCGGCGGTCAGAGGCTATCGGGAGCTCGGTTGTGGGCTTGTGGCCGTTGCCATTTCCACCCGGGACGTCGAACTTGAAGGTGATCGGCTCCGGGACGAATTCCCGCTTCTCCCGCTTGGCCTTGTGACGGCAGCGCTGGCGCGCCGTCAGCTGCGCCCTGGCCTGCTCTCGGTAGCCGACGGTGTTGTAGGCGCAGAAGGGGATCTGGTGGCCGTCGGGGAGGAGGAACTCTTTACAGCACTTCATCAGGTTCTTCTGGTTGAAGGTCCAGGGATCCATGAAGTCCTGAAGCATCACCATAAACAACTTCCTCCCGATCGCCTCCAGGTCCATGCCTGCGAGCCCGCAGGACTCGCAGGAGAGGGCGAATTCAGCGGCGGCCTTTTGGTCCCCCGGTACAGCTGACGAAGACCAAAGGCCCTCCAATGCCCGCTTGATCCCGATGTCCAGCGTCGGGACGGCTCGGTTGGTGAGGTAGTCCAGATAGTCCTCGACGTTGAGCAGGCGCGTGAGCGGGGTAACGCTCTCGCCCTCGACAAAGGCGTAGGTGACCGAGTTGCAGGTCGGGAAGCAGCAGGGCACGGGCACGAAGTCGTCGGCGCGCAACAGCCCCTCGGTCTGCGCCTCGAGCGCCCGCACCACGTCGGGGATGGTGACGCGCCGCAGCGGGTCGTGCGCCATGTGGCGGCCGGCGTGGAACGCGGGCTGGAAGTTGACGCCGCTCACGGC
>JBOGFX010000032.1:0-3222 GCA_050743805.1 Acidimicrobiales bacterium
GGCCTTCGCCGAGTTCTCGACTTGTAGCTTGCTGAACTTCGCGGCACCAAGGTCAGCGCGGCGCTCCGCGGGTCCGAGCGCCTGGCGAGACTCGGGGCCACGGTCAGCGGGCGCCCCCCAACCGTGACCATGACCTTCGGGAGGTCGAGCGGGAGGTGCGCGACCGTGGCGCCTGCCGCTGGTTGACTGGGGCTCGCCATGCAGGAGCTGCTGATCGCCGCGAACCCGGATCCTGATTCCAGGCTTGCGTACCTCCTGCGAATTCCCCTCGGTGAGGGCATCGTGCTGCGCACTCCGTCCCGCCCTTGTGGCCGACGGGCTGTCGGAGTGTCAGATCCGCTGGCCCAGCATCCCCCTGGTCTTCTGCGAGACCCGCCCCCTCGCCGAGGAGTGGACCTACCGATACCTCGCCGCGGCGCATGCGTGGGCCTCGACCGAGGTGGCAGCCATCGAACGGATCGATCGCCACACGTTGCACGATACGTCACATCACGACGGCAACGGGCCGGCGCCGGGCGAGGTCCGGGCATGGGCGCGTGAACAGGGATACCTCGTGTCGGACCGCGGAAGGATCCCCGCAACGATCCGGCAGGCCTCGGAGCAGTCGCAGAGGCCCGGCGGATCTGGGGGCGTGGCTTCAGCCGCCGAGGGCGCGGCGGACGGCCGCGAGACGGTCCGGCACGACCCGCCACCAGACCCACCGACCCCGCCGTTGCCCCACGATCAAGCCCGCGTCGGCCAGCACCTTCGTGTGATGGGAGATGGTGGGCTGGCTTCTCTCGAGCGGCACCTCGAGCTCGCACGAGCAGATCTCGTCACGAGAGGCCACCAGGGAGAGCAGCCGTAGGCGGACCGGATCGGCCAAGGCGCCGAGCACCCGTGCCAGCTCTTCGGAGTCCGCGATGCCCAGAGGAGCCTCGGTGACCGGGTCGCAGCACAGCACCCCCTTGGCATTGATCCCGCCGCCGTGCGAGCTACTCATTCAGGTTGATCAATCTATCGACGACGCAGCGCGTGGCTGTCAGGAGGCAGGCACGACGATGATGGCACGGGCGGTCGGCTCGGGAGGTCTTCGCCTGCTTCCCTCATCAAGGCGAGGTGCGCCGGGATTGCCTCTCGAATGCGCGACTCGACCTCTTCTCGCGTAGCCCCGGTCGCGACGCAGCCAGGAAGTTCCGCTACATAGGCCCCCCAGGCGTTTCCTTCGCGCTCGATCACCACTGAATACCCGGTCATTGCCGGCTCCGAAGGTGTGCTTGCTTCCAGATGCTCGCGAGCGTACCCCTCGGCAACTCGTCGCTCCGCGCTCCGGCCACGGTGACCGCTCCAGGCAAAGTGGGGTGCTGGAACTGCCGATGGGACCCACCCTGGCGCACCCCTCGCCGTCCTTCTCGCTCCAAGATCCGGATCACCTCCCGCACCTTCATATTCGACGGCGGTACGACAGGGTTGTGACATCCGTCTCTCCTACCAATGACAATGGCATGGAGGATCCACCGCCTGGCGGTTGGTTCTCAATAGGTTCGGGATCGCTGGATCGTTCGACCTGACTTGATGAGTGATGCCGCCTCGGCGCCGTCGGTCGAGCGCTTCCAGCAGTGCACGGAAACGGGCACGTCCCGTTCCGAAGGAAGGGTGATTGGCCCGGCTTGCGTGAACAAGTCGGAACCGCCCGTCGCTCCGACCCGGGACGGCCGTGCCACCCCTCACCACTTACAGGAAGGAAGGGATGGTCATGGTCATCGTAGAAGCCGCGCGTGGGGTCACTGGTGGCGTCGACACCCACCTCGACGTTCACGTGGCAGCGGCGCTGGACTCCTTCGGAGGCGTCCTCGGCACCGAGTCCTTCGCCGCGAGCTCCCCGGGCTATGCGGCGCTGCTCACCTGGCTCGAGCACTTCGGCACGGTGGGGCGCGTCGGTATCGAGGGCACCGGCTCATACGGCACGGGGCTCACCCGTTCCTTCGTCGACACGATGTCGACGTCATCGAGGTGGACCGCCCCAACCGCGAAGAGCGCCGGCGATCGGGCAAGTCCGATCCACTCGACGCGATTGAGGCGGCCCGTGCGGCCCTCGGCCGGCGGGCGAAGACGATCGCAAAGGAAAAGACCGGCAACGTCGAGGCGATCCGGGTGCTCCTCGTCGCCAAGCGCTCCGCTCGACAGGGCCGCACGAAGGCCCTCGTGCAGATGCGCCATCTCGTGATCAGCGCTCCCGACCAGCTCAACCAGCGCCTGAAGGGCCTCTCGGTCGTGTCGTTGGTCGATGCGGCGTCGCGCCTGCGGCCATCGCGTGCCGGCGATGCGGTGACGGCCGCCACCAAGGCGTCGCTTCTCTCCTTGGCCCGTCGGGTCGAGGCCCTCGGCGACGAGATCGCCGAGCTCGACGTGCGCCTCGGTCGGCTCTTGGAGGTCACGGCGCCCGAACTCCTCGCGCTCTTCGGCGTCGGGCCCGACACCGCGTCGGCCCTCCTGGTCGCGGCCGGCGACAACCCCGAGCGGCTCCACTCAGAGGCCGCGTGGGCGCACCTGTGCGGAGTGGCGCCGATTCCGGCGTCGTCGGGGAAGACGACGGGTCGCTTCCGGCTCGACCGCGGCGGTGACCGCCAAGCAAACAGCGCGCTGTGGCGGATCACGATGGTGCGCATCGCCCACGATCCGCGAACGACGTCCTACCACGAGCGCAAGGTGAAGGAGGGTCGCTCCAAGCGCGACGTCATCCGGATCCTGAAGCGCTACGTCGCCCGGGAGATCTACCACTACCTCCCGCGCGGTTGACGACCGCTGCCGTGGGCCTGGCTCACCACCTACCTGTCGTCCCTCCGGGGCTGACTTTCCGGCCACTCGCCGGCCCACGGCGCGGTTCACGAGATCTTCCGAACGCGTGGCTTCATAAGAGCGTGCCCTCGACGAGTGGCTCATCATTGGTCTGCCCGCGGTTCGAACTCCCGACCACCCCAAAAGAGGACTTGACAAGTGATAGGAGCGTCGCCGGAAGGCGGGCGCTATCGACCATGTAGCAAGCGCGCCCACCGGCGAACTGGCTCGGCAGCTCTCCCCGCAGAGAGGACCGATGACTTCGTCCTAGTCGTTCCGTCGAAGCTACGGTGAAGGCGCCTGGCGCAGGATCGAGGAGGGAGTTCCACTGTGCGGTTTCTCATGTTGTTGTACCGAGAGAGCATCCCAGTCACGGCGCCATCCGCACCTGCGGGAGGCGATGTC
>JBOGFX010000033.1:0-16076 GCA_050743805.1 Acidimicrobiales bacterium
GACAGCTCTCTCGTGTTGTTCGAGGTCAACAAGACCATCGGGATGCTCTTAGCCGTGACGGTCCCCAGCTCGGGAATGGAGATCTGGTATTCAGAGAGGGTCTCCAGCAACAGTGCCTCGGTCTCGAGCTCGACCCTGTCGACCTCGTCGACGAGCAGCACCACGGGATCCTGGGCCCTCAAGGCTTGCAGCAGCGGGCGGCTCAAGAGGAACGGCTAGGAGAAGATGTCCTCTTCGACCTCGGTCCAGCGCTGCGAGCCCTGGTGATCGTGGCCGGGCATCTCCCCTGCCTGGATCCGCAAGAGCTGCTTGCGGTAGTTCCACTCGTAGAGGGCCTTGGACTCGTCGAGGCCCTCGTAGCACTGAAGCCGGATCAACCTTGCACCGCTCGCCTGGGCGACTGCCTTGGAGAGCTGGGTCTTGCCCGTGCCCGCGGGGCCCTCGACCAGCAGCGGCTTGCCAAGGCGGTCGGACAGGTAGACGGCGGTAGCGATCCTTTTGGTCGCCAGATAGCCCGTAGCCGCCAGGCGCTCGGTCACCGATCCGACCGACTCGAAGCGCGGAGGGCTCTGGGCTCCGGGCTCGAGGCCCTCGATCACGATCGGACCTGGCCCTCCCCCCTCACGACCCACTTGGCGCACGTCAGCTCCCGAAGGCCCATTGGTCCCCTGCTGTGCAGCTTCTGGGTAGAGATGCCCACCTCGGCACCGAGCCCCAGCTCGCCGCCATCGATGAAGCGGGTTGAGGCATTGACCAAGACCGCCGCCGCATCCACCTCGCGGACGAAACGCTCCGAAGCACAGATGTCGTCGGTCACGATCGCCTCGGAGTGACCCGAGCCGAACCGCTCTATGTGAGAGATCGCCGCGTCGAGATCATCGACGACCGCGACCGAGATGCACAAGGACAGGAACTCGGTGGAAAAGTCCTCCTCTGTCGCCGCCACGGCGCTCGGTACCAGGGTACGAACCTTTTCATCACCACGGATCTCCACGCCGTCGAGCGCGGCAGCCGCCATGGGCACGAAGTGTTCGGCGACGTCACGGTGCACAAGGAGGCTTTCGACGGCATTGCAAACTCCGGGACGTTGGGTCTTGGCGTTCACGAGCACGCGGGTGGCCATGTCCAGGTTGGCGGAGCGGTCCACATAAAGGTGGCAGTTGCCGTCGCCGTCGAGGACGTAGGGCACCGTCGCCTCTTCGACCAAGAGGTCGATCAGCGCGCGGGACCCTCTGGGGATGAGACAGTCGATGATCCCCCGCAACTTCATGAAGGCGACGGCCGCCTCGTGGCTCGTGTCTCCCACCAGTTGCACGCCGTCCTCGGGCAGACCCGCTTGGACGAGAGCGCGGCGCAACAGGGAAACGATCGCAGCGTTGGACCTGGCGGCGGACGAGGAGCCCCGCAAGAAGGCGACGTTGCCCGACTTGACGCACAACCCGGTGGCATCGCTCGTCACGTTGGGGCGGTTCTCGTAAATGATCCCTACCACTCCGAGCGGCACCCGCACCCGCTCGACGCGCAGGCCGTTGGGCCGGACCCAGCCGTCGACCACCTCTCCCAAGGGATCGCCGAGAGCGCGCAACTCGAGCAGCCCGCTCGCCATCGACTCGATGCGACCCATGGTCAGCGTCAGCCTGTCGAGCGCAGCGCCAGAGGCTCCCGATTCCCGGGCTGACGCCAGGTCGATCTCGTTCGCCTCGAGGACCTCGTCGGCACCCTTCAACAACAGGTCCGCCGCGTCTGCCAGTGCGCAGTCGCGTGCCTTTGACGAAGAGCGCGCGAGCGGACGAACTGCTTGTCTGGCGCGGAGCCCCTGCAGACCCAAGTCGTGCTCGACTGCGTCGCTCATCGGTCGAGCATACCTTTCAGCCCGTTGGCGGCCCCAAGACCACCAGGTCGTCCCGGTGGATGAGCTCGCCTTCGAGGTCCCTGGGCAGATCGGACGACCGCTTGCCGACCCACTCGGACGCCCGAGACGATGGACAGCGCACGAGTCCCTTGGCAACAACCACGCCAACGGAGTCCACGACCTCGACCGCCTCGTCCCGCTCGAAGTCGCCCGCTATCGAGCGCACCCCCGCGGCGAGCAGCGACCTCCCGTCGTCCATCAGGGCCCTTCGGGCACCGTCGTCGATGACCACCGTCCCAGAGGAGCCGACGGCGAACGCTATCCAAAGCTTGCGCGCTGACAGCGTGCGCCGTCTTGCACGAAATACTGTGCCCGCGCCTGGCTCGGTGGCCAGCACGGCAGACAGCACGCCGGGACGGCGGGCGTCTGCGATCACCGTCTCCACGCCCGACCAGGTGGCAATCTTGGCAGCGGCCAGCTTCGAGGCCATGCCACCGCTGCCGACCGGGCTTCCAGGCCCTCCCGCCCTGGTTTCTAAGTGACGATCGATCTCCAAGACCTCCTCGATCAGGGAGGCATCCGAAACCCGGCGCGGGTCGGCGGTGAGAAGGCCGGGCGCGTCGGTGAGCATGACCAGCCTTTGCGCACCCACGAGATGGGCAACGAGCGCCGCGAGCCTGTCGTTGTCCCCGAAGCGAATCTCGTCGTCTGCAACCACGTCATTCTCGTTGACGACGGGCACGACGTCCAAGGCCAGGAGATTGGCGAGGGTGCTCCGTGCGTGCAGGTACTGCTGGCGTTGTGCGAAGTCGAGCGGAGCCAAGAGCACCTGCGCGGCAACCATCCCGCAAGCGGCCATCTCCTGTGCCCATGCAGCAATCAGCCTCGGCTGACCGACGGCCGAAACGGCCTGCAGCACCGCAGTCTCTCGCTCAGAAGGCCTTGCGGCACCGAGCACGGACCACCCCGCCGCGATCGCGCCCGAGGAGACGACGACGACCCTTAGCCCCTGCATGCGCAGCGAGGCGATCTCCGAGCTGATCGTGCCGATCAGCCCGACGTCAACGCTGCCCAAGGGGTCCGTCAACGAGGACGAGCCGAGCTTCACGACCACCACCGGCGTGGCTGTGGTCACCTCCCTGACCGCCCGCTAGACCCTCGACGCGCCTCGTCTGGCGTGAGGCGAGCCTCGCCTGCGTCCTTGAACCACGAGAAGGACAGGTCCCCGACCCTCACCTCGTCGCCGTCACGCGCGCCTGCGCGCGCCAGGGCACCGTCGACCCCCAGGTGCTTGAGCCGAGCGAGGACCACCTCGACCGCTTGCACGTCTTGGAGATCGCTGAGCGCCGCAGCCCGCTCGACCGCCCTGCCGACCAGCTCGAAGCATCCAGGCTGGACCCGCTGCACTGCCAGCTCGGCTCCTTGAGGCCTGTGCACGATCACACCGGCAGGCGTGGGGGTTCTGCGCTCGCGCGCCGTTGCGACCATGTGGGCGAGGGTTCCGACCAAGGTGGGGAGCCCCTCGCCTGTTGCCGCAGAAATCGTGACATCCACAGCAATGGGATCCTCGACACGGTCCCCCACAAGATCGGCCTTGGACCCGACCACCAGGCGCGGGCGCTCCAGAAGCGAGCGCTCGTGCTTCTCCAGCTCGGCGAGGAGCACCCCGAGCTGGTCACCGGGCGCCAGCCCACCGGTCGCCGCCAAGTCGACGAGAATGAGGAGGACTCTCGCGCGCTCGACATGGCGCAGAAACTCATGACCGAGCCCCCTACCTTGTGCGGCACCTTGAACCAGGCCAGGGACGTCTGCGACGACGAACTCGAGCTCGTCGGGCCCGCGCGGGCGGACCAGGCCGAGGTGGGGTTCCAGGGTGGTGAACGGGTAGTCGGCGATCTTGGGCTTGGCGGCCGAGATCACCGAGATGAGCGTGGACTTGCCCACGTTGGGCATGCCCACGATCGCGACGTCGGCAACCAGCTTCAGCTCGAGATCGAACCACCGCTCCTCGCCTCTCTCTCCCTGTTCGGCGAACACCGGCGCGCGTCTGCGGTTAGATAGAAAGCTCGCGTTCCCCCTCCCTCCCCGACCGCCGCCGGCCGCGAGGAAGCGGTCATCGACTCCTCGCAGATCGCAGACGACCTCGGAGCTTCGCGCCACGAGGACCTGGGTCCCGAGTGGAACCGCAACCATGAGGTCCCTACCGGCTGCTCCCCTCTTGCGCTTGGAAGATCCGTGCGCTCCGTCGGTGGCCCGGCGATGTGGGCGATCTCTGAACGCGATCAGAGAAGAGCCCGCGTCGGTGGCGACAAGCCAGACGTCACCGCCCGGACCCCCGTCGCCCCCGTCGGGACCTCCCCGGTCGACGTGGGCCTCACGCCGGAATGAGACCGCACCGGCACCTCCGTTGCCTCCTTTGGCGTGCAACTGGGCCCGATCGACGAAGCCCGACACGGTCGTTCTCAGAGCGCCGCGACGAAGAGCCGGGCCGAGAGGTCGCTCCCGAAGGCGACCGCTGTGTCGCCCACTTGCAGGGTGAGCGTCCCGTCGGGGGCTCTCGAGGACACGAACGCCACGGTGCCCGGCAGGAAGCCGTGGTCATCGAGGTAGATGAGCGACATCATGTCCACCTCGACCTCCTCGGTCATCCTCTCCAGTCGGACAAGGGTGCCTGCCTGCACCTCTGAGAGCGGACGTTGGAGCCCGTTCGAGACCGGCTGGGGGGCGCCCGGGATCGGGTTCCCGTGCGGGCAGGTCAGCGGGTTCCCCAAGATGGCGACGAGGCGCTCCTCCACGTCGTCGGAGATCACGTGCTCCCATACCGATGCCTCCTGATGCACCTTGCGCCACGGGAGGCCGATGACGTCGACCAAGAAACACTCGGCCAGCCGGTGGCGCCGAACAACCTTGGCTGCCAAGGCCGCGCCGCGCTCGGTCAACTCGACCAGTCGATCTGCGCGGCGCACGTACCCCTCGTCGGCCAGGCGATCGAGCATCTCGGAGACCGAAGCAGCCGATCGTCCGAGGCGCTGGGCGATCCGGGCTTGGATTACCGGCGTCCCCTCTTCCAAGAGGGAGTGGATGGTCTCCAGGTACTCCTGCGCGGGAAGGTGGGGCCGTTCCTGTTGTGGTCCCGACTGCTGGGAGCCCTTCGGGCCCTCAGACCCGGTCACGCTCGTCCACTCAGTCGGCTAGGACGTCGACGAGCTTGCGACCCCGGCGGTCCGCGAACTTGACCACCCCTTCGTGCAACGCGAACAAGGTGTCGTCACCACCCTTGCCGACTCCTTGGCCCGGATGCACTCGTGTGCCCCGCTGGCGAACCAGGATCGATCCGGGGAGGACTCGTGTTCCGTCGAACACCTTTACCCCAAGGCGCTGTGCCCGCGAATCGCGGCCGTTGCGAGTCGAGCCTCCGCCCTTTGTCTTGGACATCTTCCGTCCTATTCCTTCGCTTCTTGCGCGTCCTGCGCTTCCCTCGCGCTCCCGGCGCCCTTGGTGGTCCGTTTGGCTGCGCGCCTGGCCTTTGGCGGCGTCGCGGCACCTGTTATCGACAGAACCTCGAGCTCGGTCAGCTGCTGGCGATGGCCGTAGCGACGCCGCTGGTTGGTCTTGGACTTGTAGGTGCCTCCACGGATCTTGGGTCCGAGCGCCCGACCGAGCACCCGCGCCTTGACGCTCGCCCCTGCGAGCTGCCCAGGCTGGGCGAGGACCACCGACCCGTCGACGACAAGGACCGGTTCCAAAGCAACCTCGTCGCCGTCCCGGGCGCCCAACAGCTCGACGGTGAGGCGCTGACCCGCCTCCACGCGCTGCTGCTTGCCTCCGCTACGTACCACTGCGTACATGAGTCTTGTAGCTTACCCGAGCCACGTGTCTGCAGAGCCGGTCGTGTCTGTTGGCCGCTCAGCCCGTCCAGAGCAGCGAGCCGAGCTCGGACAAAGACGCTATGGCGCCTGGGCCCGCGGCTTGTCCCCTGGCAATCCTGACGGCCATCATCCCCAGGGCGGACGCCGCCTCACAGTTGGCTGCCTGGTCGTCGACGAACAGGGCCGAGCCGGGCTCCACCCCAAGACGGTTCACCGCGGTGAGGAAGGCGCCCGGGGACGGTTTCGAGCTTCGGATCTCACAAGAGAGGATCACGGCGTCGACCAGGGGAACGAGCCCGTGGGCCACGAGCAGGTCCCTGGTGCTGTGTGCGCAATTGCTCAAGATGGCCGACTTGAGCCCCCGTGCGCGCAGCTCCACGAGGAACGGTACAACGTCATCGTGAAGGACCCCGGTCTCCACCAAGAGCTCGTAGTCGCGCCTCACGAGACGAGCTATGAGAGCCGGTTCCGGTACTTTGCCCGCCTGCTCGATGATGTGGGAGAAGGCCGCCGCCATCGAGAGGCGCCCGTCGTTGATCCACGGCGCCAGGTCTTCGAACGCGGCGTTCCACAACTGCCCTGGCACTTGAGCTAGCTCGGGAAGCTCGGTCCTGTGGGAGTTGAAATCACAGCTCACCATCGTCTGGTAGACGTCGATGAGGCACGCATGAGGCCTGTGGAGGCAGCTCGATCCCGCTTTGATCGGCACCTTCATCTGGATGACCCTTGGACGGTCCACCTCGGGGCCCAGGGCGCAAGCAGCGTGTACCTCAGCGAGCCAGGATCCGCGTCAACCACGTATCGCGTGCCGCGTTCGCAGCGCGGGCAATTGCGGTGTCCGCGTAGAAGCCGTAGAAGGCGTGGCAGCCACCGCTCCAAACGTGCAGTTCCGCCTCGCCCCCGCTGGCCCAGATGCCCGTGGCGTACGCCACGCTCTCGTCCCGGAACACCTCGGCCGATCCCACATCGATGTAGGCGGGGGGAAGACCCGACAGATCGGTGGCTCGAGCGGGAGCTACATACGGCGAGACCGTGCCACCGCCTGCTTCGGCGCCCAGCACCTGGCGCCAAGCCCAGATGTTGGTCTGGCGGTCCCACGGCCCAAAGCCGTCGTACTGGTAACTCGATGCGGTGATGTTGCGGTCGTCGAGCATGGGGGTGAGGAGCATCTGGGCCAAGAGCGGCGGCCCGTCATTGTCCCGGGCCATCAGCGCCATCGAGGCGGCCAGGTTCCCGCCGGCGCTTGCACCGCCGACCATGATGCGCCCCGGATCCACCCCCAAGTCCTTGGCATTCTCGGCCATCCATAGAAGGCCGGCATAAGAGTCCTGCGCGGGTCCGAGGTTCGGGTTCTCCGGGGCCCGGCCGTACTCGACGGTGACCCCCACGAAGCCGAAGCGATGGGCCCAGTCCACAAGGCTCGCCACGCTCGTGTAGCGGGACCCAGAGACGAGACCGCCCGGGTGCATGTCGTAGATGCCCGGTGCGCCGAAGACCTCGGCCTTGGGCCTGATGATGGTGATCTCGACGTCACCTTTGGGGCCAGCGATCTTGCGTTCCTCGTACTCGACCGGGCGTCCGGCGATGACCTCGTCCATCGGCCGCGCCATGCTGTCGAGCATCCTGCGTGACATGGCGAGGCGGTCCTCGTCGCTACGGGGCCCAGCTCCGGCGTCGGGCATCGGGTTCGCCGCCATACGCGCCGCGATCTCGGGGTCGTAGGGCACCGGGGTGTGCTCGGGCATGTTGCGTCCTCTCCTCAGGTGGTCGGCGTAGATTATGGCCGCCAGCGAACGAGCTAGCGATCCTGAACCCGGCAGTCGTCGGACCGGCTGGTCCGAGCGTCGCAGACGTCGCCCGGGCCTTGCAGCGCCCTGGGCAGCGACCGGGCTCGGCTCTGGACACCGCGGGCGCCTACGCGCTCGGTGGGTTGGACGACGCCCACGTCCATCTCTCTGGACGCCCAAGGCGCTCCCTAAACCGGCTGGCGCATCTAAGCGCTGCTACACCTGGCAGTTCGCCACGCGCGAGTCGGGTTGGGACGGCCTCGTCGAGCGGGTGGCGACGGGGTGCCCCCCCCGGCCGTCGATTTGTCGGTCGTGGCCGCGAGGGCCACGCTGAAACGACGAGATGCTCGCCAGGACCGGGTGTGCCGCTACCTTGCCCGCAGGTGCGGCCGATCCGAGACGATCCAGCCGGCCGCCTAGACACTCACCCGGTCCAAGGCGACCTGGTCTAGGACGATCCCACGGCCCTCGCAGACCTCGCAGACCTTGGACAGCGACTCGATCAAGCCCTCCGAGATCCGCTTTCGGGTCATCTCGACCAAGCCGAGCTCGGAGATGTCGCCGACCTGGGTGCGTGTTTTGTCCCTCGCGAGCGCGCTGCGCAATGCTGCAGCAACTTTGTCGCGGTTCTCTTTCTTGCCCATGTCGATGAAGTCGATGACGATGATCCCACCAATGTCACGCAACCGCAGCTGACGCGCCACCTCCTCGGCAGCTTCGAGGTTGTTGCGGAAAACAGTCTCCTCAAGGTTAGTCTTGCCCACGTTCTTGCCCGTGTTGACGTCGATGACGGTCAGCGCCTCGGTGCGCTCGATGATGATCGAGCCTCCCGAGGGGAGCCAAACCTTTACGTCGAGCGCCTTGTGCAGTTGTTCGTGCACATGGAAACGGTCGAAGACATCCAAGGGCTCGATGTTCGTGTCATAGAGCTCGACCCGGTCAGCCAGGTCGGGGCTGACCTTCTCGACGTAGCTGCGAACCTGCTCGTACAAAGCGGGATCGTCGATCACGACGGAGCGGTAATCGCTGCTGAGCTCCTCGCGCAGAAGACGGACAGCAAGGTCGGGCTCGCGGTACAAAAGGCGAGGCTGCTCTGAACGCGAGGCTTCGCGCTCGATGGCCTCCCACTGCTCCACAAGGCTGGCAACGTCCCTGGACAGCTCGTCCGCGGTGGCGCCTTCTGCGGCGGTCCGCACGATGAGCCCGTGCCCCGTGGGCCTGATGCCGTCGACGATCTTTCGAAGCCTGCGGCGCTCGTTGTCTCCCAAGCGCTTGGAGATGCCAAAGGTGGTGCTGTTGGGAACGAGGACGGCGAAGCGGCCGGGCAAGGAGACCTCCTGGGTGAGCCTCGCTCCCTTCGCGCCGATAGGGTTCTTGGTCACCTGGCACAAAATCGACTGTCCGGCACGCAGTACCTCTTCGATGCGTGGTTCGCCACCGCTCGAAGCAGGATCGACGTCGTCGCGGTCGAAGCGGACGTCTCCGCGATAGAGAACCCCGTTCTTAGGAATGCCGATGTCGATAAAAGCGGCCTCCATGCCTGGCAGCACATTTTGGACCCGAGCCATGTAGATGTTCCCATCGATCTGGTTCGTCTCGTCGCTGCGGCGAGCCACGTAGTGCTCGACGAGCGAACGACCCTCCAGGACCGCAATCTGGGTCCGCTCGGGCTGCACGTGCACGCACATGAAGTAACGGCCGAGCGAGCGTGAACGCCCGGAGCGGCGGCGACGGGCCCTCGGTCGCTTCGGCGCCTCGTCGAGGGGCGCCAGGTCAAGGCCGACCACGGCCTCGATGCTCGGCTCGGGCACGGCGGGCACAGAGGTGCTGGCTGGAGCCGGTCGGGTATCGCCTATTCGCGGCCTGCCCGGAGGGTGAGGGTCAGCCTTGTACGGCACCCCGCCGGTCGGCGCCTGGCCGTTCTGTGGAGGCGGCCCCGGCTCGCCTGTGGCAGGCGGCACCGGGGTGCCCATCTTGGAGTCTGTCATGAGGGGAGACCCTCCTAGAAATGGTCGTGACACGCCGCGAAGGGCGCGGAGCGAGTCGCCGGGCACGCAGGTCGCCGGTTTCGGCTGCCTCGGCGCCAGTCGCCACGCTCGGTCGGTTGTTGCGTTCTGGGGTATCGGTTGGCCACGGTTTCAAGGTGGAAGAGCATGATCCTGAGGGAACCGGACCTGCCCAGTCGTGGACCGACCCTGATGCAGGAAGGGGGCTCGGGCGCTCGCACCGATCTCGGCCCTTGCACGGCATCGACAGAAGCGAGACAGGCCTGCAGACCTGCCCCGTCCTCTCCGATGCGGCCACGCTGATCACCTCCAGCTCCCGAGGACGATGTTAGTTGTTCGTGCGTGGTCTCCTGGCGGATCGGGGATCATCGCGGCCGGGTTCAAAGCGCCAGCTCAGGTGGGTTCCTCAGTGGCCCGGGTTGGTCGTGGTCGTTGTCGGGGTCCCCGCGGGGGGATTCGAGCCCAGGGCGACGTCGCTCGGCGGAGCCGAGGCACTGGGCAGCTCGAGCGGACCGACCGGGTTCGTCACCAGGTAGTTGAAGATGTTCATGACCGCCGGCGCCGCTGCCTGGGCTCCGTAACCGCCGTGGTCCACAACCACAACCACCACGTACTTGGGGTTCGGTATGGGTCCGAAGCCAACGAACCAGGCGTTGGGCTCCTGGCCGCCCGAGGTGATCCCGCTCGTCACGTCCGCGGTGCCGGTCTTGCCGGCTATGCGGAAGTTGTCGAGGCTGAAGTGCGCGTACTGGGCGAACGTGCCCGAGGCGGTACCACCGGCCCCGGGCTCCACCACGCCTTCGAAACCGGAGAGCATCGCGCTGTAGTCAGCGGGAGGGATCGAGACGTGGCCGGTCACCTTGGGGGCGATCCTGCGCACCACCTGGTCGTTGGCCGGGCTCACCAGAGCCGCCCCGATCGCGGGTCGGTATCGGGTCCCGCCGTTAGCGAAGGTCGCGTACGCGTCGGCCAGGCCGATCGGCGTCACCACCGTGGACCCCTGGCCGAATGCCATCTCGATGTTGTCGCCTGCGTACCAGGTCGTGTTGGGAAAGCCCTGCGGCGACTCCTTGTGAAGGAGCTCGCGTTCGGGCTGGCTGTCCACACGGCCCTGCACCTCGCCCGCGAGATCGATCCCGGTGACCTGGTCTAGGCCGTAAGAGTCTGCGACGTTCTGAATGGGAGTGTCGCCATAGGTGCCCCGCGCGTTGTAGAACATGTCTCCGAGCTGGTAGAAGTAATAATCGTCGGAGATCGTGAGGGCCTTGATCAGATCGACCTCCCCGGCGCCCTGCGCCTCGTCGTCGTGAAAGACGCAACCGGCCGCCGCACCCCCTTGGGCGTTGCAACCCGGGACGGTGAACGATCCGGTGTCATCGAAGCTGCTGTAGGGGGAGACGAGCCCGTCTTTCAACGCAGCGGTCGCCGTTACCAGCTTGAAGGTCGAGCCCGGGGTGTAGAGACCCTGTATGGCGTAGTTGTCGAGCGGACAACCAGACCCCGCCGCGGCGCAGCCCTGTGACAGCTGCGCGTAGGCAGCCTGCGAGATGCCCCCCACCCAGGCGTTCAGGTTGTATGTGGGATCCGAGGCCATCGCATAGATGGCACCGGTGTTCACGTCCATCACCACGGCCGCCGCGTCGGTGGCTGCGGGATAGACCTGGGACGTCGGATCCAGGGTGTTCCGGTCGGCCGACACGTCGCTCGACAGCGCGGCCTGCACGGCCTGCTGGAGATTGGCGTCGAGATTGGTGACAAGCAGGTCGCCCTCCTCGGGCTGTGTCTTGTGCACAGTGCCCACCACCTGGTTGCTGGCGTTCACAGAGATGACGTCCTTGCCCGGCACCCCCTTGAGGTACTGCTCGTAGGAGGACTCGAGGCCGCTCTGGCCGAACTCGCTGGAGGGCTCGTAGCCCGAGCCCGGGTGATCCTTCAGCTCGGTCGCCGTGATGGGGGCCACATAGCCCAGCGTGTGGGTGGCGGTGCAGCCACACGAACCCCCCATCGGATAGTCACGCACCGTGGTCTCCTGGACGCTCACCCCGGGGAACTCGCTCTGGTGAGCCTCCAAGTACTGGACCGTCGACATTGGCGCTCCGGTGAGCACCGGGACCGGTTGATAGACGCTGAACTGCGAGTCGTTGATCGCGCGGTCGATCTGACCAGGGCTCTCGCCGACCAGGGCTGCGACCTTCGCCTTGATGGCGGGGTTCACCTGCGCCTCGTAACGAGAAAGGACTATCTGCTGCTCGACCCGGTTGCCGACCAGGATCCGATCGTTGCGGTCCAGGATCTCACCCCGAGAAGCGGGGACCGAGACGGTGCGAAGCTGGTTCTGCTCGACCGCCGCGGTGGCGCTCTTCTGCCCGATCACCTGGAGGTCCCACAGCCTCAGGACCATGGCAGAGAACAATGCCAGGAACACGAGGCCGATCACCGCGATTCGAACCTGCGGGCGGTGGGTGACCTCCTGGGGCGAGGCCACGAGCGAACCGAGTTTGACGCTGCGGCGCTTACGCGCGCGCGTGCGCCGCCTCGGGGATCGAAACGCCCTGGCGGGCAGGTGGCCCGCCAGACCCCGGTGGCGCGGCCGCGTCAAGGCCGGTCCCCGGCGACGAGCGTTCCCTGCCATGCCGAGCCAGCCACCTGGTTCCTCTTAAATGCCCAGTTGCAGGCCTTGAGCATCGAGGCCGCCAGTACCCCGTTCACCACCGCGACCACGGCGACCACGGCACCCAGTCCTGGGGTGAACATGTCCGGCTGGCCGAGGACCGCTCCCAACACCGCGAACATGATGACCCCCAGGGCGCTCGCGATCGCCGCGACCCCCGGCACGAAGAGGCGGCTGCTGCGGTCCACTCCCGCCGCCACCAGCTGGCCGCAGCCCGCTCCCACCGCAGTGCCGACCAGGCCGCTCAGACCGAATGGCGTGGGGAGGAACAGATCTATGGCCAGGCCGCCAAGGAAACCCACCACCGCGCCACGCCTCGGACCGGCGGCGAGCCCGCCTGCGACAGCGAGGCAGAGCGGTAGGTCCGGGTGTGCCCCCCCGATGCGAACGTCGAGGGCCAGCGTCAACTGCAACGCGAGCACCACCACTATCACGAGCAAGAGCCGAGCGGTGTCTTGGAACGTCATGGCGGGCTCACAGGGGAGGGGCCCACTGGACGACGTCCACGTAGGCCAACTGGTCGAGGTCGGCGAGGGGAGTCAAGGTGACCGTCATGGAACCGCCGCCGATCCCCTGATGCAAGGACCGGACCATGCCCACCGGGATGCCGGCCGGCAACTGCGCGCCGGCAAGTCCGTTGGTGTACATCACCTGACCGATCCGCAGTGGGGAACCTTGTTGGACGTACTCGGCGAGAAGCGGCTTGTCGGGCCCTTGGCCCTGGACGGTCGCATAGAGGGTCTGGGTGGGACCGAACCCGACCCCGATCGACGAGGCGGGATCGGTGATGAGCTGGACAACGGCGGTCGAGTGGCTGGCCTCCACCACCTCTCCAACCAGGCCGCCGGCCGCCACCACCGGGGCACCCACGGACACGCCTTGGTTGCGGCCCTTGCCGATCACGATGTCCGCGTCGAAGTTAGACAGGTCGAAGTTGATCATCGGTGCGGTCACCGTCGGCAGGGCGCCCAGGTAAGGGATCTTCGCCAGTCCTGCAAGCTCTCGATCGCGCCCGGCGGCTCCTTGTGTCTCTTCAATCTGGAGCCTCAGGTTGCCGACCAGGGCTTCCAGCCTTTGGTTCTCCTGCTGGAGCGACCCGTAGTTGACTGCGCCCGCGAAGAAGTGCCCGATCGGGCTCAACACGTCGTTCACACCCGAGACCACGGGCGAGAACACATCGCGTCCTACCGACTTCAATCCCGAGGTGAGGTGGTGCGTCCCGCTCCGTCCGTCGAAGGTGATGAGGGTAACCGAGACGAGCGCGAGGACCACCACGACGACCAGCGTGCGGCGCGTCCGCCGTGGCGCGGCTATGAGCTTCAAACTGCCGCCGGATCAGCGAGAAGACGAGGTGATCAGAACCCGCTTGAGAGCCTCGAACTCCTCGAGGCACTGACCACTACCGATAGCGACGCAGTTGAGTGGGTCCCTGGCGACCACGATCGGCATCCCTGTCTCGTGCTGCAGACGGGCGTCGAGGCCGTGCAAGAGGGAACCACCTCCGGTGAGCACCACCCCCTGCTCCATGAGGTCCGCAGCCAGCTCCGGCGGAGTCCGGTCGAGCGTGGCCTTGACCGCATCGACGATCGCTGTGACCGGCTCTTCGATCGAGCGACGGATGTCTTCGGTGGAGACGACCACGGTCTTGGGTAGGCCGCTCAGGAGGTCGCGGCCCCGGATCTCCGCGTTCAGCTCCTCCTCGAGAGGATAGGCAGAACCCAGCGCCATCTTGATCTCCTCGGCGGTGCGTTCGCCCAGGGCGAGGCTGTACTCCTTCTTCACGAAGGCAATGATCGCCTCGTCGAGCTCGTCTCCACCCACCCGGACCGATTGGCTGGTCACTATGCCACCTAGCGAGATCACCGCTACCTCGGTAGTGCCGCCGCCTATGTCCACGACCATGTTCCCAGTAGGTTCGTGCACCGGAAGTCCCGCACCGATGGCCGCGGCCATCGGCTCTTCGATGATGTAAGCCTTACGTGCCCCTGCATACTCGGCCGCTTCCATGACGGCGCGCTGCTCGACCCCGGTGATCCCCGAGGGGACACAGATGACCATCCGGGGCTTGGCGAAACGCCGCTGGTGAACCCTGTGGATGAAATAGCGCAGCATCTTCTCGCAAATCTCGAAGTCGGCGATCACACCATCTTTGAGGGGCCGGATCGCCTGGATGTTGCTCGGCGTCCTTCCGATCATGCGCTTGGCCTCTGCCCCCACCGCCAACGGGCGCCCGTCTTTCACGTCGACAGCCACGACCGAAGGCTCGTTCAAGATGATCCCCCGGCCGCGCACGTACACCAGGGTGTTGGCGGTCCCTAGGTCGACCGCCATGTCGCGACCCAGGAGGAAGAGGCGGTTGTCGGGCATTGGGTCTGGTTCCCCCTCCGCGGAGCGCCGGCTGGGCGCCGCTAGAGCCGTCAAGCGATTTCGCCCAGGCTAGGGGAAGTGGCTTGGGCCGCACAAGAGCAGTGTGCGAACTCCGACCTCAGGCAGGAAAGACTCGCCAAGACAACACGAGTGTAACTCTTCTTTTTGGATCCCACGGATCATTTGGTGGGTCCCACGGATCATTTTGTGGCCTCGGTGTGAGCTGGCACAGCCGCGAAACCTCGGGCTCGCCTCCTTCTGCTGCTGGACGTTTGGCAGGCTTGTGTCGATGGCCGCAGCCGTGGGACTTCTCGTCGCCGGCACGAACTCTGATGCCGGGAAGTCGCTCATCACCGCCGGGCTCTGCCGCTGGCTGTCTCGACAGGGCCGGCGGGTGGCGCCCTTCAAGGCACAAGACATGTCGAACAACTCCATGGTCTGCCCCGACGGCGCCGAGATCGGGCGGGCCCAGTTTCTGCAAGCCTTAGCGGCTCGTGCGGTGCCCGAGGCGGCCATGAACCCGGTGCTCTTGAAGCCCGGGGGCGACCAGAGCGCCCATGTGGTCGTCATGGGCCGACCCGCCGGGATCCTTCGCGCCTCGAGTTGGGACGCCACCAGATCGGACCTGTCCCGGATCGCGTTCCAAGCCTTCGACAACCTGCGCAGCCGCTGCGACGTGGTCGTCGCCGAAGGTGCAGGCAGCCCGGCAGAGGTCAACCTGAGGGCAGGTGACTTCGTGAACATGGGGTTGGCCCGACATGGCGCCCTGCCGGTGGTAGTCGTCGGTGACATCGACAAAGGCGGCGCTCTCGCGGCGATGTTCGGAACGCTCGCCATGCTCTGCGAGAAGGACCAAGCGCATTTGGCAGGCTGGGTGATCAACAAGTTCCGGGGCAACCGATCGCTGCTCGAGCCAGGGTTGAAGATCCTCAAAGAGATGACCGGTCGAGGGGTCCTCGGCGTCTTGCCGACGTATGGCTCGACGCCGAAGACGGTCTTTCGATTCCTCGAACCTCACAGCGCGCCGCCAGTCTGGATGTCGCGCTCATCGGATTGCCGCGTGCCTCCAACCTGAACGACGTCGATGCGCTCCGCGCAGAGCCTGGTGTGTCCGTCCGGATCACAGCGGACCCCGGGCACGTGGCTTGCTGCGACCTTGCCGTGATCCCCGGAACGCGAGCGACCGTGGGTGACCTGAGCTGGATGAACGAGCGTGGCATCGATCACGCCTTGCGCGAGCGCGTCCGGGCGGGGCAACCCACCTTGGGAATCTGCGGTGGATACCAGATGCTCGCCCGCTGGATCGACGACACGTTCGCGTCGCGGCGTGGTCGGACCGCGGGGCTCGGATTTCTGCCGACCACCGTCACCTTTCATGCGCAAAAAAGGACCGAAACGACCCGGGAGAGCTGGCGCGACCTGACTTTCGACGGATACCGGATCCATCACGGCGAGGCAACCCCCGATCCAGGCGCCGCGTTGGAACTCTTTGCCGGTGGTGTGCGATCTGGCGAGGTGGGGCAC
>JBOGFX010000034.1:0-2776 GCA_050743805.1 Acidimicrobiales bacterium
GCCAGCCGACGTCTTCGTGCACGGCTGGCTCCTCTTCGGCGGAGAGAAGCTCTCCAAGACGATGCTCGAGCAGCTACGCAAGGACCAGGACAGCGTGACGCTCGCCGACGTGGCCCCACCAAAGCTCGAAGCGCCCGTGGTCCTGCCCGTAGCCGATGGCCGTCAGGTAGTTGACCAGCGCGTCGTACCACACGTAGAAGACGTGGTCCTTGTCCCAGGGGACCGGGACACCCCATCGGATCGAGGTGCGGGTGACCGAGATAGGGCGAAGGCCGCCACGGATGAAGCCGATTGCCTCGTTCAGCTTCTGGCGGGGGCGGACCGCCTCGGGGTTCGCGCTGTAGTGATCCAACAGCCGATCGCCGAACTCGTCCAGCTTGAAGAAGTAATTCTCCTCTTCCATCTCTCGAACCGGCGTGCCGTGTGTCGGACACTTACCGGAGATGAGCTGCTCCTCGGTGTAGTAGTCCTCGCAACGAACGCAGTACAGGCCCCGGTAAAGACCCTTCTCGATGAACCCGTTGTCGTAGATCCTCTGTGCGAACGCAGCGACTGCCTGGTAGTGACGGGGTTCGCTCGTCCGGATGAAGTCGTCGTAGGAGATCCCCAGGCCCCCCCAGGCATCCTGAAAGCGAGCTGCGTTGATGTCGGCCCACTGGCCCGGGGACATCCCCTGAGCTTGGGCGGCCTCGGCGACCTTGGCTCCGTGGTCGTCGGTACCGGTCAAGAACAAGACCTCATCACCATTCATGCGGCGCCAGCGGGCGAGCGCGTCCGCTGTGATCGTCGTGTACGCGTGGCCGATGTGCGGCGCGTCGTTCACGTAATAGATCGGCGTGGTTATGAAGAAGCGCCCCATTCGCTCAGGTTACCGGCGCCAAATCAGGCGATCGTGTGGCCGGAGGCTCAGGAGGCTCCCTTGGAGAGGGTTATGGCCAGCTCGTAGACGCGTCGCCTCGGAACGGCCAGAGCCTGAGAGACCGTCTGGGCCGCCCGGGACGGGCTGTCCCCTTCAGCCAGGCGGTCCCGCAGGGCAAGGCTCACGGCGCCCTCCTCGAACCCATCCTGGCGCTCGGACCCACCCACCACCACGACGATCTCGCCCAGGACCTCACGTTGTGCGAAGTGCTCGAGGGCCTCTGCGACGGTGCCCCGCCAGATCTCCTCGTGGAGCTTGGTCATCTCACGGCAGATGGCGATGCGACGTTGCGCGCAACGCTCTGCCAAGTCCGCCAGGAGCCGGTGCAGTCTCGCCGGCGACTCGAAGATCACCGTCGTGCGCTCCGACTCTTTGATGGACTCGAGCTGGCGGCCACGTTGGGAGCCCTTTCTCGCGAGGAAACCCTCCATGCAGAAGCTGCTTGTATCGAGCCCGCTGACGCTGAGGGCCACCAGCAGGGCGGAGGCGCCCGGGACAGAGGTCACGGTGAACCCGGCGTCGGCGGCTGCCGAGACGAGCCGGCTGCCAGGATCCGACAGGGTGGGCGTCCCTGCGTCCGAGACGACTCCCACGCTCTTGCCCTCCGTCAACCAGCGAAGGACCGAGCCGATCCGAGCTTCTTCGTTTCGCGAATGCAAAGAGACCAGGCGCCCTCCAGACCTGACGCCCAGCGCACTCAAGAGAGCTCTCGTCCGCCGGGTGTCTTCGCAACACAGGACATCTAGATCTGCCAGCGCGGCCACCATCCTCGAAGAGGCGTCCCCCAGGTTCCCGATCGGAGTTGCGATCAACACGAGAGCGCCCGCGGCGCTCATGAGCTCACCGCTCGCCCAGAGGAGTCGGCCTGAACTCGAGATGGTCACCCGAGCACAGGCCCCAGCGCTCGAAGGCGCCGGCCTTCGCCTCGAGAACCTGGCTCGCCCGGATGCGCGGCATGGTGAAACGCCAGGTGGACAGCGTCACCATCTCGACTACGACCATCTCTCTGTCCAAGAATGCGACGTCGAGCGGGAACCGCAGTCCCATCGAGTGAATAGATCTTGTGCGCGGCAGAAGCATGGCCCCGCTGTATTGCCTGTGGCCGAGCAGTCCCCGAGTCCGATCGAGGACCGACTCTGCCCTCTCGGCGGCAGCGAGCACCTGGCCATCACGGAGCACCCAGCCGGTCTGCATCCGACCCCTTCTCTACACGTTGAAGCGGATCTCTAGCACGTCGCCGTCCTTGACCGGATACTCCTTACCCTCGAGACGAAGCCGCCCGGCCGCCTTTGCCTGGTTCCATCCGCCGAGCTCAATGAGCTCTGTGGCTCCGATCACCTCTGCTCGAATGAAACCCCGCTCGAGGTCCGAGTGGATGACCCCGGCGCATTGCTTGGCGGAGGAGCCCGTGGTGAAGATCCACGCCCTCGTCTCCTTCTCTCCAGTGGTGAGAAACGTGCTCAGCCCGAGCAGCTCGAAGGCCGCCCTCGCCACCCGCGGGACCACCCCGTCTCCGAGACCCAGCCCTTCGAGCAGCTCGCTGCGGTCAACCGGTGGCAGCTGGGCGGCCTCTGCCTCGAGCTGGACGCAAACCGCCAGGGTCTCCGCGCTCGTGCCGAGGTGCTCGCGCACCGGGCGCATCAGCTCCTCTGCGCCCTCGAGCTGGTCCTCACCCACGTTCAGCACACCCAGGACGGGCTTGTCGGTCAGGAGAAACGAGCTTCCAAGAGCGGAGCGGGCCCGAGAGCCCAAGCCCGAACGGTACAGGGGGGTACCCGTCTCGAGCACCGCTATCGCCGCCTCCATCGCGTCAGCCTCGTCGATGAGCCTTGCGTCGTGCCGCAGGTGCCCCTGCTT
>JBOGFX010000035.1:0-3694 GCA_050743805.1 Acidimicrobiales bacterium
ACGCAGACGCTCTCCTGGCTGCGTGCGTGGGGTCGCTGCTCGCAGAGGGGGTCAAAGAGCTCGTCGTGGTCGAGAACGGCGACGCCTCGCTCGCCAGGGGCTTGCTCGGGGCGGCGGGTCTCGATCATGTCGAGATGATCGAGACCGGCCTCAACCTCGGGTATGGCCCGGGCGCCAACCGCGGGTTGGCGGCCACCTCCGCCGCGTACGTGCTCATCGCAAACCCGGACCTGGAGGTGCATCGCGGCGCGCTGAGCACGCTGTCGGCGGCCTTGGACGCGAACCCCCGCTGGGCGGTCGTGGGTCCTCGGGTGCTCGGCACCGACGGGCACCCCTACCCCTCTGCGCGGGTGTTCCCCGACCCGGTCTCGGGTGTGGGTCACGCCCTGCTAGGGGTCCTGTTCCCGAACAACCGGTTCACCCGCCGCTACCGCGGCTCCGGCTCCGCCGTAGCGTCGGAGGTCGACTGGGTCTCCGGCGCGTGCTTTCTGGCGCGCTCCGATGCCTTGGAGGAGGTCGGCGGGTTCGACGAGGCGTACTTCATGTTCGCGGAGGACATGGACCTGTGCTGGCGCCTCACGCAGGCCGGTTGGTCGGTCGGGTTCGAGCCCGAAGCCGTCGTCACTCATCACGGCGGCACCAGCCGTCGACGCCATCCCTACGCGATGGCCTTCGCGCACCACCGTTCCGCGTTGCGCTTCGCATCACTTAGCACCAAGGGTCGATCCCGCGTCATGCTCCCCGGAGCCGCCCTGGTCTTGGGTGCCCGGCTCCTCGTCGTCTGGGCCGGCACCTTCTGGTCGTCAGCGATGCGCCGGGCGCGCCCCGACGCGCAGTGAGAGAGCTCGTCTGGTCACAGCGCGGCCGCGACGTCGCCGCCGACCGCCAAGGGGCCGCCAAATAGGTAGCCGCTCTTGAGGGCTGGATCGCCCCCCAGATAGTCCGCGATCGGCGACGGCAGGGGCAGCGACGGGTTCACCAGGAGAACGGGGCCTTCGCGCGGGGCGATCCCCATGAACACCCCACCAGAGAGTGCGTCGGGGAAGCCGAGGCCGGTGGCGGCCCCGAAGGTCGTGGCTGATCCGAAGAACCGGGTGGCCACGGCGGCCGAGGTGCCGTAGAGGTCCGCTCCGTAGACGCCGGTGGCCCTCGGATCGGCACCCAGCGCCGCAAGCGGACCGCCGACCGCGTAGCGGGTGTCGCCGGGATGCTGAGCCAGATACCCAGCGGTCTCAGGGGCCTGCGTGCTCCCGTCGGTGAGCAGGATGGCCCCGTCCTGTTGGATCGCCGCGGGGACCGATGAAAGGGCGTCGGCAAACGAGAGCCCGGTCGCCTCGAAGACGATCGGCGGGTTGCCCAGGGCCTGCGCGATCTTCACCGCCGTGTCGTACTCGTCGGTGCCTGCCTCGCGCATGACCTCGTAGCCGAGGGCCCCAAGCTGGGAGTCGATCCCCGGGCTCAAAGCTAGATCGCCTCCGAGGACGTACACGGCGCCACCGGGCCGCAGCACCCGTTGGATCTCGGACAGAACGCGGGGGTCGAGGGTGGCGGACTGGGAGGCGGGGGGCGTGATCAGCATGGGGCCGCCCTCTTTGGCAGCAAGAGGCCCTCCGGCCAACGCATCGGTGAAGAAGTCGGAGCGTGCGAGGACGACCGCGTTCGCGGAGCCATCGGTTGGGAACTCGGCTTGAGAGACTGCGATGCTCGTCGCGATGGCGTCGGTCCCATAGATGCGATCGACTGGAAGCCCGGGGCCTGGGGGCACCGCAGCGCTCGGGAGCGAGATCGGAGCCACGTACATGAACCGGCTCCCCCCGCACGAATAGTTGGTGCAGCTCGGGGGGGACCAGCTCTGATAGGTCAGCCACCAGCCTCCCCCGGCGCCCTGGAAGACCATGCCCCCGCCGCTCCCCCCGCTCGTAACCAGGATCGGGTCGGCCGCCTCGCTCTGATCGCAGGGGCCGACGGGTCCGGCGCAGTTGACGTAGTAGGTCGGGTAGTAGCCGGACTGGTAGTTGCCACCGGACATGAACAGGTAGTACGTGCCGCCCGCGTCCACCATCGACGGGTCGTCGGTCGTTGTCTCGAATGGATAGCTGGCGGAGGCGATCTGGAAGATGGCGGTAGGCGACCCGCTGAGGACGGTCCCGTCAGGACCTAGAGGTTGGGACCAGACGGTGGACGCAGATGCCGATGACCCGTCGTTGCTCTTCCACATGAGGTAGGGCTGTCCGCTGGCGGGGTCTACGAAGGGCTGCGGGTCGATCGAGCCGCCCAGGGAAAGCTGGCACACGAGGGGGCCGCCGGAGCTGTCCACGTAGGGGCCGGTCACCGTCGCCGAGGTGGCGACCGAGATGCAGTAGTGACTGCCAGCGGCGTCGAGCGCGTCGTAGAACATGATCCAGTGCCCGCCGAGCTCGAACACCCCGGGCGAGGTGGCGCTGTTGGCCGTCTGCCAGCTGGCCGCAGGGTTCGAGCTGAACGCGCTCGACCCGAAGGGCCCACCGCTCAGGGTGCCCCACCCCGAGGTTGGATCTGCGCTGGCCGTCGTGGCGATCCCGATCTCATTGCCCCAGGTTGTGCCCGTCGTGAAGGCGTAATAGGCGCCGTTCGTGTAGACGACGTCCGGGTCCGGGGCGTCGAGGGCGAGAGCAGGCTGGGTGGCGGGGGTGACCGCCGGCACGGCGGCCGCCTGTGCCTGGGTTTTTGCTTGCGTGGCACCAAGCGCAAAAGTGCCCACGATTGCGAGCGCCACCGCGAGCAACTTCGCAGCCATCGGGGGAGTCTTTCACAGAGGCTCTGCGACGGCCCGGTGTCGGCGTCCAATCTCGTGCTGCCTACGAGGCGCCGTCGTTGTCTTTGCCCAGGTCTCAGCGATGTGCCGTAGCTTGCTCGTCATTATTTTGGGCACACCACTCGATCATGTCCGCAACCACCCGTGATGGGCTGGCGCCACGTGGTCCGGGCGCCGACCCGCCCAGAGGTCAATGGTGGTGGTGGTTGCCACCGGCGGGTGCTCGAGCAGCGGTGACGTGAACCGGCCCTGCCAACAGCCCTTGCCAAGCTGTGGGGAAGCTCGGAAGCTGCAGGTAGGATTGGCCCTGGGCCGCGAGCGGGTCTGTGGTTGAAAGTCGATGCCAGTCGCAGGCGAAACGACCCACGTAAGGCAACTCGTGGTTGCTGATCATGGTGCGATTTAGATGTAAGTCCTGCCCGCGCTGCCCGATCCTCGGGCCGTGTTGGAGACGGGGGGATGTGCTCATTTGGGGCGTCGCAGGGCCGAGAGGCCGCCGGTGCCCGGGCGTGACCTCTGCAGCAGGCGGGTGTGGGGTCAAAGACCAGGTCAGCCGCCCGCGGCCCTCAGCGCATTTTGACCCACGCGCCTTCGATGGCACTGGTGGCGCCGGTAGGATCGTCTGGCTATGAGCGTGCTCACCAAGGTCTTGCGTGCCGGTGAAGGCAAGAGGGTCCGACGTCTGGGCGAGCTCGTGCCCTTGATCGGTGCCTTGGAGCCCGAGATGGAGGCTCTGGAGGATGCCGCGCTCGCTCACAAGACCATCGAATTCAAAGAGCGGCTGGAAAACGGCGAGTCCTTGGACGATCTGCTCATCGAGGCCTTTGCAGTCGTCCGTGAGACGGCCTGGCGCGTGCTCGGCCAACGACCTTTCGACGTGCAGCTGATGGGGGGAATGGC
>JBOGFX010000036.1:0-16382 GCA_050743805.1 Acidimicrobiales bacterium
CTGCCTGGGCTGGGGGGCAGAGCGCTCGGGCAACATCGATCCTCGCTTCACCAAGGCGTCTCTACCCCGCTGGACCCGGGCGTCGGGGCCCGACGGGTTGCTCGAGCACCGATCTCGGCGTGCACCTTGGACCCACACGGCAGGCGCGCGGACCTGGGTCCGCTCGGTCCGTGGGCTTCCGAACCCTCGGGCCACGGTCATCGACATTCGATATTTGCTAAGCCTTGAGGAGAGCGCTGTCGAGGTCGGCCGCGGGAGACCTGCCTGCGGCGTTGCTCCCCCTCACGAGCATCAGTCGTCGGGCGAGCCTCCCCAGGGCGAGACGTGTCGCGCAAAGCCCCATCTTCCCCGTCAACGCAGCCCCGAACAACAGGCTCCGAGATATGGGTCGCGCGATCGATCCTCGCCCGAGCACTCGAACCAGCTCACGCAGTCCCCTGGGGAGGTCTTGGCTGAAGCAGGTGCCGTCGAAGGTGCCGAGGGCGGGATGGACGCTGTGCAAGAGCGCGAGGGCGCGCGCTCGGTGTTCGGCCACCGCGAGCACCGCTCGGTCGCTACGCCGGTGGCGGTGCACCGCACGCAACGTTGCGTCATACACTCCAACCAGACCGGCATCTGCCAGGCGCAGGCCCAGGTCGCGATCGGAGTGGTACCACGCAGCGAATTCGCCAGAGGTGAGGCCTATCTCGATGCACCGTTGCCTTCGGATCGAGATGTTCCCCATCCACAGCCGGTCGAGGACGTCGAACTCACCCGCCTCTAGGGATTCGATGTAGCTCCCGTAGTCCGACGCGTAAAGCAGCGTGCCGATGTGCGCGCCGCGCGCTGGGACCTCCACGGGCATCGAGCCGGCGACCACGAGGTCGTCTCTGCATCTGTGGCGGTCCGCGTGAGCCTTGGCCAGACCCGGCATCGGCAGGACATCGTCGTCGAGCAGTAACAGCACATCGGCATCGGTCATCGCGGCGCCCTGATCCAGGGCATGGAGCTGGCCGAGGCCCGGCACCCGACCGACGACCAGGCGCGGCTCGCTCGATGCCATCTTGTCGAGCATCGCAATGGTCTCGGGCTCGTCGCCGTCGACCACCACCACGAAGTGACGGACCCAGGGATCCGACAGCACCGAGGGCACGAGCGCCCTCAGGTTCGCGGGGCGTCCGATCGTCGCGGTGACGACCGAGACGCTCGGGCAGCTCTCAGCGCTCATCTTCTCTGCCGCCTCCCCCACGCATGAGACGTCCCGGGGTGCGAGCAAGGATGCGAACGTCACCGCTGAACGACCACCCGGCGACGTACTGGCAGTCGAGGCGGCAGAGCTCCTCAAAACGCAGGTCGTGCTGGCCACAGACCTGCCACAGCCCGGTCATCCCGGGCCGAACGTCGAAGCGCACCGCCACCCAGTCCCCCAGAGCCGAGCACTCCTCCATGACGAAGGGTCGCGGCCCGACGAGGGACATTTCGCCACGCAGCACGTTGAGGAGCTGGGGCAGCTCGTCGATCCCGGTTCTGCGCAGCCACCGTCCGACGGGGGTCACCCGACTTTCCACCTCGGGCAACTGACGCAGCGAACGAGGCGCCGAGCGGCTCCCGATGGAATCCCCGCCGCTCGTGGCCTCGCGCATGGTGCGCAGCTTGAGGATCTGGAAGGCCCTGCGATCGCGCCCCAGTCGGTCCTGTCGGAACAAGACCGGCCCCGGGGAGCTCATCGCGACCGCCAAGGCCCCTACCACCAGGAGCGGCGAGATCGCAGCGAGCAGCAGGCTCGCGCACGCGATGTCGAAGAGGCGCTTGGCGAAACGTCCGACCCTGCGCGGCCCACCGCCATCGAGGCTCACCACCGCAAGCCCGTCGAGATCGTCAAGGGTCGCGTCCCACCCGGTCAGCTCGAAGTAGCGGGGTACGACGTCAACGGCCACCGTGCCGACCAGGAGACGGAGCCGATCGGTGAGCTGGGAGGGATGCGACCTCGAGAAGGCGACAAGCACCCGGTCGACTCTGTGGGTCCTGCAGATCGTTGGAAGTGCATCCAGGGAGCCCAAGAACCTCTCGTCGTCCAACGGATCGTCGTCCACGAACCCGATGAGCTCCACATGGCGTGATCTTTGGAGCCTGGCCGCGACGTCGGAGGCGACGGTGCCCGTGCCCACCACGAGCACTCGCACCGGCCGTGTCGCCGCGCGGCCGCGTGCTCCTATGACGGCCGCGCGCGTCAGAGGGATCAGCACCGCGCAGCCGCCCATGGCGACGAGCACCGTCGCAGGAGAGAGCGGCCCGCGTGCCAGGGCCGGGAACAGAGCACCCATGGCGAGCACGATCAGCGCGCCGGTCGCGATCGCCGCCTCCAGGTTGGCGAGGTCATCGGCGGGTGAAGGTGCGATGTGACGGCGAGCTCTCTGATAGACGCGCTTGGCTAACGCTCCCGCCGCGAGGCACGACCAGCAGATGGCGACCAGTTCGCACCGCTCCAACAAGAACCCCCACGCACTGCTCCTGGCCGGCAGGAGGTTGCTCGCGACCAGCAGAACCAACGCTGCGACGAGCGCATCGCTCAATGCGAGCCAAGCCCAAGTGGAGGACACGATGCGCTCGATCGGCGAGGAGATGACCCGATGGGAGCTTCGCTCAGAGGTGAGGATGCGCAGAGCACCCGACGTCGTGCCCTGGGCGAGCCGTCGCTGCTCGACACGCTGCGCGCTCATCGTTGCATCTGGTCCGACGCCGCTCGCGCCGAGTCAGCTTCTTTAGGGGCCGTGGCGAGCACGAAGGAAATGAGATCCCCCATCGTCCTCACCGTCATTCGCGTGCCGGTGGTCACGGCCTCGACCTCGCCGCTCAGAAGCCCTTGCTCCGCGGCATCCGGCCGGACCCGCAGCACGTAGGAGACGAACATGGTGCGAAACCTAAGGAGAGGTCGTCCAGCCAACGTCCGCGTTTGTCCGAGACGAGCGGACTTGCAGCCGGGACAGCCGAAAGACGCTCGTGGGACCGTGGGCTCGTAATGTTCGGCGCATGGAAAACCGAGACGACCGGACCATCGACACGATCCGGCTCGCGAGAGACCTCTGCATGGGCATGGGCGCGTTCGTGGTCTCAACCAGCGGAGACGTCCGCTTCGAGATCTCCGGTACCGTCGGTGGCTCTCTTGGAGAGCGGGTCGTCCTGCTCGCACGATCGTGCCTGGAACGACCCGGTGCCCAGGGCAATGAGCCGTTCTGGAACGCGGAGATCTTGGGCGAGGACGACTCGGCAGACGACTCGCTCGCGTGTGTCGCGGTGCCCATCCGCGTGGGAGCCGAGTGGTCCGGCCTCCTGGGTGTCGTGGACACCTGGCTGCCCGAGCTGGACGAGGAGCAACGCCTCGGGCTGCTCCGTCTGACCCAATCACTCGCTCAAGGCATGTCCGATGGCGAGATAGCCCTGGCAGGACCCGGCTTCTACGGTCCCCAGGACGCAGTCGAGCCTCCCGAGACGACTTCACCTGCGCCCGAGGTCCCCGTCGTGGACACGAGCGGCCCGGCCCCCGATGAGGGCTCCTCCCCCGATGAGGGCTCCTCCGCCGATGAGGGGCTCGAGCCTGCTGCGCCCGTCGAGGTTACGGCCCAAGCAACGCAGACGACCAGCCTTCTCGAAGAGGGTATCGAGCATCTACCCGAAGGCCTCGTGGTCACCCGTGACGACGGCACGATCGTCTTCGCGAACGCGGCGGTCGCAGACCTGAGCGGGCTCTTGCCCGAGGAGATCCTGGGCCAGGACATCTCCAGTCTCCTGCACCCGACCCAGCCCGGTGAGGACGAGCCCATCGGGGTTCTGCTCTCGACCCCCTACCCCGGCCGCAGGCTCGACCTCGACCATGTCGACGGCGAGCCGGTCGCCGTGCGTGTGAGTGGAGCCTCCTTCAGCAGCCCACAGATCGGTGAGTGCCACGTCGCCCTGGTGAGCGAGCAGTTGGGTGGTGGCGCGAGCTTGGGCACCGGAACGACGCTCAACGTGCTGTTGGACGCCTTGGACGAGGGGATCGTTGTTTGCGACCCACACGGGACGATCCTGATCGCAAACCGTTCCGCCCTGGCCCTTCAGGGGCTCCCGGCGGATGAGGACCTGGTCGGACAGCCTTTCCCATACTCTCCTGCGCTTTGCGGCTCCGACGGCGTCCCGCTGCCAGAGACGCACCACCCGATGACCAGAGCCCTGCACGGCACGGTGGTCCGCTCCGAGCAGCTGCAGCTGTCCGGAGAGGATCGCAAGCACCTCGTGGCGTCCGCCAAGCCCTTCGAGCTCGACGACGGAACGACCGGCGCGTTGCTCGTGCTCAGAGACGTGACCTCCCAGCTCGAAGAGGAGGCATGGCTCATGCACCTCGCGCTACACGACCCCCTGACCGGCCTGGCCAACCGCTACCTGCTACTCGACTACCTGCGACGCGTCCTCTTGCAGTTCAGGACCAGGGGAGGTTCGATCGCCCTGGTCTTCTTGGACCTGGACGACTTCAAGATGATCAACGATCGCTACGGCCATGATGTCGGCGACGAGGTTCTGGTCGCCGTTGGTCGGCGCATACAAGGAGCGGTGCGCTCGAGCGACATCGTCGCACGCCTCGGCGGCGACGAGTTCGTGGTGGCCCACGCCGCTTCGGACGATCCGGGCGAGATGGACATGGTCATCTCCCGGATCCGAAAGACACTCACCGCCCCATACCAGGTACGGGGTCAAACCCTCGCAGTGACGGCGTCGATCGGCTGGGTTGCGGCGGACCCCCGCCACGAGGACCCAGCCACGCTGCTCGTGAGGGCCGACCGGGAGATGTACAGGCGCAAGAGCTCCCGCCGGCGGAGCGGAGAGGCACCCCAGCCGTGACCATGCCCACTCTTGAGACGAACCCCGAGCACGGACTCGACGAGGCCGTCCAGGCGGGCCGTCGCCTCGCCCTGCACCCTCTGCTCTCTGCGCGGCCGGAGGGCCAGCGGCCCGAGCTCGCTGAACTGCTCGCAGACGCACGCCCGCTCGTCGCCTCTCAGGGGGTCGGCCTCGACATCATGCGCACGCGTCCGGGCCTGGTCGTCGTGCGCGCCCGCGCCCTCCAAGGCAACGGGACCCGGACCCAATGCCAGGTGGTACGCGGCCTGCTGGGCGCGCTCGCCGAGAGCTGCGGCCTCAAGGTCTCGATCGTGGAAAGCACCTGCGCCGGACGAGGTGCGTCGGCCTGCCTCTACTCGATGCTCTGGGAGAAAGAGACCAAGCCCACCTCCGAGGGGCCCGAGCTCGACCAGGCGCCGGTCCCCGATCCCCCACCCTCTGGCGCTCCTATGGAGGGCCAGGCGCTGCCCGGCCGGCCAGTGACCGAAGCGCAGGGCGGGCCGCACAACGCCCTACAGCTGCAATACCCGCAGGCCAACATCGCGCCGAGCGCGCCGGCCGAGGTGGCACCGCCTGCGATCGACATCACCGCGCTCGCGGTCAGCGCGCGCCCCGCCCCTGCGGCGCGCGCGAACCTCACGACCGCGTCGCACGCTGGACTGGCGCGCCGGAACCTGAGGGTCCTGGCCCGTAGGGCATGGATCCTGCTGCTCGCGATCGGCGCCGGAGTGGGAGGCGGGTGGTACGCGGGGGCGCACGCGACCACCTCCTACGGGGCCCAGGCCACCCTCGTCGTGCAATCGGGCGCCGGCAAGACCGGCCCGGGCAGCGCGAACGACGCGGTCGCGCTCGCGACCACCTACTCGGCCCTCATCCCCAACGATCAGAGCATCCTTTCCGCGGCGGGTGGCGTGCTCAAGATGGCGCCCCAGGAGGTGGCAGCCAACCTCAAGGTGACCGTCGAGGCGGGTACCTCGTTGCTCCTGGTCGACTTCAGCGCCGCAAACGCCTCCCAGGCGATCGCCGGTGCCGACGCGGTCGCAAGGGCCGTTGTTCGCAGTGGGCCCGTCAACCCCGCGATCGCGGCAGGGTCTGTCGCCATGGTCAATCTGGCCAATGGCGCACACCGCCAGGGGACGCTCCACAAAGAAGGGATCGTGATCGGCGCCCTTCTCGGACTGTTCTTGGGGTTCATCCTGGTGCTGGCGGCCGAGAGAGCAGACCCTCGTGTCGACGACGGTGCGGCGCTCGCCCGTGCGGCGGGCTGCCCGGCCGCTCGGATCCCCGACGACCTGTCCTTCCCGGAGCTGGCGAGGGTGCTCTCCGACGAGGGTCGTCGCCACGGAGGGCTGACGGTGGTGCCGGTGATGCTGGCCGACACGGGGCCCTGCATGGACCTTGCTCGAGACCTACGGCCATCCTGGCCGCCAGAGGGGCCAAGAGTCTTCATCAGCCCCTCGTTCGCCTCGGGCATCGTCGAGCTGAGCCGCGGATCTGGTCCGACCATCCTCGTGTCGCACCCCGGCGCGCGCCAGCGGGACATCGCGAGAGCCTCAGAGCGCCTGTCCGCCATAGACAGGCCGGCCGTGTGGGCCTTGCTCTCCAAGCACAGGTCGGCGACCACGGTGCCCCACGGTGGCCGCTGAACCACAGGCGGCGCGCGCCCAGGCTCCGAGCGCGATGGCGAGGCTCGGGTGGCTGGCAGATCGCCCTCGGCCGTACATGTTCGCCCTGGTCGCGCTGATCGGCGCATTTGTGATCGGGTTGGCCGGCGCGAGCAAAACGCAGCTCGGAATCGCAGCGCTCCTGGGCCTCGCCCTCATCACAGCCGTGCTCTTGCGGCCGATCGTCGGTGGCCTCGTCCTGGTCGGCGCGGTGCCGGCGCTGTCGGGCCTGGCACCAGGACTTCCCGTCCCTCACCTGCGGCTTTCCGAAGTGCTGATTGGCGTCGTCGGACTGAGCGTGCTGGCGTCGGTGAGACGTCGTGAGGCCGTCGCCTGGTCGGGGCTCGACTGGCTCCTCCTCGCCTACGGCGCCGCGTGGGCCATTTTCGCGAGCATCGACGCTGTCGCCTTGCACCAGAGCCTGACCCTCACCGACTGGGGCACGAACCTCGGTCAGCTCCAGTTCTTCCTCATATACAGGGGCGTGCGCGTCTCTGTGCGCACTCAGGGCGAGAGGCGGCTCGCAGTCGCGGTGTTGGTGCTGTCCGCCGTCCCGGTGGCGCTCTTGGCCCTGCTCCAGGCGATGCACGTCGGTCCCGTCGTTCACTTGCTGTCCAAGATCACCGGCGGGGCGAGCGGCCTGGTTCCGAGCGCCGGCTCGGCCAGCAGGGCGACCGGGCCCTTCGCGAACTGGGCGGTGTTGGCAGGTTATTTGCTCCCCCTGCTTTTGGTGCTGTGGTCGCTCACGCTCTGCGGTGAGCCTCGAGCGCGGCACCGGGCGGCGTGGGTGGTCGGCCTGGTGCTTCTCACCGCGCTGCTTCTCACAGAGGAGCTGTCCGCGATCGTCTTTGTGCTGATCGGAGTCGTCGTGCTCGCGGCGAGCTACGGCCACCGACGCAAGGCCCTGCGATTGGCTGCGCTGGCGGTGATCGCCGGCGGGCTCGTCGCCGCCCCGTTCCTGGGGAACCGTCTCAATACCGAGTTCTCCTCGTCGGCTGGGTCAGGCCGCCATGCGGGAGTCCCCCAGACCATCCAGTTCCGCTGGGAGGTCTGGAGCAGCCAGTACATCCCAGCGATCCAAGCGCGACCCCTCGAGGGGTACGGCGCGACGTACCCGAGCACCATCCAGTGGCCCTACCCCGAATCGCAGTACGTGGCCTATCTCATGGAGGGTGGCATCCCGGTCCTCGCCCTCTTCGCGGCGCTGGCCTGGGCGATGGGCAAGGCCAGCTCCAAAGCGGCGCGCTCCGAAGATCCCTTTGAGAGCGCGCTCGGCCGCGCGGCGCTCGTGTCGGTCATCGCCATGGTCGTGATGAACCTCATCTGGCCCTTCCTGTCCAACGCGGGGCTCCCACAGGTCCTCTGGTGCCTGCTGGCAGTCACCGTCGATCGCCGCGCACCTGCCCTGGCCCGATATGGCAGCCGAGCGAGCCAGATCGCGCTGAACCCCGGCCTGGCCGGCGCGGGAGGTTTGTCATGACGCTGCGCCGGAGGCTGCGCGCGGTCAGGAGACGTAGCGCACGGGCCCTCCCGCCACGTCGACTTCTGGGAACCGGACTGCTCGGGGTGGCCACCGGGGTCGCCGTGTGGATGCTGGTGCTCGTGGTGTCGGAGAACGCGATCGGAGGGCCCGTGCCGTCGAGCGCCCCGACCGCGCCGAGCCGGCACAGCGCTCATGCCAGCTCACCGGGCAAGGCCACCGGCCATGGGGGGCGCCCAGCCACACCACAGACCTCGTCACCGGTCGCTCTCGGTGTCTACGCGGGCCCAGGTTCGACGGTGGGTGCGATGGCGTTCGGCGCGGATGCGGGGGCGCCGGTGCCCTATGCCTTCGACTACATCGACGGGACCAGCTGGAGCACCCTGAGCAACCCAGCGTGGTTCGTCCAGCGTTGGGAGGCCGCCGGCTTCCAGATGATCTGGGGCGTGCCCCTGCTCCCACAGCAGGGGGGCTCTTTGTCCCAAGGGGCGTCTGGCGCGTACAACGCCTACTTCGGGCAGCTCGCCCGTCAGCTCGTCGCGGCAGGGCAGTCCCGCTCGATCATCATGCTCGGCTCGGACCCCGAGGACCCGACCGTCCCCTGGAGCGTCCAAACGACCGAAGAGGCCAGCCAGTACGTTGCCTTTTGGGGACAGGTCGTGAACACCATGCGTGCGGTCCCAGGGGCGGGCTTCCGGTTCGCCTGGGACGCGGCGGCCGGTGCCGGCCCGCTACCGAGCGCCCTGTACCCCGGAGACAAGCTGGTGAACGTCGTGGCGACAGACGCATTCGACGAGGGGTCCGGGGTGACGGGCGCCGGGTTCCAGATCGTGGCGCAGTCGCCGTACGGACCGGACTGGTTCGCAAGCTTCGCAGCGAGCCATCACAAGGCCTTCATGATCGCGAAATGGGGGGTCGTCCCGCTCGCCGCTTCAGGTGGAGGTGACAACCCCGCCTTTGTCACCCAATTCCTCAGCTGGGCGGGCACCCAGCATGTGTCGATCGCCGTAACCTGGGACTTCGGGACCTGGGCCCTGACGGGAGGCGACTTCCCGAGGTCCGCCGCAGCGCTGCGGACCGTCGACGCCGGCGCGCTGCGCTCCCAGGTCGCGCGCGGGGTCGACACCTGAGCGCCCTGTCGAACCGCCGTGGTGCCGTGGTGACAGAGCCTCTCCTCGAAGCGTCGGGCTGGGCGCGGACGACGCTCAGCGAGGCGATCGTGACGGCCCAGACGACCCTGATCGTCCCTGTTCCTGAGATGAGCGTCCCCAACCCGTGCAGGATGTGGTCACCACGCCCTGCTGCGATGGCTCCGCACGTGACCGTCATGTTCCCCTTCCTCGCCCCGTGCGATCTCGACGAGGTGACCATCGACAAGCTTGGTTTGCTGTTCGGCACCGTTCGGAGCTTCAGTTTCTCAATGGAGAGGACCGGCACCTTTGGCGAGGTCCTGTGGGTCGCCCCGGAGCCGGCCGACGCCTTTCGTCAGCTCACCCAAATGGTCCAAGCTTCCTGGCCAAGCGTCGCTCCCTACGGCGGCGCCTTCCAAGAGGTCGTGCCGCACGTGACGATCGGCCAAGCGAGGTTCGGTCGGAGGCCGAGCCGCCGGTTGCTGGCGCGGCTGCCGATAGAGGCGACCGCACGGGAGGTCAAGCTGCTCGCGACACTGGGGCGTGGTTGGACCGAGATCGGCCGGTTCCCCTTCGCCGAGACCTAGATGAAGAACCTGGAGGAGGGACCTAGATGAGCGGTTCCAAGAACCCGAGATCTGCCCGATCCTCGTCCCGCAACGGATAGCCGGCGTGCAGACGGACCTGAACATGGGCGCTCAGGCAACCGACCGGCGCTCCGGCGATCTTCCCCGTCGTGAGCGAACCGGGCGCTTGGAGATCCAGGACTGCGCGCCCGTCTGGGAGAGGGGCGCGCTCGACGGGGTGCAGGTCCACGCGGTGACCGCTGCGGTTCCGGTAGATGCGGCTCCGGGGAAGGCCTGCGCCGGTGACCGAGCGCTCGACCACGAAGTCGTAACCCATCTGGGTCAGGCACGCGTCGCTCGCTTCGCAATCGTCTCGGGCCACGACGAGATCCACGTCTGCGTGCCTGCGTGTCTGGCGACCCAACAACGCGTCCACCCCCCACCCCCCTGCCAGCCACACCGAAACCCCTGCGGCCTCGAGTTGCGATATCACCCCTAGGACCCTTGCCGGTGAAACCTCGAGCAACCGGGACTTCAAGCTCGCCGCCCACGAGAGACGCTCTATCGCTCCACGCAGGCTCGGTGGCAGCGCCTGGTAGAGCCGCCAGAGGCTGCCCGGTGCCCCGCGAAGCCCTCGGCTCCCCCGTTGGCCGTCGACCCCTGGGAGTAGAGCCACTCAACCTCCTGGGCACGGTTTGTGCCGCGCCTCTCAGCAAGTTCCCAGCTTCGCGCCCGGGGCTCCCCTCGGTGAGGATGCTCGGCGTTCGTGCCTGGGACAGGGGATAGACGACCCCGGGACGCAGGCTCCGTACGCTTGTGCCGGGTGGAGGTTTCGGCCTAGGACGAACGGGCGAGTATGCCGAACCAGGACCCCGAGCTCGAAAGGATCGCCGTCGTGCCGATGACCATGACCGAGGACCATGGAAGCGCCAATGGAGCCCACGGGGGCGTCGGGCACCTGTTGCGGATCGCCAAGACCCAATGCGGGGTGTCCCTGGCCTTCGCAGCGCTGCGCAAGGCCGACGGAGGCTTCGCGATCGCGACATTCCCTTCGCTGACCGCGGATCCCACTTGGACGATCGAAGCCATCGACGAGCTGGTCCGCCAGACCTGGGACGACCCTCATCTGAGCGGGGCCAACGTGCTGGTTCGAAGCGGCAGGGTTCTCAAAGGCATGTGGACGGGCCAGAGCCATCACATCAAGCTCGCTGCAGCCGCGCTCAGTGACCCCAGCTCCCCTGAGCATCCGTGGGGCCTTCTGTGCGTGGCAGAGCCTCTTGCCGGACATTTCGAGCAGGATCAGCTGAACCTGCTCGGAAATCTCGGCACCAGGCTCACGTCCTACCTCCGCGCGCGCCAACAGGTGCTCGACGCATCGCCCGCACTTGAAGCCACCGAGTCCGTGCCCACATTCGCCTTGGAGCCCCAAGCAACCCTTGAATCCGCCTACGAGCCGATCGTTCCCACACCGGCCCTCGAACCCGATCAACCGCAGCCCCCAGACCAGGTCCCGGCAGAGGGGTTCGAGGACCCGGCCGATCTGTTTGCGGGCCTCGGTCACCAGATCGGTGCGCCCTCTGAGGAAATCGCTCCACAAGATCTCACTCAGCCGGCGCCCTCATGGGGCTCGAGCCCTTGGGACTTGCGGTCTCCTGACGAGATCGAGTGGGTCGAGACAGACCTCTCCGATGTGCAGGCGACCGTCACCGAGGTCCCCGCTCCCGCGCCGCAGACCCCGGTTGATGAGGACGCAGAAGCCACGGCACCCGGGCCCGACGACGCGCTGGTCCAAGACAGTGGAGGCGATGACACGCCGGCCCAGGACACGGCAACCCAAGACAGTCCCGGCGAGCCTCAGACATCGGAGACTCCTCGCACGACGCCCGACACCGCCCAAGACTCTGGCGTCGCTGCCACCACGACGGGCATCGATTCCCTGCTCGGTCCCGACGAGGTCACCGGTCTCGCCACGTTGCCCACGCTGGTTCTGCGGTTGAGCTCCTCGCTCGCTCACGTTCGCAACAACGAAGGCACCGTCGGGCTCATCCTCGTCGAAGTGGCGGGCGAGTCCCACGAGCCTGGTCCCCTGGCGCCGAGCGCGCTCATGACGGTCGCTGGCAGGCTTACCAACCACTTGCGCGAGCGGGACCTGGTGGCACGCATCGGTCCATCCCTCTTCGCAGTGTTGGTTGACCTTCGGCCCGGCGCGATCGAGTTGGAGGCGATCCGCGAGCGTTCGTTACGTTCGCTCACCTCGGGCATCGACTCCTCGACGGGCGGCTTGCGCGCCAACAGTGCGATGGCTACAGCTTCGACAGGAAGCTTGCAGAGCGCTGAGGAGCTGCTCCGCACCGCCGCCCAAGCCCTCCGGACGTGACGAGCGGGCCCGACCTCGGGCGGGCCCAGCTAGCACCTTGGGTGCCCCGCAACCAGATCCCGGGCTCCCCGTGAGCCGGTCTTTGGGCCAGGTCGCGGTCAAAGGAGGTGGCTACCTGGTGGCTCGAGAGGCCATCGGCATGGTCATCCGGCTTGCCGGCGTGGTCTTGGTCGTGAGGCTGATCGGACCAAGTTCCTACGGGCTCTACGCAGCCGCGGCCGCCTTTTCGCTCTTCGTCGTCAGCTTCGCCCAGCTCGGGGTCGAGGTGTTCTTGATCAAGGTCCCGGGTGAGCTCGATCCGAAACGCTACGACCAGGCATTCACCCTTCTCGTGGTCACCTCGCTCGCCGTCACCTTGATCGCCGAGGGCCTCACCTACCTGTGCGGCGGCCTTCTCCGCCCGGTCGGCGTCGTGGAACCACTGCGGGTGCTCCTGCTCAGCATCCCGATCAATGTGCTGTGGGCGCCTGCTCAAGCGCGCATCGAACGCAACTTCCGTTACCGGGCCATGGGCCTGATCGAGCTCGGAGGTGACATCGTCCTCTACGCGGTTGCGGTGCCAATGGCTCTCGACCACACCGGCCCCTGGGCACTGGTCACCGGCTTCTTCGCCTGCCAAGCCTGGCTGCTCGCGGCGAGCCTGGCGGTCTCGGGGCTGGCGCCACGCTGGGACTGGTCACCGGCCGACCTCAAGGTGATGCTCAAGGCCGGGCTCTCCTATTCGACCTCGCAGTGGACCACCTATCTCGTCACCCTCGTCAACCCGCTGGTGGTCGGCACGTTCCTCGGAGCCACCGGGGTGGGGTACGTGGCATTCGCTCAACGCCTCGTCGGCACGATCGGCTTTGCGCAACGCAGCGTGTGGCGCCTCGGCATGGCGGCGCTGTCGCGGGTCCCGAGCCGAGACCTTGCCCGGCTGCGCTATGCCATCGAAGAAGGTTCCATGTTGCAGATGCTCGCCCTCGCGATTCCATTCGCGGCCTTCGGAGTGCTCGCCCGCTGGCTGGTCCCTGTGATCTTCGGAGCTGTGTGGGCCCCAGCGGTCCCGCTCTACAGCGTCCTCGCCCTGTCAGTGATCGTGGGCACTCCGGCGTTCGTGCAGTCGACCTTCCTGTACACGAGGGGTGCCAACATGGCCGTCGCTCGGGCGAACACGCTCAAGGGCGCCGTGCTCGGCTTTGCCGCATTCGTGCTCGTGCCCATCATGGGCATCGACGGCTACGGGGTGGCCGCCCTGATAGCGCTGGTGTCGGTGCTCTACACCGACGCCCTGGTGCGTTCCTTCTTGGCTTTCGGCTACCGCAAGCTCCTGCCTTGGGCTTTGGTGCTCTGTCCCCCGGTGCTCTTTCCGCTGCTTGGGATGCCCGCCGCCCTGGTCCTGCTCGCCCCGGTCACGCTGGCCCTTGCTCCGCCGATGCGCCGGGAGCTCACGCGCGTCTTCGCTCTGGTCCGATCGGCGATCACCGCCAGCGCTCCGAGCGCGGCGATCGATGGCGCGCGGGCGTGACGGCTGTGGGCGGGCACGACCTCGCCGTGGGGATAGACCTCGTCTGCGTGGACGACGTCGCCGAGTCATTTCAACGGCTGGGTGAGCATTACCTCGAGCGTCTCTTCACCAACGAGGAGGTTGCGAGCTGCACCGTGGGAGGCACGATCTCACCCCGGGCCCTCGCGGTCCGTTTCGCCGCCAAGGAGGCGACCATCAAGGCGCTCCAACCCAAGGCCGAGATCCCCGATTGGAGGACCATCGAGGTTCTGAGCCTGGGAAAGGGCCACTACGACCTCGCTCTCCATGGCAAAGCATCCCAACTGGCTGACGAAGCGGGCCTCCAAAGCTTCTCGCTCAGCCTCACCTGCGCGGCCGGGCTTTGCATGGCCTTCGTCGTCGGGTCCGCGCTCGCGCTCCCCCGATCGCCAAAAATAGGAGCCTCCCAGCCATGACCATTCAAGATCCGCGCCAGCTCATCCGCCAGATCGTTGTCGAGAACGCGCGCCTCGCCACCTCCATGAGCGAGATCGACGATGACTCCGACCTGTTCGCCTTGGGCATGAGCTCGCACGCGAGCGTGAACCTCATGCTCGCCCTCGAAGAGAGCTTCTCGATCGAATTCCCGGGACACATGCTGAAGAAGGCCACCTTCTCTTCGGTCGCCGCGATCGAGACGGCGGTCAGCGAGTTGACCGAGGTGAACGCGTGACGGCCACCGCCACGACGCCGCTCAGACATGCCCTTTCCGAGAGCCTGTCTGAGGCCGGCCTGTTGAGGGCCACCACGGTGGAGGGCCTGTACGTGCGCTCACATGCCTACGAGCAGGTCAGTGCCAGAGTCCATGCCATGGTGGGGCGGCTCGGCTCCGCGCTCGGAGCGATCCCGCTCCACTTGCCTGCGGTCATGCCCCGCTCGACAATGGTTGCCACCGGATATCTCGCCTCCTTCAGCGACCTGGTCGGTTCGGTCCACGTGTTCTCGGGTCAGGACCCAGAGCACGCAGCGCTGGTGCGGAGCCTTCAGGTCGACCCCATGAGCGCGGAGCACTTCTCCCCCGGCCAGGTGGTCCTGGCACCGGCGGCGTGCTACGGGCTCTACCCGTTGTGCACTGGCGTCCTCCCCGATGATGGCGCTCTCTTCGAGGTGAGCGCCCAGTGCTTCCGGCACGAGCCGAGCGGGGACCCGATGCGGATGCAGTGCTTCTCCATGCACGAGATCGTTTTCTTGGGCGAGCCAGAGGCGGCCGTCTCGCACCGTGACGCCGGCTTGGAGCGCGGCCTCGAGCTGCTCGGCTCGCTCGGTCTCGACGTCGAAGCCGCCCCGGCCAACGACCCCTTCTTCGGTCGCCTGGGCACGGCGCTCGCCTCGAGTCAGCGCGAAGAGCAGCTCAAGTTCGAAGGCATCGCCATGGTCGGCGACGGCCCCAAGGTTGCTCTCATGTCGGCGAACTGCCACCGGGACCACTTCGCAGACCCGTTCGAGATCAGGACGTCTGCAGGGTCGACGGCCCACAGCGCTTGTGTGGGTTTTGGCATCGACCGGATCGCGGTCGCACTCTTCGACCGCCATGGTACCGACCCGAAAGCCTGGCCGAGAGCGGTGCGCGCCCGGCTTTTCGATCTGAGCCGATGAGCGTGCCCGTGGGGCGCCGAGACGATGAGCGACGGCCGGCGGGTCAGCCGCTGTGGTTCGGACCCAAGAGCCACCCCCTGTTCGGATGGGTGCACTCTCCGGTGGGGGGCCTTGCCCGCGGCGCGGTGGTGCTGTGTCCCCCACTCGCCCTCGAGCTCGCTGCGACTCAATCCTGCTACAGGGAGCTCGCCCGCGGCCTTGCGAGGAGCGGGATGGTCGCCGTCCGCTTCGACTACGAGGGAACCGGCGACTCGAGCGGGGAGGACGACGGGCCGGCACGGGTTGAGGCATGGCTCTCGAGCATCGAGGAGGCGGTGAAGCTCGCTGGGGCGTGCGGTGCCGAGCGGATCTCGCTGCTTGGCATGCGCATGGGAGCGCTGCTGGCGGCAGCCTCGCTCGGCAGGCTGGGGCCAATCGCCGATCTCGTCCTGTGGGACCCATGCTCGTCGGGACGGTCGTTCTTGCGGGAGCAGGCGGCGCTGGGTGCCCTGCACAGCGACGTCGAGCCGATCGAGGGGCCCGGCGTGGAGCTGCCCGGTTTCGTCTTCGGCGAGGACACGGTGTCCGACCTCAAAGCGCTTTGCACGAAGGACCCGCCCGTCCCCCCTGAGCGGATCCTGTTGCTTGCCCGCCCCAACCACCCGGGCCGGCTCGAGCTCTTGGAGCGGCTGGGCACCGGGCACCAGGTGGGGGAAGCCTGCGGCCAGGAGGACATGCTCGAGGTGCATCCGGGCCGCCGCCAGCTTCCTCGGCACACCATGGAGATGGTCACAAGATGGCTGAGCGAACCAAGATGCCCACCGAGCTCGGTCACGGTCCCAGCGCAGGACTCGGCCTTCCTCGGTGGCTCCGCGGGACTCACCGAGCGAGCCCTGCGGCTCGGGACGGCGAGGCTCTTTGCGATCGAGACACTTCCAAGCGTGCGGCACGAAGCCCCGACGGTGGTGATCTTGAACTCGGGGACCGACTGGCATGTTGGCCCCAATCGGCTCTGGGTCGACCTGGCAAGGCGCTGGGCGAGCGAGGGGTTCCGCTGCGTCCGCATGGACGAGAGCGGGCTCGGAGACTCCTTGCCACGAGCGGGGCGACCTCTCGGCCTGGTGCGTGCTCCGGAAGCCTTCGATGACATCGCCGAGGCCACGGCCTCTCTCGAACCGCAGGACCCGAGCAACGTCATATTCGTCGGGCTC